>JAXHLR010000006.1:0-349703 GCA_034521975.1 Acidimicrobiales bacterium | reverse complement strand
CACTCCGCCGAGGAGCTGGTCCGGGCAGGGTTGGGTCGGATCAACGTCTCGCTCGACACGCTGCGCCCCGACCGCTTCGTCGAGATCACCCGGCGCGACGAGCTCGAGACGGTCCTCGCCGGCATCGACGCCGCGCTGGCGGCGGGCCTGTCGCCGGTGAAGATCAATGCGGTGATGATGCGGGGGGTCAACGACGACGAGCTGGTCGACTTCGCCCGCTTCGGCCGCGAGCGTGGCGTCACCGTCCGCTTCATCGAGTTCATGCCGCTCGACGCGACCGGAGAGTGGACCGACGACCAGGTGGTCACCCACGCCGAGATCGTCGAGCGGATCGGCGAGGTCTTCCCGCTCGAGCCCCTCGGCGAGGCCGTGCGCGGGTCGGCACCGGCCGAACGCTTCCGCTACCTCGACGGCGGTGGAGAGATCGGCGTCATCGCCAGCGTCACCCAGTCGTTCTGCTCGTCGTGTGACCGGGTGCGCCTCACCGCCGAGGGACAGCTGCGCGCCTGTCTGTTCGCGCTCGAGGAGACCGGCCTGCGCGATCTGCTGCGCTCCGGCGCCTCCGACGACGAGCTGGCCGCTGCAGTCGAGTCGACGGTGGGGTCGAAGTGGGCCGGACACAACATCGGCGACGCCGTGTTCATCCGTCCCAACAAGTCGATGAGCCAGATCGGCGGCTGATCCGGCCCGAAACCCGCTGGGTCGGTTCACCGAATCGTTCCTACAGTGCTGGCCCATGGCCGCCGAACCGCCTCCATCAGAGCTCAGCCGCGTCCGTCGCAACCCGTCCCGGGCCGCCTACGACACCGAGTCGGTCAACGCGGTCCTCGACGCGGGCGCGCTGGGCCACGTGGGCATCGTCGCCGATGGTCGGCCGGTCGTCATCCCGATGCTCTATGGCCGTGACGGCGACGCGCTGTACCTCCACGGATCGGTCGCCAGCCGACTCCTGCGTCACCTCAGTGGGGGTGCGCCGGTCTGTGTCGAGGTGACCCATGTCGACGCGCTGGTGCTCGCCCGATCGGCGTTCCACCATTCGATGAACTACCGGTCCGCGGTGGTCTTCGGTACCGCGGTGAGGGTTGACGGCGACGAAGCCGAGCTCGGGTTGCGGGTCATCACCGAGCATCTCGTCCCCGGACGGTGTGGGCCGGGCTGGTTCCGGTCGTGGGTGGCTTCGGCACGCCGGTGCCCGACCCCGACCTGGCGCCGGGCGTCGGCGTCCCGGCCTCGGTGGCCGCACTCGTCGGCGGTTGAGCGTCGCGCCACCTGGCCGGGTCGGCGGTGGTCGGTAGACTCGGGCGATGTCCGACCACCACCTCACCCACCTCGACCCGCTCGGCCGGGCCCGAATGGTCGATGTCACCCCCAAGGACCCCACCCACCGCCGGGCGCTGGCCCGAGGCCGGGTGCACATGCAACCCGAGACGGCGTCGCTGGTGGCCCGGGGTGCGCTCACCAAGGGCGATGTGTTGTCGGTGGCCCGGGTGGCGGGCATCCAGGCCGCCAAGCGGGCACCCGACCTCATCCCGCTGTGCCATCCGCTGCTGATCGGGTCGGTGCTGGTCAACTTCCGCATCGAGGACGACTACATCGAGGTCGAGGCCCAGGTCGACACCTTCGATCGCACCGGTGTCGAGATGGAGGCCATGACGGCGTGTTCGGTCGCCGCCCTCACCATCTACGACATGTGCAAGTCGGTCGACCGGTCGATGGTCATCGGCGACGTGACCCTCTGGGAGAAGACCGGAGGCCGCTCCGGCACCTACCGGCGTGAACCCGAGCCCGGAGCCGACGGTCAGCTCTGAGACCGGTTGTGGCGCGCGACGCCGATTCGTAGTAGAACCGTCACAATCGTCGTGAGCCTGTCATCTTCTCTCCGGGGGTGGCGGCACAGCGGTGGGAGTGTTGCTTCGGCGGAAGCTCTACAGCCGGATTCCGAGGAGAAGCCAACCGAATGAACTATGCGCTGACGGCCCTGCTGGTGTTCTGCCTCATCGCATGGGGGTTCGTGCTGGTCCCTCCCGCTGTTCGCCTCCTGAACGGTGTGGTGCGGCCGTCGGACTCCATCAGCTCGTTCCGCAACAAGATGTCGGTCCTGTCCGGCTCCACGCCGTCCACGTTGCGCGGCGCCGGCGTCGCGGCCGCTCCGGCGGGTCCCCGTGCCGGTCGTCCGGCTGAGCCCGAGCCCGAGGTCGAAGGCTTCGGCATCGACCTGCGCGACGGTGCCGACCACGCGGTCCTCGACCTCGCCGCCCACCGCCGTGCCCGCCCGAACGGTGCCGATGTGGCCCGTCGCCGCGCCGCCAAGCGCCGTCGGCGCAACATCTTCACGGGGTTGCTGGCCGCCTTGCCGGTCACCTTCCTGCTGGCCGTGGTGTTCGGTGGTCCCGCCTGGGTGCTGTTCATGCTCACGATGGTCGCCTTCGCGGCCTACACGGCACTGCTGTGGCAGATGCAGCAGGCCGCGCTCGAGCGCGGCCGCAAGGTCGCGGTCCTCCCGACTGGTCCCGGTGCAGTCGCCCAGCGTGGCGAGGCGCGCCACGTCTCTCTCGTCGCTCGCTGATCGAGCGACATCACCGCGGTCGGGCGACGCTCTCTGAGCGGCTACGCTCGTGCGCGCTGGCGGTCCGGCACCGGCCCGACCGTCCCACCCCTAGCGGGGCTGTAGCTCAGTTGGCTAGAGCGCCTCGGTCGCATCGAGGAGGCCGCGGGTTCGAATCCCGCCAGCTCCACCACTCACGGCCATACAGTCGAGGACTGTGAGCCTGCGGATCGAGGACTACGCCATGATCGGCGACACCCACACGGTGGCGCTGGTCGGCACCGACGGGTCGATCGACTGGCTGTGCCTGCCCAGGTTCGACTCGCCGTCGGTGTTCACCCGGCTGCTCGGCACCGCCGACCACGGGCACTGGCAGATCTCGCCCCGAGGCGGTGTTCGCCGGGTCACCCGCCGCTACCGCGCCGACACGCTCATCCTCGAGACCGATCTCGAGACCACCGATGGCGAGGTTCGCCTGATCGATCTGATGCCGGTGCGCGACGGTCGAGCCGACGTGTTGCGCATCGTCGAGGGCCGACGCGGGCGGGTCCCGATGCGCATGGACCTGGTGCTGCGGTTCGACTACGGCAGCATCGTCCCGTGGGTGGAACGGATGAACGGGCGGCTGCTCGCCTTCGGTGGGCCCGACGCGATGCTCCTCGAGACGCCGCTGCCGACCCACGGCGAGCACCTCACCACCGTGAGCGAGTTCGAGGTCTCCGAAGGCGATCGGATCCCGTTCCGGCTCACCTGGTTCCCCTCCCACGAGCAGCCCCCGGCCAGCGGGCTCGACTGCGAAGCCGATCTCGCCGCCACCGAGCAGTTCTGGACCGACTGGTCGTCGGGGTCGCGGCTCGGGGCCGAGTGGCGCGACGAGGCCATGCGGTCGCTGATCACCCTCAAGGCCCTCACCTACGCCCCCACCGGGGGCAGCGTCGCCGCCCCCACCACCTCGCTACCCGAGCACCTCGGCGGTGTCCGCAACTGGGACTACCGCTACTGCTGGCTTCGCGACGCCACCTTCGTGCTGTCGGCGTTCATCAACTCCGGTCATCGCGCCGAGGCCGAGGCGTGGCGCGGCTGGCTGATCCGCGCCGTCGGCGGCGACCCCGACCACCTCCAGATCATGTACGGCATCGGTGGCGAACGCCGCCTGCCCGAGCACGAGCTCGACTGGCTGCCGGGACATGAGGGGTCGCGCCCGGTGCGGATCGGCAATGGGGCTGCCCCCCAGCTTCAGCTCGACGCCGCGGGCATGGTGTTCGACGCGCTCCACCTGGCCCAGACGAAGGGGGTTGCCGGACCCGGCGACGAGGTCTGGGCGGTCAAGACGGGCATGCTGGACCTGCTCGAGCGGCGTTGGGTCGAGCCCGACTCCGGATTGTGGGAGGCCCGGGCGGAGCGGCGCCACTACACCCACTCCAAGGTGATGTCGTGGGTGGCGTTCGATCGCGCGGTCAAGACCATCGAGAGGTACGGGATGCGAGGCCCCCTCGACCGTTGGCGTGCGGTGCGCCAGCAGATCCACGACGAGGTCTGCGAGCAGGCGTGGAGCGACCGCGTGGGAGCGTTCACCATGTCGTATGGCTCCGACCTCCTCGACGCGTCGTTGCTCACCATGCCCTTGGTGGGGTTCCTTCCTGTCGACGACCCGCGGGTGCAGGCCACGATCCGGGCGATCGAGCAGCAGCTGGCCTTCGGTGACTTCCTGTTGCGCTACGAGACCCCCGACAGCGGGGTCGACGGCCTGCCGCCGGGCGAGGGGGCGTTCCTGCTCTGCACCGCATGGCTCGCGAACTGCTACGCGATGGCGGGCAGGCTCGACCGGGCCCGTGACCTGACCCGGCGGCTGATCGCGATCAGCAACGACGTCGGCCTCCTCGCCGAGCAGTACGACCCCGTCGAGGCCAGGATGCTCGGCAACTTCCCACAGGCCTTCTCCCACCTGGGGTTGGTGAGCGCGATCAACGCCATCAACGGGTGGGGTCCGCCGTCGGAGCCCGAGGAGTGACCGCGGGGGCTCGACCCGAGGTCACCACCGACCCCGAGCGGGCGGTCGCCGTGCTGGGCTCGGGGGGACTGGTCGCCATCCCCACCGAGACCGTCTACGGGCTCGCGGCCGACGCCACCCGGCCGGAGGCGGTCCGGGCGGTGTTCGCCGCCAAAGGACGTCCGTCCGACCATCCCCTCATCGTCCACGTGGCCGGAGCCGACGAGCTCGACCGGTGGGCGGCAGACGTTCCCGGCACGGCCCGCGCGCTGGTCGATCGCTGGTGGCCAGGTCCGCTCACGGTGCTGTTGCGGCGGTCCTCCCGGGTGTTGGACGAGGTGACCGGTGGGCGTGACACCGTTGCCCTGCGGTCGCCCGCCCATCGGTTGGCCCACGCCGTCCTGGAGGGATTCGGTGGGGGTCTGGTGGCACCTTCGGCCAACCGGTTCGGACGGGTCAGCCCCACCACCGCCGCCGACGTGGTCGCCGAGCTGGGCGCTCGTGTCGACCTTGTCCTCGACGGTGGCCCTTGCGAGGTGGGTGTGGAGTCGACGATCGTCGATCTGAGCGGTGGGGTCCCCGTCGTGTTGCGGCAGGGCGGGGTCTCCGCGGGCGACATCGAAGCGGTGCTCGGGGTGCATGTCCAGGTCGCCGAGCAGGGTGCCACGCCTGTCGCACCGGGCATGTTGGCCTCGCACTACGCCCCCGACGCGCGGGTGGTCGTGCTCGATCCCGAGACGGGCGCGCCGGAGGTGGCCCAGGCCATCGGTTCGCTCGCCGACGGCGGGGCCGATGGAACCTTCGGCGTGCTCGCACCCGAGCACGTGGCCGGTCTCGACCCGTCGGTCGTGCAGCTCGCACCGGCGGGCGACGCGGTGAGCTATGCCCGGGTGCTGTACTCGCGCCTGCGCGAGGCCGACACCAGGGGTATCGACTGTCTGGTGGTGGTCCCGCCGCGCCCCGAGGGCATCGGAGCGGCGGTGCTCGACCGTCTCACCCGTGCCGCCCATCGCCCCTGATCGGACGAGGTGCCCACTCTCAGTCGGGCGCGGTCAGCACCTCGGGGCCGTTGTCGGTGACGAGGATGGTGTGTTCGAACTGGGCGGTGCGCAGGCCGTCGGTGGTGACCGCGGTCCACCCGTCGGGCCACAGGTGGAACCGGTAGGAACCCATCGTGATCATCGGTTCGATGGTGAAGGTCATGCCCGGTTCCATGATCGTGGAGGCGTGGGGCGTGTAGTAATGGGGGATCTGCAGGTCGGTGTGGAACTGCTCGCCGATGCCGTGGCCGATGAAGTCGCGGACCACGCCGTAGCCCTCGGCTTCGGCGTGGTCCTGGATCGCCTGGCCGATGTCGGAGATGGGCCGTCCCGGCTTCACGGCGTCGATGCCCCGCTCCATCGATTCGCGGGTGACCCGGACCAACCGCTGGGACTCGGGGTCGACCTCGCCGACGAGGAAGGTCGCGTCGGTGTCGCCGTGCACGCCTTCTCGGAACACGGTGACGTCGAGGTTGACGATGTCACCCTCGCGCAGGGCCCGGTCGTCGGGGATGCCGTGGCAGATGACCTCGTTGACCGAGGTGCACAGCGATTTGGGGAAGCCCTGGTAGTTGAGCGGGCTGGGGTAGGCGTCGAGCGCGACCGACTCGGCGTGGGCGATGGCGTCGAGCTCGTCGGTGGTGATGCCAGGAGCGATGTGTGAGGCGGCGGTGGCCAGCACCTGGGCTGCGGCCTTGCCGGTGCGGCGCATGCGCTCGATGACCTCGGGGCTCTTGACCCTGGGTTCGGGGCGACGGACGGCCTTGCCGGTGTTGGCGTAGGGAGGGCGTTCGATGTGGCCGGGCACCTCGCGCATGGGGGTCTGTTCACCGGGGCGGAGGCGCAGCGACGAGTCGCCGTGGCAGCGCTTGAACTTGGTGCCGCTGCCGCACCAGCAGGGCTCGTTGGCCTTGGGGGGCCGCATCGGGGTTCGAACGATCATCCTCTGATTGAACCAGCAGGTGGCCCCGGTTGCACCCCGCCTGGTCTCTCGGCTGCGGCTGCCCACCTCGGGGGGCGGGTCAGCCAGCCCCCTCTGTGCCGGGGGGAGAGAAGCCACGTGCGAGCGACACCGGATCGGCCGCTGCATCGTCCGCGGGGGCAGATCCTGCCGCGCTGCACGCGCTCGCGAGGAGCACCGCAACGATGATCGTGGCGACCACCTGGCCTGTTCGCATCACTCGCCGTTCCATCCAACCTGTCCTCCCCTCGAGCCGCCGAGGAAGAGATGGAGGTTCACTCGGGTCGAGCGTACTGTGCGTCCATGACCGAACACCACGGTGCACTGATCGTCGGACCCGGACCGATCGCCCACCCGTCGGGCGCCGGGCTCCTCACCGACACAACCTTCGTGGTCAAGGACCTCTTCGATGTGGCTGGTCAGCGCACCGGTGCCGGGAACCCCGAGGTCCTCGAAGCCGCCCATCCCGCTCGGGTCCACGCCGCCGCGGTGGAGAGGTTGCTCGCCGCCGGCGCCACCTGTGTCGGCAAGTCCCACACCGTCGAGACCGCCTATGCCCTCTCGGGCGTGAACGACCACTACGGCACTCCTGTCAACCCGGTCGACCCCGCTCGCGACCCCGGCGGTTCGTCGAGCGGGTCGGCGGTCGCGGTCGCCGGAGGCCTGGTCGACTTCGCCCTCGGTAGCGACACCGCTGGGTCGGTGCGGGTGCCCGCGTCGTACTGCGGGATCGTCGGCGTCCGCCCCACCCACGGCAGGGTGCCCCTCGACGGGGTGTTCCCCCTGGCCCCCCGCTTCGACACCGTGGGCTGGTTCGCCCGCACCGGCGAGCTCGCCCGCACGGTGGGTCGGGCGCTGCTGGACACTCCCGGTCGTCGGCCGGGGCTCGGGCGGCTGGTGGTGGCGACCGACCTGTTCGGTCAGTGCGACCCAGGGCACGGTGAGACGATCGACGGGGTCGTCGCCGGGATCGGTCGGGTGCTCGGAGCCGAGGTCGAGCCGGTGCGGTTCTGGGGCGAGGGTGAGCGTGGTGAGTGGCCCGCGGTGTTCCGCACCCTGCAACGGTTCGATGCCTGGCGGACCAACCGCCACTGGATCGAGACGTTGCAGCCGAGGTTCGGTCCTCGTGTCGCCCCCCGGTGGGAGGAGGCGGCCGCGGTCACCCCGGAGGAGAACGAGGCCGCGGAGCGACTCGCGGCTCTCCTCTCGGAGCGGGCGTGGGAGCTGCTGGGCGGCGACACCGTGTTGGTCGTGCCCTCTGCCCCCGGCCCGGCCCCGTTGCTCGACGCCGATCCCGGCGAGGTGGCTGCCACCCGCCGCCGGCTCATGGCCCTCACCACCATCGCTCCGGTCGCCGGGCTGCCCGAGGTGTCGCTGCCGCTCATGGGTTTCGACGGCCTGCCGGTCGGGATCGGGCTCATGGCCGGCCCCGGCAACGACGAGCTGTTGCTCGACCTCGCCGCCGCGCTCGTCTAGCCGGCAGGCCGCTCGTCGGGGGCCGACAGCGCTGAGGTGTGGTCCGGCGGGGTGCCCGGCTCGTAGTGCGATGGTGGCACCCCGATGTGCATCTCCAGGCGTCGGACCCGTTCGAGGGTCTCCTGGGAGAGGCCGCGCTGCTTGCTCAACAGGTCGGCGAGCACCCCGACGGCCATGACCTGGACGGCGGCGATGGCGAAGATCGCGCCCAGGATGATCGACTGGACCCGTCCGGTGCCGTCGCCCTGCACCCAGCTCGACAGGAACGGGTACCACGACGCCAGGGCGGCGAGGCCGAGCAGCGCGGCGACGATGGTGAAGGTGCGCAGCGGTGAGTAGAAGGTGGCGACCCGCAGGATGCCGCCGATGCTGCGGCGGATGTAGTCCCAGTTCGAGCGGAACAGGCGGGACGGCCGCTCGACCGGGTTCTTCGTGACCGACACGTGGCCAACGGTGAGAGGTCCCGCCCCGGCCTGGATGAGGGTCTCGAGGGTGTAGGTGAACTGGGACAGCACCACGATGCCCAGCGCAGCGTCGCGACTGTAGGCCCGGAACCCCGAGGTGGCGTCGGGGACCGGCATCCCCGCCGCCCGGCTCACCACCGAACTGCCCAGCCGTTGGAGGCGCCGCTTGGTCCACGAGAAGTCGGCCACGTCGCCCACCCCGCGGTCGCCGACCACCAGGTCGGCCTCTCCGGCGAGGATCGGCGCGACGAGCCGTGGGATGTCGGCCGGGTCGTACTGGCCGTCGGCGTCGGTGTTCACGACCACGTCGGCGCCGAGCTTGAGGCAGGCGTCGATCCCCGCCTGGAACGCCACCGCCAGCCCCTTGTGGGTGGGGAGTCGTACCAGGTGGTCGACCCCGCCGTCGCGGGCCACCGCCACGGTGTCGTCGGTCGATCCGTCGTCGACGACCAGCCACTCGACGCGGTCGAACCCGTCGATCTGGCGCGGCAGCGCGGCGAGGGTGGCCGGCAACGTCTCGGCCTCGTCCAGGCAGGGGATCTGGATGACGAGCTTCATCTGCGCCACACGCTAGGCCGTCAGGCCACCTCGACCCGGATGTGGTGGCGGCCGGTGGCACCGCTGGGGGCCGGTGGCTGCTCCTCGGCGGTCTGGACCTCGCCGGTGCCGTCGGTCGAGCGGACCCGGATCTCGTGGCTGCCGGGTGTTGCCTCCCAGCGGTGCAGCCACTGCCGCCAGGCGTGGTCGCCGATGGGATCGGACAGCTCGGCGTCGACCCACGGCCCGTCGTCCACGCGCACCTCGACGCGGTCGATCCCGCGGCTGGGCGCCCAGGCCACCCCGGCCACCGCCACCGGCCCTGCCGCGACCTGTGACCCGTCGGCGGGGACGTCGATGCGGGTCTGGGTGTGGACCGGGCCCTCCTTCGACCAGCCGCGAGGGATCCAGTAGCCGTCGAACCCGTCCCAGGTCCTCAGCTCGATCGACTCCAGCCACTTGGTGGCCGACACGTAGCCGTAGAGCCCCGAGACCACCAGGCGGGCCGGGAACCCGTGGCGCAGGGGGAGCGGCTCGCCGTTCATGCCGATGGCCACCAGTGCCGGCCGGCCGTCGTCGAGCGCCGCCAGGGGGAACCCGGCGGTGAAGCCGTCGACGGATCGACCGACGACCTGTTCGGCTTCGGGAGCGATCCCTGCCCGGTCGAGCAGGTCGGTGAGGGGCACGCCCAGCCAGCGGGCGTTGCCGACCAGGTCGCCGCCCACCCGGTTGGACACGCAGGCGAGGGTGACGTCGGTCTCGACGAGGGACATGGCCGACAGCTCGTCGAAGGTGAACGTCAGGGTGCGCTCGACCAGGCCGTCGATGGTGAGCGACCACCGGTCCGGTTCGACCTGGGGAACCCTCAGCGCGGTGTCGATCCGGAAGAACGAGTCGTTCGGCGTGTACAGGGGCGCCAGCCCGTCGATGTCGGCGAAGGAGGCGTCGGCCAGTGGGATCGTGCTGGTCGGGGTGGGCAGCTCGACTGCTTCGCGAGCGACCTCGGCGGGTGAGCGGCCGGCGACCACCCCGGCCCCGGATGCGGTCAGTCCGGCGAACGCGGTCGCGGCGCCGGCGAACCCCAGGAAGCTCCGACGCGAGGCGTGGGGGTCGGTGGGTGATTCGATCTGGTTGGCGCCCAGGGGGATGCGTCCGTCGCCGGCGGTGAGCAGCAACCAGAGGGTCGCGATTCCGACCCCGGCGGCGGCGACGGCCACGGTGAGCGATCCGGCCGCGGTCGCGGCGACCTCGCCGGATGCGGCCGCGGCGCCGAGCATCCCGAAGCCGGCGAAGCCGACGAGCCCGACTGCGGGGGTCTGGACCGAACGGCGACCCAGCGCCCCACCTACCACGAGGGACACGACGACGATGGCGGTGAGCAGCACCGGCTTGTTGGCGGTGCCGAGCGCATCGATAGCCGATCGGGTCACATCGCCCGGCGAGCGGTCGATGAGCCAGCCACCGACGCCTGCGACCAACGACGGCAAGCTCGAGCCGAGCGAGGCGACGAGCTCCCCGAACCCCAGTGCCGTGCCGGCGGCGACCACCCCGGCAACCGTGCCTCGCCAGGGCTCGGCATGGAGGTGATGGGGTGGTCGGCGTGGCGCCTCTACGTCGCCCTCGAGGCTCATGAACCGAAGGCTATGCCCGCAGTTGCGGGTTCGGGTCACCGGCAGGGATTTGGGTGGGTGCTGTGCTGGGTACGCTCCGGACGTGACCGTCCCGACCCGCCCGCGCCTGGCCGCTCTCTTGCTCATGCTGGTTGCGCTGGTTGGTGCCCTGTCAGGTTGTGGCGGCTCGGGCGGCGATGATGACGAGCCCGATGAAGACACGTTCTGTCGGTTGGCGCGGGTGAACGAGCCGGTTGCCGAGGCCGACGCCGTGGTGCTGCGTCGGCTGGACGAGCTGGCTCCACCGGCGGTCGATGCCGCGGTCGATGTGCTCCGAGAGGCGGCGGAGGAGCTGGAGGAGGCGACGCCCGGGTCCGACGACGCCATCGCCCTCGAGTTCGAGATCCGGTTCCGGGAGGACTACCTCGCCGCCCGCGAGCAGGTCGAGACCTTCATCGCCGCCGAGTGCGAGCGGGAGCCCGAGGCCGGGGACGACGACGAGGAAGAAGCGGTGGTGCCCGGCGATGGAGGCGATGTCGACAAGCGCGACGAGAAGGGTTCCGGCGCCGAATCGTGAACGGCGGTCCTCCGATGGCAACCGGTCCTGGCATGATGGTCTGACGACTCATCGAGGAGGGAATCAGCCGATGGCGCTCAAGATCGAGGTCGACTTCGACCGGTGCGAGAGCAATGCGGTGTGCATGCAGGTCGCGCCCAAGTACTTCGAGGTGCGTGACGACGACTTCCTGTACATCCTCCAGGAGGAGGTCGACGCGGGAGACGAGGCTGCTGCACAGGAGGCGGTCGACCGCTGCCCCAAGCAGGCGATCTCGCTGGTCGAGAGCTGAGGCGCTGATCTGGCTGTGCGCAACATCACGATCGTCGGCGCGTCGCTCGCCGGCTACCGGGCCGCCCAGACCCTGCGGCGTGACGGGTTCGACGGGACCGTCACCCTGGTGGGCGATGAGCCTCACCGGCCCTATGACCGCCCCCCGCTCTCGAAGAAGGTGCTGTCGGGTGCAGCCGAGCCCGATTCCATCGCGCTCGAGCGTGACGGCGACGACCTGGACGTCGACTGGCGCCTGGGTGAGCGGGCCGTCGGTTTCGACGCCGACTCGCGCACGGTCCGGCTCGGGGGCGGAGACGAGCTCAGCAGCGACGGCGTGATCCTCGCCTGCGGCGCCCGGCCCCGCTCGCTGCCGGGCACCGACGGCCTCGACGGCATGCACCTGTTGCGCACCCTCGACGACTCCCTCGCGCTGCGCGAGGCGTTCGAGTCGCGACCGAGCCGGGTCGTGGTCATCGGCGCCGGGTTCATCGGGGCCGAGGTGGCCGCGACCGCTCGGGGTATGGGCCTCGACGTCACCCTCGTGGAGGCGTTGGATCTGCCTCTCGCCCGGGTCCTGCCCCCGATGATCGGTGAGCTCTCCGCCGCGGTGCACCGCGATCACGGCGTCGACCTGCGACTGGGCGTGGGGGTCGACGGACTGGAGTCGGGCGACGACGACCGGGTGCGTGCGGTGCGGCTCGCCGACGGCTCGCAGATCGAAGCCGACGTGGTGGTGGTCGGCATCGGTGTCGTCCCGAACACCGGGTGGCTCGAGGGATCGGGGCTCACCCTCGACAACGGGGTGGTGTGCGACGAGACGACCCTCGCCGCTCCCGGCATCGTGGCCGCGGGCGATGTGGCCCGGTGGCCGAACCCGCTGTTCGACGAGGTCATGCGGATCGAGCACTGGGACAACGCGGTGGCCATGGGCCAGCACGCGGCTCGCCGCCTGCTCGCCGGCGATGGGCCGGGCGAGCCCTTCGCTCCGGTGCCCTACTTCTGGACCGATCAGTACGACACCAAGCTCCAGCTCGTGGGCCGGGCGGGGCCGGACGATGCCGTCGAGGTGGTCGACGGCTCGCTCGATGAGCGCCGGTTCGTGGCCATCATCGGCCGTGGCGACCGTCTGGTCGGGGCGGTGGGCATGAACCGGCCCCCAGCGGTGATGCGCTGGCAGTCACGCATCGCCGAACGGATGTCGTGGGACGAGGCGCTCGCGCTCGCCGAGTAGCCCGCCCCATGGCCGGCCCACCTTCGCACCCACCTCCCGCCCACCTCCCGCCCAAATTGCGCGGATCTGTCGCGCTGAGCGCGACGCAGGCGCGCAGTTTCGATGGAGGGGTCGGGCTCGGTCGGATACATCTGGTCCCTCCCTGGCAGTAGGATCGACGCTGGGTCGTGACTGGCGTTCGGGTGGAGCACACCACCGGGGAGCGGCCTCGTACCGCGGAGGTTGCGGTGCGCGTCGTGCCGTGCGCCTGGGCCACCACATCGCTTCATCCTGGAGGCCGTCATGAGCACCCCCGAGACCACTGCCTTTCGATCGGCGCTGTCGGTCGTCGAGGCGTCCGAGCCCCGCATCGCCGCCGCCATCGGCGCCGAGCTCGACAACCAGCGGCGCCAGCTCAAGCTGATCGCGTCGGAGAACTACGCCTCGCCCGCCGTGCTGCTGGCCATGGGCAACTGGCTGAGCGACAAGTACGCCGAGGGCACGCCCGGCCACCGCTTCTATGCCGGTTGCGAGGTGGTCGACGAGGTCGAGCGCATCGCCGCCGAGCACGCCCGCGAGCTGTTCGGCGCCGAGCACGCCTATGTGCAGCCCCACTCGGGTATCGACGCCAACCTGGTCGCCTTCTGGGCCATCCTCGCTGCCCGGGTCGAGGCGCCACGGTTGTCCGAGCTGGGGGTCGGCCACGTCAACGACCTGAGCGACGAGGACTGGGACCAGCTGCGCCACGACCTCGGCAACCAGCGCTTGCTCGGTCTGTCGCTCGACGCCGGCGGGCACCTCACCCACGGCTTCCGGCCCAACATCTCCGGCAAGATGTTCGACCAGCGCAGCTACGGCGTCGACCCGCACACTGGCCTGCTCGACTACGACGCCATCCGGGCCCAGGCCCAGGAGTTCCGGCCGTTGATCCTCGTCGCCGGCTACTCGGCCTACCCCCGCAACCCCAACTTCCGGATCCTGCGCGAGATCGCCGACGAGGTCGGGGCCACCTTCATGGTCGACATGGCCCACTTCGCCGGACTGGTGGCGGGCAAGGTGCTCACCGGCGACTTCGACCCGGTGCCCCATGCCCACGTGGTCACCTCCACCACCCACAAGTCGCTGCGGGGCCCTCGTGGCGGTCTGGTGCTGTGCACCGAGGAGTACGCCGAGTTCGTCGACAAGGGCTGTCCGATGGTGCTCGGCGGCCCGATGGGACATGTCATGGCGGCCAAGGCGGTTGCCTTCGCCGAGGCCCGCCGCCCCGAGTTCGTCGACTACGCCCAGCAGATCGTCGCCAACTCCCAGGCGCTGGCCGATGCGCTGATGAAGCGCGACATCACCGTCGCCTCGGGTGGCACCGACAACCACATCGTGTTGCTCGACGTGTTCTTTAGCGTCGGGCTCACCGGTCGCCAGGCCGAGTCGGTCCTGCTCGACGGGGGAGTGGTCACCAACCGCAACTCCATCCCCAACGATCCCAACGGCGCCTGGTACGCGTCGGGCATCCGGATGGGCACGCCCGCGCTCACCACCCTGGGCATGGGCACCGCCGAGATGGACGAGGTGGCCGACATCATCGCCTCGTTGCTCAAGGCGGCCGAGCCCAACCTCACCAAGAGCGGCGCCCAGTCGAAGGCGAAGTACACCCTCGACGAGTCGGTGGCCGCCGATGCCCGCACGCGTTGCGCCGAGCTGCTCAGCCGCTTCCGTCTCTATCCCGAGGTCGACCTGGGCGGCTGAACGAGGAGCCCGCATGGTACCCACCGCCGGACCGTGAGGCGGACGATGGATGGTGAGCGATGCGAGTTCGTGTGATCGCGCCGGTCCTGGTGCTCGCCGGTGCCGGGTGCAGCGATGACGGCCATGGTGCCAGATCTATCTGCCCTGAGCTTCAGGGTGTTCGCTCGATCGTGCCGTCTGCCATGACGTGTGTCGTGCCTGCCATGTGACCACAACCTTCGATAGTGTGGTCACATGGAGATCGGGGTTCGCGAGCTGAAGGCTCGGCTGTCGGAGTACCTCGGCAAGGTCGAGGCCGGCGAGTCCGTTGTGGTGACCGATCGTGGACGACCGGTCGCTCGCCTGGTGCCCTTCGCCGCCGAGTCCGCGATCGAGCGCGGCATCGACGAGGGATGGATCGAGGCACCACGCCGAACGGGTTTGGCCGCCGCTCAGCGCCATCGGTCGCCCATGGGAGCGCTCGAGGTCCTCGACGAGGATCGCGGGTGACGCTCTACGTCGACTCGAGCGCATTGCTCAAGCGTTACGTGGACGAGCACGACTCCGAGGCGGCGGTTGGGCTGATGGCGGCGGACCCGGTCCTCGTCACCTCACGCCTCACTGAGGTCGAGGTTCGCCGCAACCTCAGTCGGTTGCTCGACGGCTCGGCACTCAGCTCCAGTCGCGAGCAGTTCTCCCGGGATCTCGACGCGTTCGCGCTGGTCGGGCTCGACCCCACGACGTGCAACGAAGCGGCACGGATCGCCGAGGTCACGCTGTGCCGCTCGCTCGACGCTCTTGCATCGTCGGCGTGCTGGGCCAGCTACCGCCGTGCTCACCTTGACGTCCACCGGCCCAGGCGACTCGCTCTCTCGGATGGCCTTCGACCGACTTGGCGCCCAGTGCGGCCACCGTCACCGGCGAGGGCAGGCACCATCTGTCTCGCGGTTGGGCTCGCCTCGATAGTCCGGCGACTCTCTGGTGGATGTACTGAAGCTCTGCAGCTCCTGCGGCAGGTGATCAGCCTCGGCAGTGGGCCGCGCCGCGCCGGCGAGCTCGCAGACGAGGTCGGGGCTTCCGCATCGGCCCCCAGTCGCCACCTCAAGTTGCTGCTCGACGCCTCGATCGTCGAGGACGAACGCATCCCAGAGGACGCACGGGTGCGGCTGTTCAAGCTTCGCCCGGACTCCCTCGTCGCCGTCCAGGCGTACCTCGACCAGCTACATGCCGAGTGGCGCGACCAACTCGGCTCGTTCAAACGACACGTGGAGGCCAAGGACCAGTGAGCGCCATGACCACCGGGATCGACGTCGAGGTCGATCCCATGGCCGCCTTCGTGGCCTTCACGGAAGAGTATGACCAGTGGTGGGGCGACGGCCCGATCGATGCCGACCAGTCGTGGCGGCTGGTCGAGCGACGAATCGAGCCCGGGGTCGGCGGGCGACTCGTCGAGGACCACGGAGACGAGGAACGCGTCTTGGGCACGATCACCGTCTGGGAACCTGGCGCTCGGCTCGCGTGGACCACGCGCGATGACGTCACGATCGAGGTGACCTTCGCCCCACACGCAGACGGGACTCGTGTCACCGTGACCGGACTCGTGCCAGACGGAGTCGACGGCACTGCGCAGCTGTCGATGTTGAGGATGGCTCCGCAATGGTTTCCTCGCCACATCGCCCGCCGCGAGGCTGGACGGAGACGCCCGCACCCTGGACGACTCGGTCTTGGGCTGCGCTCGGCAACTCCTGCGGCAACTGCTCGCTGGCTGGCCGACGTGTTCCAACTCGAATGCACGAGCGACATCCCCGAGACCGAGGGCGACCCCTTGTACACGTGGATCGAGTTCCGCATCGGAAACGGCCTCGTCGTGCTGTGGGGCGGAGGCGGAACGATAGGGACCGACACGCCGATCGTCTTCGTCGATGATCTCGATGCCCACCTTGAACACGCCGGGGCCTCGGGTGCCGAGATCATCACGACGATCACCGAGCACGGCTACCGCTCATACACGGCCAAGGACTGCGAAGGCCGACACTGGCAGTTCGCCCAGCCCGGACCACGCATCGGCGAGTGATTCCTCACACCCTCGTGACGACGAGATCCTCGAGCTCGGGAAAGTCATCGTCCTGAGTCACCACCGGGAACGTCGAGGGCCATTGCGGTCGCGGCGATCCACGAGTCGTTGACCGGCATCCGTTGGCCGCTGTCGCGCAGCAGCACGCGCAGGCGAGCCCACGTTGCGGCGATCGAGTCGTCGATCGGGACCGGGCTCAACTGCAACGCAGCGGTCAGGGTGGCCAGCCGGCGATCGCGGCCCGCGACGGTGCTGGCTGCCAGGACACCGGCCCGAAGCTCGCCGATCGTGATGATCGACACGGCCAGCTCATCTGGCAGCGCCTCGACCGCCAAGGGGCGACCGTCCTCGCGGGCGATGAAGATCGACGTGTCGGCGAGACCGCGGCTCACGACAGGGGGAGCTCGTCGGTCATCTCGCCGGCAAGCTCCTGGAGGTCGCCGGCGAGACCGGGATCGGCCTGTTGGCGGAGCACGGTCGATGCGAACTCGTCGCGGGGCACCCAACGAGGTCGGCGTCCGATCGGGGCGAGGACGGCGGTGGGCCGGCCGTCGACGGTGATCGTGAGGGTCTCGCCCGACTCGACGCGGTTGAGCAGCGACCGTGTGGAGTTGCGCAGCTCGCGAGAGGCCACCTCGGACATGCGACAAGTGTAGCAAGTATGCGACACGAAGGGCAGGGCTGTTCGGCGCTACCAGGTCATCGTCACGCAGCGGTCGGCGAGCGTGCCGGGCGACCAGCGACCCCACACACCGAGCACCGCACGGCGCGAGTACTCGGTCCAACCCATGGCGTCTGGTGCGAGGGTGCGGCGCACGGTCTGGGTGAGGCCGCCCTCGTAGACCGTGTAGCCGGCCCACACGCCGGGGAAGTCCTTGGTCGAGCCGACCTCGGTGGCCACGACCGGTCCGTCGCGACGGGCCCGGTTGCGGTGGGTGTGCCCCGAGGTGAACAGCGCCCGTGGGTTGGCTCGCCCCACCGCCGTCATGAACCGTCGGGCCTCCCGTCCGGGAATCCCCGGCGGCCAGAACCACGGCATCTCGAAGCGCTGGGGATGCTGGTGCATGGCGATCAGCACCGGCAGGTCGGTGCTCGCGGCGAGGTCCGCGACCTCCTCGGCGAGGTGGGCGACCGCTCCGAGGCCCCGCCCCTCGACCGTCGAGTTGACCAAGATGAGGCGCAGGCCCGGGAGGTCGTGGTGCGACAGGTGGTCGACGATCTCGACGCCGCTCATCGGCAGGGGAGACGGCGCGTTCATGGGCCGGTTGGGCTTCACCTCGTGGTTCCCTGGCACCAACGTCGTCGGCAGCCCGGTCGTGGCCAGCAGGTGGTCGGCCACCTCCCACTCGTGCGGTCGGCTCCGCTCCACGAGATCACCCTTCACCACCAGGTGCTCGGCGCCCCACGCGGCCGCTTCGGCCAGCGCGGCGCGGCCGCACCGGTAGGCGTGGGGGTGATCGGCGGGCCGCCGTTCGCGCATCCGCCGCGAGAGCCCGAAGTGGTCGAGTCCGATGTGGATGTCGCTCACCGTGGCCAGGCGGAACAGCTCCTCGCCCGGGGGCGGAGCCGGGGTGCGAGCGGTGAGCGTGCGGCTCAGCCCGGCCGCCTCGACCCGGACGCGGTAGCTCGCACCGGGGCGAAGCGGCTCGACGACGACACCCCCGGGTCCCCCGTCGCTGTCGGCCAGCACCTGATGGTCGCCGACCAGCACCCGGACCGGGCCCGGGGGGAGGCCCACCCACGTCAGCTGGACGGCACGGGGCTCGATCGCGAAGAGCTCGACCCGTGGACCGCCCCAGCTTCGAGGTGGATATCCCGCCACCGCGGTTCAGGACACCGCGTCGGCGATCCGTCGCGACTCGCGCTCGCGCAGCCCGACGTTGACCCGCATCGCCTCGAGGTGCTGGGCGAGGGTCTTGGTGGCCTGGGGGAGCGGATGGTCGGCGAAGAACGCCTCGACGTCGGCGGCCAGCTCCGGCGTGGACATCGAGCGCACCCCGTCGAGCATCCTCACGATGGTCATCGACGGCAGCCGTTCGTTGACCGCGTCCCACCGGTCGCGGACGAACTCCCACGCCCGGGGGCCGTGCTCGCGGTTGTGCATCGCCCGGCGGAGCACGAAGGCCGCGTCCTGGGTCCGTACGGCGTCGGTCAAGCTCATGTCGAGCAGCCGGACGAACTCGGCCTCGCCGGGGAAGTCGGCGAGCGTGTGCAGGTAGCGCTGGCGTTCCTGGGGGGTGTCGGCGTGCTCCTGGTGTTCGACAAAACGGTCGAAGTCCTCGGCGGTGCCGGTGGCGGCCACGACCTCGACCGAGGCGGCAACGAGCGCGGGATCGAACCCTGACTCGCCTGCCAGTGCCCGGTCGTGGATCGAGCGGGCCCGCTCGATCGCGGCGGTGTCGTCGCCGAGGATGGCGAGGGTCCGCACCAAGGTCCCCCGCAGCTGGCGATGCCGTTCGTCCTCGTCGCCGGTCGGTTCCCAACCCATCCGGTCGAGGGCCGGCGCGACGATCGAGCGGACCGTTGCCGCCCAGGGGTCACGAGCGTCGTCGGGCACGATCCGGTCGAGCGAACCAAGCCCGGCGGCCAGCCGCTGCCACACGGCGAGATCGTCCTCGTCCACGGCGAGCCGGCGGCACAGGTCGAGGAATCCAGGGGCATCGAGCTCGGCCGCCAGGACCGCTGCCCAGGCGTCGTCGACCAGGCTGTACCGCTCGAGGTTCGACAGCGAACGCCGGGCCTCGATGAGCGCCTCGCGGGCTGCGGGCGCGTAGTGGGCCCGGTAGAACCCGGTGCTGTCGGCGTTGACCAGCACCCAGTCGGCCGGCGAGTCGAGCTCGACGGTGACGGTGTCTCCGTCGAGCAGGACCCGTTCGATCGACGAGGTGGTGCCGCGGCCGATGCGCAGCGTGACCGGCACCGCCCACTGGGCCCGGTCGTGGCCGTCGCCGGCGGGGTCGAGGGTGCGGAAGCGTTCCTGGGTGAGTCGGACTCGGCGCCCGTCGGCCTCGGTGTCCAGGCTCACCGCGGGGAACCCGCCCTGGTAGATCCAAGTGTCCATGATGCGGCGAACCGGCTCGTCGCACACCGAGTCGATGGCGTCCCACAGATCGGTGGTGTCGGTGTTCCCGTACTCGTGGGTGCGCAGGTACTGGCGTATCCCCGCGCGGAACACGTCGGCGCCGAGGTACTGCTCGAGCATCCGCAGCACCGCCGCTCCCTTCTCGTAGGTGAGGATGTCGAACATGCCCTCGGCGTCCTCGGGCGAGATCACCGGAAACTCGATGGGACGGGTGTTGGCCAGCGCATCGACATCGAACGCGGCGGTGCGCGCCAACCCGAAGCTGACCCAGCGCTGCCACTCGGGCCGGTAGGCGTCGGTGGCCAGCATCTCCATGAAGGTGGCGAAGGCCTCGTTCAGCCAGATGCCCTCCCACCAGCCCATGGTCACCAGGTCGCCGAACCACATGTGGGCCAGCTCGTGGGCGACCACGTCGACCAACCGCTCGAGCTCGGGTTGGGTGGCCGAGTCGGGGTCGATGAGCAACAGCACCTCGCGGAAGGTGACACAGCCCAGGTTCTCCATGGCCCCGAAGGCGAAGTCGGGCACCGCCACGAGGTCGAGCTTGTCGCCGGGGTAGGCGATGTCGAACCAGTCGGCGAAGAAGTCGAGGCAGAACACCGCCGCGTCGAGCGCGTAGGGGGTGAGGTGACCCTTGCCGGGCGGGTGGACGAGGCGGATCGGCACCCCGCCCTTGGTGGTGACCGGGGCGGTGACCTCCAGCGGGCCGACGATGAAGGCGACGAGGTAGGTCGACATCGCCATCGTGGTCGCGAAGCGCACCCTTCGCCGACCGTCACCGGTCTCCTCGTCGCCGATCTGGGCTGCGTTGGAGATGGCGGTGAGCCCCTCGGCCACGACGAGGGTGACGGCGAACGTGGCCTTGAAGTCGGGCTCGTCCCAGCAGGGGAAGGCCCGACGGGCGTGGGTGGACTCCATCTGGGTGACCGCGATCGTGCGCGGCTCGCCGGAGTCGTCGGTGAAGGTGCTCCGGTAGAAGCCGACCAGCTTGTCGTTCAGCTCGCCGTCGAAGTCGAGGTCGAGGCGCCAGTGGCCGGGCGCGGCGGCCTCATCGAGATCGATCATGGCCCGCTCGGTGCCGGGGTCATAGGCGATGTCGCCGGTCAACGTCGTGCCGTTGGGCCCGACCAGACGAGCCGAGGTGATGTCGAGGTCGAGGGCGTTGAGCACCAGCTCGTCGGCGGGCTCGATGACCTCGAGGTCGATCTGGACCGAGCCTGCGAAGCGGGCCGAGTCGAGGTCGGGTTCGAGCACCAGCGCGTAGTGCGAGGGCACGACCGTTCGGGGAAGGCGGTAGCGGTCGATCTCGGTCGAGGCGGTCTCGGAAGTCACGTGGGGGCAGCTCCGGTGAAGGTGAGTTCCGTGGAGCGTACCGGGTAGGGTCGACCGGCCATATCGAGCGTTTGCAGGAGTGTCATGAGTTACTCGGTCATCGGAATGGGCAATGCGATCGTCGACGTGATCAGCCACGTCCAGGACGACTTCATCGATCAGTACGGCCTCGATCGGGGCGCCATGCGCCTCATCGACGCCGAGGAGGCCACCGGGCTCTATGCCGCCATGCCTCCAGGGATCGAGTCGTCGGGTGGTTCGGCGGCCAACACGATCGCCGGCATCGCCAGCCTCGGCGGCGACGTCGCCTTCATCGGCAAGGTGCGCGACGACCAGCTCGGCGAGGTCTTCGCCCACGACATCCGTGCCGCCGGGGTCGACTACCAGGTGTCGCCGGGCACCAACGGCGATCCCACCGCTCGCTGTCTGATCGCGGTCACCCCCGACGCCCAGCGGACGATGAACACCTTCCTCGGCATCTCGAGGAACCTGTCGCCCGCCGACGTCGACGAGGATCTGGTGGCCTCGGCCGACCTCATCTACTGCGAGGGCTACCTCTGGGACGTCGAGGTGGCCAAGGAGGCCATCACCAAGGGCCTGGACCTCGCCCACCGGGCCGGCAACAAGACCGCGCTGGCGCTCTCCGACGGGTTCTGTGTCGAGCGCCATCGGGACGAGTTCCTCGACCTGGTGGAGCACAAGGTCGACGTCTTGTTCGCCAACGAGGTCGAGATCTGCTCGCTCTACGAGGTCGACAGCTTCGACGAGGCCCTGCAGCACGTGCGGGGCCACTGCGAGATCGCCTGCCTCACCCGCAGCGAGAAGGGCTCGGTCATCGCGGCCAACGGCGAGATCCACGTGATCGATCCGCACCCGGTCGACGACGTCGTCGACACCACCGGTGCCGGCGACCTGTACGCGTCCGGGTTCCTGTACGGGTTGTCGGCCGGCTACGACCTGGCGACCTGTGGCCGGTTGGCCTCGCTCGCCGCGGCCGAGGCGATCAGCCACCTCGGAGCCCGCCCCGAGACCTCGCTCGCCGACCTCGCCCGACCGATGCTGCACTGACCCTCCAGGTCCGCCCCTCCATGCCCACCCGCCCGCTGCTGTCGCGTGACTTCGTGCTGGTCACGGTCGCTGCCGCCTTCTTGATGGTGTCCTTCGGGGCCACCCTCCCGGTGCTGCCCCGCTATGTGGCGGGTCCCCTCGAGGGCGGCGACCTGGCGGTGGGCGTCGTCGTCGGGTCCTTCGCCGTCTCGGCGATCGTGCTGCGTCCCCTGATCGGATACCTCGGCGATCAGCGCGGTCGGCGGTTCCTGATCGTCGCCGGGGCGGCGATCGTCAGCGTCGGCATGCTGGCCCACGTCCCGTCGGGGTCGGTGGTGCCCCTCGTGGCGGCGCGGCTGCTGGTCGGCGCCGGTCAGGGCACCATGTTCGTCGGGGCAGCCACCCTGGTGAACGACCTTGCTCCACCCGATCGGCGTGGGCAGGCGGCGAGCTACTTCTCGGTCGCGATCTACACCGGGCTCGGGCTCGGTCCCTTCGCCGGCGAGACGCTGTTGCGGGCCACCAGCTACGACGTGGTGTGGTTGGCGGTCGCGGCCGGGACGGGTGTCACCGCGCTCCTCGGGCTCCTGCTGCCGCGCTCGCTGCCGGTGATCGACCAGGATGCGCCACCACCGGTGCCACGGACCGGGTTCGCCAAGCTGTTGCACCCCGACGGTCTCGGCCCGGGGGTGGTGCTGTTCCTCGGCATGGTGGGCTTCATCGGGTTCAACACCTTCGTTCCTCTCTATGGCGAGGAGATCGGCATGTCCGACGTCGCCGGGGTGTTCTTGACCTACGCCATCGTCGTGTTGGTGGTTCGCATCGCCGGGAGCCGGCTACCCGACGTCTACGGTCCGGTCGTCATCGGCACGGTAGGGCTGGCGGCGGGCGCCGTCGGACTGGTCGGGATCGCCGCGTGGCAGGCGCCGGTCGGGCTCTACCTGTTCACCGTGGTCCTGGCCGCCGGATCGGCGTTGATCTACCCGGCCCTGATGGCGGCCGCGGTGAACTCGGCACCCGACAACGAGCGCTCCGCGGTGGTCGCCACCTTCACCATGTTCTTCGAGGTGGCCACGGCGGGCGGCGGTGCGGTGCTCGGGCTGGTGGCATCGCAGACCTCCTACGCCGGAGCCTTCGTCGCCGCGTCCTGCTTCTCCGTGGTCGGGCTCGCCATGTTGCACGGCTACCTCCGTCCCCGGCTGGCGGTAAGGTCGGCCCATGTCTGAGCCCATGAAGCCACGCGTCGAGGTTCCCACCGGCGAGGCACCCCCCAGCGAGCTCACGGTCGAAGACCTCCAGGTCGGCGACGGGTCCGAAGCCGCGGCGGGACAGCAGGTCGAGGTCCACTACGTGGGGGTGGCCTGGAGCGACGGTCAGCAGTTCGACGCCTCGTGGGACCGCAACGACCCGTTCACCTTCGGGTTGGGTCAGGGCCAGGTCATCGCCGGCTGGGATCAGGGTGTCACCGGGATGAAGGTGGGGGGTCGCCGGCGCATCACGATCCCGCCCCACCTCGGGTACGGCGAACGGGGAGCGGGTGGGGTCATCAAGGGCGGCGAGACCCTCGTCTTCGTCGTCGACCTGCTCGCCGTGCGCTGACGCCACATCGAGCGCCGAGCAGCGGCCACACTGGCGGGATGGACGCATACGAGGCCATCATCACCAAGCGCGACACCCGCTCGTATCTCGACGAGCCCGTCGATCCGGAGGTGCTCGACCGGGTCCTGCGGGCAGCACGCATGGCGGGCAGCGCCAAGAACGCACAGCTCACCCGCCTGGTGGCGGTGACCGACGGCGCCACCAGAACGGCGCTGACCGAGTGCGGAGACTTCACGTCGTGGATCGATGCGGCGCCGGTCGTGATCGTGCTGGTGGCCCCGGTGGAGGAGGGGCGGCTGTTCGACCTCGGGCGCATGGCCCAGAACCTCATGGTGGCGGCCAACGCCGAGGGGTTGGCCACCTGCCCGGTCACCTTCCACCACCAGGATCGCCTGCGCCCGGCGCTCGGCCTCCCCGACGACATGGAGGGACCGATGGCGGTCGCCCTTGGTTGGCCCGGGCCCGTGAACGAAAGCCGGCAGCGGGCGCCCAGGCTCCCGCTCGATGAACTGGTCCATCGCGAACGGTGGTGACAACCACTCGCTGTACAGCGTAAGGTGTGTCGCATGACACGTGAGAGTGACCTGCTGCGCCGTACCGATGTCAACGACATCGACGAGATCCTGGCCATCACCAACACCGACGTGACCGAGGCGATCCACGCCGTGCGCGACAACGCGTCGGCCATCTTCACCTGGGACTACGAGAAGGGCGCACGCCCCGCGCTCAACAAGCTCTACGAGAAGGCCAAGACCGCCCAGTGGAACGGCGAGACCGACCTGGACTGGTCGATCGAGGTCGACCCCGAGAAGTGGTTCTCCGGTGGCACCGTCGACCCGCGCTTCGGTCCCGACGGGTACCTCGCGCAGCTGCCCAACTCCCCGGTCAAGAACTGGGACGACCAGCAGTGGGGCGAGCTGGCCACCGAGTCGCTCACCTGGCGCATGAGCCAGTTCCTCCACGGCGAGCAGGGCGCGCTGCTCTGCACCGCCAAGATCGTCGAGACCGTCCCGTGGATCGACGCCAAGTACTACGCCGCCACCCAGGTCATGGACGAGGCCCGCCACGTCGAGGTGTTCGCCAAGTACCTCGACACCAAGGTGCACGACCACTACCCGATCAACATCCACCTCAAGACGCTGCTCGACGACATCATCGCCGACAGCCGGTGGGACATGACCTACCTGGGCATGCAGATCATGGTCGAGGGGCTCGCCCTGGCCGCCTTCGGTTTCATGTACCAGCTCACCGAGGAGCCACTGCTCAAGCAGCTGCTGCGCTATGTGATGGCCGACGAGGCCCGCCACGTGGCGTTCGGGGTCCTGTCGCTGAAGGAGTACTACGGCGGGCTCGACGAGGCCGAGATCCGCGAACGTCAGGAGTTCGCCTTCGAGGCGGCGCTGCGCATGCGCGACCGGTTCCTCCAGCAGGAGGTGTGGGAGCGCATGGGCGTCCCGGTCAAGCCGCTGGTCAAGGGACTCGTCGACATCCCCCAGGAGGAGAACATCTTCCAGCAGATGCTGTTCTCCAAGATCGTGCCGAACTGCAAGAAGCTCGGCCTGCTCGACGCGGGCGACGCCTGGCTGCGCCGCCGGTTCGAGGAGATCGGTGTCATCCAGTTCGAGGACTGGGTCGACACCGGCGAGGAGTACGAGCAGTTCGACGCGGTCAGCCAGGACCGGGAAGCCGCCACCGGCAGCTGAGCCGCTACGGTCGCTCCGCGTGAGCGACCCTCTCGACATCCGCCCGGTCTTCGCCGCTCGCCCGGCGCGCCCCTACACGAGCCACGTGGTGCTGCCGAGGGCGTTCACCGCCCGCCAGTGCGAGCGGATCGTGGCACTCGGCGAGTCCTACGGTGCCGACGCGGCCCGGCTGGCCAGCGACGAGCCCATCGACTCCACGCTGCGCCTCGCCCGGGTGGCCTGGATCCCGCCCGAGCCCGACACCGCATGGCTCTACGACAAGCTGGCGGTGCTGGCCACACGGGCCAACCGCAGCTATGGCTTCGATCTGACCGGATTCGGCGAGGACCTCCAGTACACGGTCTATGACGAGCCGGGGGCGTTCTACACCTGGCACCAGGACGGGCTGACCGGCGATGTGGCCAGCCGGAAGCTGGCCATGGTCGTCCAGCTCTCGGATCCCGCCACCTACCGGGGTGCCGACCTGGAGCTGTTCGACACGGTCGCCGACCTGAGCGCCGACGAGCTGGCGGACTCGAACCTCGAGCGGCGACAACAGGGCACGGTCATCGCCTTCCCCGCGTTCGAGTACCACCGGGTGACACCGCTGGTGTCGGGCGTCCGGCGCTCGCTGGTGGTGTGGGTGAGCGGCCCGCCGTTCCGCTGAGCTCTCCCTGGTCGAGGTCGTCGCCACCGGAAAAGGTTGCGGACCGGTAACTTGTGTGGGAGTCTCGCGGTGGCGAGCGGGGCGCACGGGGTGTCTCTGGTCGGCGTGGAGTTCGGGCGGCTGGTGCCTGGGCGTGAGGTTCGGGGGGACCGGGGTGGCGAGTGGTGGGACTTTGAGGTTGGCGGGTTGGCGCGCGCGTCGGTCGCTGGTGGTGCTGGTGGTGGGGGCGTTGCTGGCGTCGCTGTTGGCGGTCGCGCCGTCGCCGGTCGACGCGCAGGAGGATCCTGGTGGCGGCGCCGGTTCTGGTTCGGCGTTGAGGGTCGATGTCGACCCGGTGGGCGAGGTGGACGACGGGGCCGCCGTGGTCGAGGGTGCGGTTCATGTTGGCGGTGAGGAGGTGGTCATCGACACCTCGGCGGTGTTGGTGTTCGATGTTTCGGGTTCGGCTCGCTGGGATGCTGCGGACTGCAACGGCGATGGGTCGGTGGATTCGATGTTGAGCTGTGAGCGTGAGGCGATGCGGGTCTTTGTCGAGGCGGCGGCTGAGGTGGGGTCGGTGGGCGAGGTCGCGGCGGTGGCGTTCGGGTCGCGGGCTCGGACCGCCGATGTCGATCCGGCGTCTGGGGTCCAGGTGTTCACCGCTGCTGGTGCTGACGACGACGAGTCGGGCACCTCTGATGTGTTGGAGGCGATCTTCTCGATGGGTGTGGGTGGGCGGTTCACCCAGTTCACCCGCACCGGGCGTACCTCGACCGCGACGAACATCGGAGCAGGGATCGCCCAGGCGTGCTCGGCGCTGTCGGGGGCGTCGTATCCGAACCATCTGGTGGTGCTTCTCTCTGATGGTGAGTCGAACAGACCGGTTCGAGCGTGGCGAACGTGCTGCCGTGCGCCGACTCGGCTGATGCGGTGTTCCAGACCTTCGCGGTGGGACAGGGCGTGGACTGCGACACCGGGTCGAGTGGTCGCGGGTCGCTTGCGCGACATTGCCGAGCTGACCGATGGGACCTGTGAGTTCGTCGAGGATCCAGGTGTCCTGGCCGATCTGTTGGAGGGCCTGGCACGCCCCGAGCTGCAGCGCCTGGAGGTGTCGGTCAACGGCGGTGAACCGGTCGATGTCTCGGGCTCGGTGGATGTCGAGTTGCCGGTGCGGGGCCCGATCGAGGTGGGGTTCGCCCACCTGGTCGAGGGCCTGGACGGCCCGGTGGATGAGATCTGTGTGACCGCGGTGGGCCAGCGCGGTGGCGAGGCGCTGGAGGCCACGACCTGTGTCGAGGTGGTGTCCAACGAGGCGCCGGTGGCTGATGCGGGTGGGGATCTGGTGGTGGTCGAGGGGTCGTTGGTGACCCTGGACGGTTCGGGGTCGTTCGATCCTGATGGGGATCCGTTGTCGTTTGGGTGGTCGTTGGTGTCGGTGTCGGGGCCGCCGGTGGTGTTGTCGTCGGTGACCGAGCCGCAGGTGTCGTTCCTGGCCCTGGACGACGGCGAGTATGTGTTGGAGCTGGCGGTGTCGGATGGTCGGGCGACCTCGACGGATCGGGCTCGGGTCACCGTCACCAACGGCGAGCCGGTGGTGGAGGCCTCGGTGGGTTCGGGTGCCGGTGGCGGCGGGGTGACGATGTTGTCGGGCACCTTCGGTGACCCGGGGCCGGTCGATGTGCATTCGGCGACGGTGGACTGGGGCGACGGGTCGGGGCCGGTGCCGGTCGAGGTGTCGAACCAGGGCACCGGGTGGGGTTCGGTGTATGCCGCCCATGACTACGCGGAGCCGGGTTCGTATGCGGTCACGTTGTCGGTGACCGACGACGACGGTGGTGTCGGCACGGTCGAGGTGGGCACCGCCGAGGTGGTGGCACCGATGGCGGTGTGGGCCACCGGTGATGATTCGCGCAGCATCTCGATCTCGGGATCGAGTTCGACGATCCGGGGCCGTGCCCATGCCAACGGTGGGGTGCGCACGGCGGGGTCCTCGCACGGGTTCGATGGGTTGTTGACCCACGCTGGTCCGCTGTCGCTGGCTGGTGCTCACCACGAGTTCGACCCTGAGCCCCAGCAGACCGGTCCTGCTGATCCGCCGGTTTCGGTGGAGTTGGCTGACTACCGGCCTGGTGGTCGCGCCGCGGTGGCCGCGGGCGCTGACTTTCACGACATGTCGCAGGTGTGTGGGTCGACGTGGTCGCCCGACACGGTGTTGGAGCCGGGCCTGTACTGGGCTCCATGTGATGTCCACATCGCCGGCGCGCACGTGTTCGCGGGTCCGGTCACGATCGCGTCCGAGGGCGAGGTCCGGGTGACCGGCGCCGGCGGTGAGTTCTTCGAGCCGTTCGTCGACGGGGCGTTGTTCGTCGCCGGCGCCGACGGGTGCCGACGCGGTGCGGGTGGCGGGGGCCGGGTCGACGTTCGTGGGTCTGGTGCAGGCCGCGGGTGAGATCCATCTGAACGGGGCCGATCACCGGTTCGTGTGCGGGATGGTCGGCGACTCGATCCGGGTCGCCGGTTCGGGCAACGTGATCGAGGGTGCGGACTGTGCGGCACCGGATCGCACCGCGGTCGCACCCACGGTGGTGCCCGAGCTGTCGGTGGACTACGCGCAGGCGCCGGGTGAGGTGACCCCGGGTGGGGTGGTGGACGCGACGGTCACGGTCGGCAACGACGGTGCCCGCCTGGTCGCCCCGGCGATCGCGGGGGTCGAGAACCTCGGCGACGACTCGCTGGGCGTCACCGGCGGTGATGTGGTGTTGGAGTATCTGCCCGCGGGTGCCACCGGTTGGATGAGCCTCGGGGTGCCGGCGGCGGTTTCGGCCCGTCCGCTGCCCGCGGCCGGAGTGGGCGAACCGGTTGGTTCGGACCCCTTCGCCGGGGTGAGCGTCGATCCGGGGTCGACCGCACTGTGGGCGGTCGAGGTGACCGCCACCATCGATCCCGACACCATGGCCCAGCTGGTCGACCCCGACCAGGTGGCCGGTGTGCGGGTCGTCACCGACCTGGATCTGGACCCGGTGGGGGCGCCGGTGCGGCGCCTGGTGCGGTTCGGTCCCGACCTCGTCGACGACATCCGCGCCGACGCCGGGGTGATCACCGACGCCGAAGCCTTGGTCGTGTTGCCCGACGGGCAGGCGGTGCGGGTCACGCCGGCCGAGGTGGCGGGCTTGGCCGAGCTCGGATCGGGTGCGACCGCGACCGAAGCCTTCGAGGTGGCGGTCCCGGTGCCGGCGGGGCCTGGTGAGACCGAGTCGGCGCAGGCCTATGTTGCTCGCCTCGCCGCCCTCGATGACACGTCGTTGACCGGGGGCGCGTTCGCCATCGGCACCGGCGGGCCGGGTCGCGTGTTGGCCCCGATGGCCTCGGATTCCTCGACCCGGCGGGTCCCGGTGGTGGAGGCCGGCGTCGATGGTCCCGGGGTCGCGACCGCGGGCGACGAGCTGAGCTTCGAGGTGGGGCTGGTCAATCAGGGTTCGGCACCCGCCGACGCGCTGGATGTGACCGCGACCGTTGGCGGCGAACCGGTCGAGGTCACCGACCTGGGCGACACCCTGGCTGCGGGCGGGATCGACACCGCAACCATGGCGGTGACCGTCCCCGCCGATGCCGACACCGGGGTCCTCGACCTCGAAGTCACCATCGGCTGGGAAGGCGCCAACAGCACCGCCTATGGGCCGGTCACGGTCGACCACCCCGTGGAGGTCACCGCTGCTGGGGCGTTGTCGGGGTCGATGGGCTGGTTCCTGCACACCGACAACACCGGCAACGGTCTGGCGAGCCCCGGCGATGTGATCGGCTATGAGGCCACCATCGTCAACGGTGGCGACAGTCCCGCGACCGAGGTCGCGGTCGAGTTGCCGGTCGATCCCGCGTCGGTGCTGGTCTCGGGTTCGGCCACCGCGACCGATGGTGTGGTCACCGAGATCGACGGTGACACGGTGACAGTCGCCGACGCCACCGTCGCGCCCGACGACAGCCTGGTGGTCACCGCGCTGGTGCAGATCCCCACCGGCATCGACGACACGGTGCGGTTCCTCGACGCCCAGGCGACGGTCACCGCGGCGGGTCTCGGGTCGGTGGTGACCGATGACCCGGCGAGGTTCGGGGTCGACCAGCCGACCCGCACCCATCTGGTGCGGCTGGTCCCGGTGCTGCATGTGACGGCCTTCGAACACCTGGCTGTCGACGCGGATGGCAACGGGGTCGCCAGCTCGGGCGACACCGTGGGTTATGTGGCCGAGGTGCTCAACGGCGGCACCGGCGCGGCGACCGACGTGGTCGTGACCTTCGACGCGGACCCCGACACCACCATCGTCGATGCCAGCGCGACCACCGGCGTGGTCACCGTCGCTGATGGTCAGGTGAGCGTCGAGGTCGGCGAGGTGGGCGACGACGAACCCGTCGAGGTCCGGGTCGCGGCGGAGATCGCCGCGGATCTGGTTGCGGGCACCGAACTGGTGGCCGAGTGGGCCGTCGATGCCACCGGTGTGGCCGACACCCCGATCCTCGAGTCGGTGGTGACCGAGCTCGGCGCTGCGGTCGATCCCGGCGAGGGCGGCGAAGGCACCGGTGGTGGGGTCGATGGTCTACCCACTGGTGGCACGGCGGAGATCGTCGGCCTGGTGCCTGCCGATGGTGGAGTGGTGACCGAACCCACCGACGTGTCGGTCGGGACGATCACCCCGGCCGATGGGGAGTCGATCACCGAGTGGATCCTGACCACCTACCCCGCGGGTGTCGACCCCGGTGACGCCACGGTTCTGGCTGAGGGCACCGGCGACCCCTCCGACTCGGTGCTGGCGGTCTTTGATCCGACGACCCGGGCCAATGGCATCTGGACGGTGCGTCTCGAGGTCGTCGATTCGGCGGGGGAGCGCTCGTTCGCGGAGTCGGGACTGGTCATCGACGGGCAACTCAAGCTCGGTCGCTACGCGGTGACCTATGAGGACCTCTCGGTGCCGGTGGCGGGCATCCCGATCCAGGTGCTGCGCACCTACGACACCCTCAACCGCGACACCGAAGGCGACTTCGGGTACGGGTGGAACCTCGAGCTCGCCAACTTCCGGGTCCAGACCAACCGCACCCTCGGGCCTCGGCTCGTGGACCGGCGAATCGTGTGGCGCGGGTCTGGTGTTCGTCCCGTTGTGTTTCACACCCGGTTCGCCGCGGTTTGTGACCGTGACCTGGCCCGATGGGCGCACCGAGACCTTCGATCTGGCTCCGACGGGCAACACGTTCTTTCCCACCACCATGGTGCCCGAGTACACGGCCCGGTCGGGGGCGACCTCGACGTTGTCGCCGGCACCGGGGGACACGTCGGCGGGTCGTGGCACCGACGGGCACATGCGCACCGGCGGGTTCGGCGACGGGCCGGTCTATGACCCGCAACGGTTCGTGCTCACCGCTGCCGATGGGACCGAGTACGTGTTGGATCGCGACACCGGCCTGGTGTCAGCGACCGACCGCAACGGCAACACCATCACCGTCACGCCCGACGGTGTGGTCTCATCCGCGGGTCCCGGCATCGCCTTCGAACGCGACGCCCGAGGGCCGTATCGACGCGGTGGTGGGCCCTGATGGGGCGACGGTCGCCTATGGCTATGACGACGCGGGGGATCTGGTCGAGGTGACCGATCCCAACACCAACACCACCACCCACGCCTATGAGGAGCATTTCCTGGTCGAGACACTGGATCCGGTCGGTGAGCCGTGGCGGCGCCTGGACTATGACCCCGACACCGGCCAGCTGACCGGGATCACCGACGCCAACGGGAACACCACCGCGATCGCCACCGATGTGGGTGAGCGCACCCAGGTGGTGACCAGCCCCGACGGGCGACTCACCACCATCTCCAGCTTCGACGAACGCGGCAACGAACTGGTGCGTGACGAGATCGCCGACGGCGTCTCACACCCCACCACCTTCGCCTACAGCGACGACGGGCTGGATCTGATCACGAGCCGCACCGACCCCGAAGGCAACACCTGGGTCGGCGACTACGACACCGACGGCAACCTCGTTCGGTTCGTCGATGCCGAGGACCACGAAACCCTCATCGACTACGACAGCTTCGGGTTCCCGACCCGGATCGTCGACGCGGCGGGTGGTGTGACCCGATTCGACTACGACGAGTTCGGGAACCTGGTGGGGTTGGTCGACGCGGTCGAGGGTGAGACCACCTTCGGCTACGACGCCCGCGGCAACCGGGTGGAGCGGATCGACGCGGCTGGTGACCCGACGAGCTGGACCTACACCTCTCAGGGCTGGGTGGCGTCGCGCACCTCCGGTGAGGGCCATGTCACCCGTTGGGCCTATGACGCGGCGGGTCGGGTGGTCACCGAGACCGGTGAGACCACTGGTGCGACCACGACGTGGGCCTATGACCGGGTCGGCAACCTGGTGGGCCGCACCGACCCGGAGGGAAACACCACCAGCTGGGACTACGACCCCGCCGATCGGGTGGTGGCAGAGACCGATCCCGCCGGCCACACCACCACATATCGCCATGACCCGGTCGGCAACCTGGTCGAGACCACCGACGCGTTGTCGAACTCGACCACCTTCGACTACGACCAGGCGGGTCGTCTGGTGTCGCGGGTCGATCCGTTGGGCCATGAGACCGCTTGGGTCTATGACGGTGCGGGTCGGGTCGTCGAGGAGATCGACGCTCGCGGTGGTGTGACCGGGTTCGGGTATGACTTGGCGGGGCGGCGGACCTCGGTGAGTGCCCCCGAACGCGGCACCACCACCCTCGGGTTGGATGGCAACGGTCGGGTGGTGGCCGAGACCAACGCCGAGGACGAGACCACCAGCTTCGGGTTCGATCCGATGGGTCGCCTCGTGTCACAGCTCGACCCGTCGGGCCGTGAGACCCGTTGGGTGTTCGATCTGGCGGGCCGGTTGGTCGAGGTCGACGGGCCAGGGACCTCGGTCACCGCGTATGGGTATGACCCGGCGGGGCGGATGACCTCGATCATCGACGCCACCGACGCGGAGACGACCTTCGGGTATGACCGCGATGGCAATCAGGTGTCGGTGACCGACCCGCTGGAACGGACCACGACCCGCGAGTTCGACTCCGCCGGCCGGGTCATCTCGGTCACCAACCCCGCCGGCAGCACCACGAGCCATGTCTATGACCTGGCCGGACGCCTCACCCGCACGACGGGCCCAGATGGTGACTGGGTCGAACACACCTACGACCCACGCGGGCTGGTGGTCGCCACCACCGACGCGTTGGGCAACACCACCAGCATCGACTACGACGCAGCCGGTCGCCGGATCACCGAGACCGACCCCAACAACCACCCCACCAGCTACGACTACGACGCGTTGGGTCGCCTCACGTCGATGACCAACGCCTTGGGCGGACAGGTCACATTCGGCTATGACGAGGTCGGCAACCAGGTCTCGATCACCGACCCCAACAACGCCACCCGCGCCTTCGAACACAACCTCGCCGGGGATGTCATCGCCGAGACCGACGCCCTTGATCAGGTCACCACCCACGGCTATGACCTGGCTGGTCGTCGAGTGGCGACCACCGACGCCGGTGGCAACACCACCAGCTTCGACCATGACCCCGCGGGACGCCTGATCAGCGAATCGCGACCCGACGCCGAGATCACCTACAGCTACAGCGCCGAGGGGTGGCGTGATCACATGGTGGATCCGTCTGGGACCACCAGCTGGTCCCACGACCCTGTGGGGCGTGTCACCGAGGTGGCGAGCGCCGCGGGCACCATCACCTACGCCTACGACCCTGCCGGGCAGCTCACCGACATGTCAGGCCCGATGGGGTCGGTCTCCTACACCTATGACCCAGCCGGGCAGGTGGCGACGCTCACCAACAGCTTGGGCACCACCAACTACACCTGGACTCCCGGCGGCCGTCAAGGGGCGATCACCCGCCCCAACGGCACCACCACCAGCCACAGCTACGACCCCGCTGGCCGTCTCGTGGGGATCGACCACATCGGCCCCGACGGTCCGATCGCCTCCTTCGATTACACGTTGGATGCGGCGGGGAACCGGGTCGGGGTCGACACCCTGGCTGGCACCGAGACCTACACACTCGACGAGCTCAACCGGATCACCGACGCGACCTACGCGGATGGCACCAGCGAGAGCTTCGCCTATGACTCCGCCGGGAACCGCACCAGCCACACCGGCCCCGACGGGACCACCACCTACACCTACGACCCCGCCGGACAGCTCGTCTCCTCAAACGGTCCTGACGGTGACCTGACCTACACCCATGATCCGGTGGGGCGCCTCACCGGAATCAGCAACGGCACCACCTACACCTATGACACTGCCGGTGAGCTCACCGAAGCCACCATCGACGGGACCACCCACACCTACACCTACGACGCCGACGGGATCCGCGTCGGCGTGGACGGCCAGCACCAGCTCTGGGACCGCAACCGGTCGCTGCCGATGCTCGTCGACGACGGCCAAGCCCACACCTGGGGACCCGACGCCCAGCTGCTCACCACCGGCGACCAGTGGGCGCATGCCGATGCGCTCGGCTCGATCCGAGCCCACACCGACACCACCGGCACCGCCACGATCAGCATCGACTACCGGGCCTTCGGTCAACCCACCAGCGGCTGGGACAGCTTCGGCTACACCGGCGGCATCCACGACCCCACCGGGATGATCCACCTCCGAGCCCGCCAACTCGACCCTGCACTGGGACGGTTCACCACCCGAGACCCCATACAGCCCGGAGCCCCCGGCACCGGTGGCTACAACCACTACACCTACGTAGCCAACAACCCCACCACCTGGACCGACCCCACCGGCATGTCAGTGCCGGGCTACACCAAGACCCTCGAGCCGACTCGACGTACGGCGCCAGTTGCCGCCGTCGTGGCAACGGGGGTCATCGGCATCATTGGACAGGTCCTAGCCACGATCTTTCATAGCGAGCCGGTCTTGGCTCGCGAAAAGCCCTCCTGACCTGGGATGATGTGGGTCGCGGAACACACATCAAACCCCAAGATCGGGAGGGCTTTCGTGAGCAACGCTACCAGGCTGGTTCGGCCACGGTCGGTGACGGGCAACGGGGAGAGGCTGGTGTCGCGTGCTGGGCTCGCGTGGCTGGGTGAGACAGCGGACCTGTGTGGTCTCACCGGTGGGCTCATCGACGCGTTCGCCGGGGCGTCGTGGCGGCGTCACCACCCGGGACGCACCATGGCCCAGGTCATCTTGGCGTTGGCTGATGGTGCGACGTGCCTGTCGGATCTGGCGGTGTTGCGCAATCAACCGGGGTTGGCCGGACCGGTCGCGTCGGAGCCGACGGTGTGGCGGACCTTCGAGGCGGTCACCTCCGCGGAGTTGCGGGGCATCGCCGCGGCACGTGGCACCGCCCGGCAGCGGGCGTGGGCCGCGGGTGCGGGTCCCGATGGCGAGGTGTTGGTGATCGACATCGACGCCACGATCGTGGCCACCAAAGCCGACAAGCAGGACGCGGCACCGACCTACAAGCGCAGCTATGGGCACCATCCACTGCTGGCCATCGCTGGCGACTGCAACGAGGTCCTGGCCGGGATGCTGCGAGCGGGCAACGCCGGGGCCAACACCGCCGAGGACCACATCGTGGTGCTCGCCGACGCGATCGCCGCGCTGCCCGCCGAGTGGCGGGTCGGGCACAGCCCTGGTGATCATCGCGACGACGCCGCCAAGGATCTGGTGGTCCGCGCCGATGCGGGCGGAACGTCGCACTGGTTGGTCGAGGAGTGCCGCCACCGCAACATCGGCTACTCGCTCGGGTTCGCGATCACCGGCGCGGTTCGCGACGCGATCGTCTGTGTCGATGACGACACCTGGGTCCCCGCGGTCGACGGCAACGGTCGGGCCCGTCCCGGCGCCGAGGTTGCCGAGCTCACCCACTGGATGGACCTGGGTGCCTGGCCCGAAGGGACCCGGGTGATCGTGCGTCGCGAACGTCCCCATCCCGGCGCCCAGCTCAGCCTGTTCGACACCGTCGAAGGGATGCGCCACACCGCGTTCATCACCGACCAGCCCGGCGACGACATCGCCGCTCTCGAGCTGTTCCAACGCCAACGAGCCCGGGCCGAGAACGTCATCCGCGACACCAAAGCCTGCGGCCTCGCCAACCTCCCGTTCGACTGCGTGGTCAACAACGAGATCTGGATGCAGCTCTGCTTCACCGCACACGACCTGCTGGTCTGGGCACAACAGATCAGCCTCACCGGCCCGCTGCGCCGGGCCACCCCCAAGACGCTGCGTCACCGGCTCCTCCACGTCGCCGCCCGCACCACCCCAACCGGTCAACGACTCGACCTCGACCGAACCTGGCCCTGGACCACCACACTCCTCTCCGCCCTCGACCACCTCCGCCGCGCCTTTCGATCACTCACCGTGACCACGCCCCAGCCCGCTCAAGCAGCCCTATGAAAGATCGTGGCTAGTGGTCCGTCGCGGATTTGGTCTGGTGGGTGAGGGCGGCTCGGCCTCGTTTGACCTTGGTGATGATCTCGTTGGCGGTCTTGGTCCAGATGAAGGGCTTGGGGTCGTCGTTCCAGTGTGAGGCCCACACGTCGATCGCTTCGATGAGCGCGTCGATGCTGTTGAAGGTCCCGGTGCGGAGGCGCTTGTTGGTGAGCTGCGCGAACCAGCCCTCGACGAGGTTGAGCCACGATGAGCTCGTCGGGGTGAAGTGCAGGTGCCAGCGGGCCTGGCGGGGCTTGGCCAGCCACTCGCGGACCTCGGGGGCGTTGTGGGCGGAGAGGTTGTCCAACACGACGTGGATCTCGAGGTCTCGGGGGGTGTGGAGATCGATCCACTTGAAGAAGGCCAGAACGTCGGTGCCCTTGTGGCTCTTGCGGGTCTGGTGGAGCACTTCGCCGGTGCCGACGTTGAGCGCAGCGAACAGGTCGGTCGTCCCGTTGCGCTTGTAGTCATGGGTCATCGTGCGGCCGCGCCCCTTCTTCATCGGCAGCGATGGCTGGGTGCGGTCCAGCGCCTGGCACTGGGTCTTTTCGTCGAAGCTGAACACCACGGCGCGCTCGGGTGGGTTCAGATAGAGCCCAACGACGTCGACGAGCTTCTCTTCGAACCGGGGATCGTTCGACAACTTGAACGTCTCGACCCGCCACGGCCGCAGCTTCCGAGCCTTCCAGATCCGCGCCACCGTGTCCTTGCCGACACCATGACGATCAGCCATCGTGCGCGTCGACCACTGCGAGGACTCATCGTCAGGCACCGTGTGCAACGTGTCATCGACAATCGCGTCGATCACCTCCTGGGCGATCTCAGGCTTGCGCCCCCGGCCCGGCGCGATCGTGCCCACCGCCTCGACCCCGCCCGCTTCGAACTTGGCCCGCCACCGCCGAACAGTGTCAGGAGTAGTCGAGCACTCCCGAGCGATGGCCTCGTTCGCCATCCCCTCAGCAGCCAACAACAACGCCGAGGCCTGCACCACACACCGGTGCGGCAACGACGTCGACCTCGACATCCGCTCCAACTCGCCACGCTGCTTACGGGACACCTTCAACGGGGCAGCAGTCATCACCGGCATGCTGCCAGACTAGCCCGCCTTGCTATTTGAGCGACGGACCACTAGCCTGCCTCGGAGGCTTCCAAGACAGCTACTGCCTCGGCCTCAACCCCTACCCCGACACCGACCCAGGTGGCGCCGGCGGAGGCGGAGGTGGCGGCGGAGGGGTACCGCCCAGCAATCAGTGTGATGGCTTCGAACTCCCAGAACGGCTCGTTCGTGTTCGTCCACTCCGGCATTCCAATAGCCCGACGCTTGGGGGACCCAGCGCAGCCGACGTGTTTGTTTCACCAGCCTCGGAACTCGCCCACCTCACGACAGCCTCTGATGTTGCCGTGGCGTTGACAATGCTTGATGCCTCGGGTCAGCTTGTGGAAGGTCCTTTCGAAATGCTCGAGTTCGACACACCGCCTGGTTTGGCATGTCCGGTCTTCCGCGAGAATCCTGGCTTCGTGCCTGGAGGCCAGACTGCTGGCGGCTTGCAGGAGTATGTCGTGCCAAACTACAGAGTGTCAGAACTCTCGAATGTCACTCGAAGGGCAGTGTCATGAGCATCGAGCCGGTAATGGGGCGCGATGCGCAGGAGATGGCCAAGCACCTACGCGAGCTTGTCAACGATGACCTTCGGTGGATTACAGTGTTCATCGATGACAAGACCGGCCAACTGTGGCGGATGTCGTTCCCTCATAGTGAGATGCATGGTGGGGGCCCACCGCTGCTTGAGCCGGTCACGAGGGAAGAGGTGCTGCAGGAGTTCCTCGTTGATCCGTCAGACCTTGATCTGGCCTGAGATTGCCAGTTCGGCATAGGCGGCGCGTCCCAAGATGAGGCACATGGAGGCTGCCCCGGCAGCTGTTGAACTGAGAAGGGTGGTGTCCCCAGCCTGATGCCTGCCAGCTGGTAGGTGCCGAGCTGTTCGGCGATCCGACTGGTGGGCAGTGGTGCTACGGAGGCAACATCGAGGATGGCGCTGATGTGGAACTTCTCACCCCAGACGAGCTTCGCGTGATCCGCGTTGATCGGCTCCGACCATGACACCGACTCCATCGGCGATGTCCTTCTCAGTTTCGAATGGGGACGGACGCCCCGTTGAGTCGGCTTGGCTGATGGTCAGGCTCTACATGGCCGCGAAGAATCATCACATCATCCTTGTTGGTCCCACGGACTCCCAAGGCGTGGTGGAGTTCCCTTGGGTTCGAGTTGAGCACCAGGTCGACCGTGTCCGTCGATTCTTCATCATGGACTATGCCGGACTCGATCAGTGGACTGGTCGAGCATCGGTCATGTTCATGGACATCAGTGAGGTGGAGCGCTATCTCAAGGCAGCAGAAACATGGCGCTCTAGGAGTCTGCTGAGCAACGGCGCTTGGCAGGTGTGCTGGCGGGAGCGACGCTGGGTTCGGGCGCGGTGTCGAGCTGGATCGGTTGGTTGAGCCGTGTGGTGGGGGGCGATGAGCTGGCGGGTCGCTCGGCGAGGGTGCGTTGGGAGCCTGGAGCGGCTCAGGACCGGCGCTCAGGTCGTTGGGGCGATGGTCCAGCCGCTGTTGTGGGTGAGGCCGAGCGCGAGGAGTCGTTTGAGGTTCACCGCCGCGCATCGCAGTGACCAGCCGAGCTGGTTGCGTTGGATCCCTCGGTAGCGGAGCCGTCGGTGGTTGTTCTTGACCAGCCAGGCAATGCTGCGTTCGATCATCGGCCGGTGTTGCCGGTAGACGGTGTCGAAGTCGTCGGTGCCGGCCTGGGCTCGGGCGGCAGCGAGCTGCCGATGATGGGGGTGCAGTTTGATGACCCGCCCGCGTGTGGCGGTGGTGCAGCGGCCCCGGACCGGGCAGGTGGTGCAGTGGGTGCCGAATCGGGCCGAACCGGAGGTGGTGATGGTGACGGTGATGTCTTCGGGACAGGTCACGGTTCTGGCGTCGAGGTCGATGGTGAAGTCGTCGAGGGTGTAGCCGCCCACGGTGGCGGGGCGTAGCGGTGGGGGCTTGATCACCGCGGTCATGTCGTGGGTCTTGAGGTGGTCGCGGAACTCGCCCGATCCGTAGGCGGAGTCGCCGAGGACCTCGGTGCCTGCTGGTTCATCCGCAACCAGATCGGGGGCGGCGTCGGTGTCGGCGGCGTTGCCGGGGCCCAGATCACACGCGGTGATGAGCCCGGTGTCGGGCTCGGCGGCGACGTGGGCCTTGTAGCCGTCGCGGTAGGACGACCGGGTCTTGTGCGCGTGGCGGGCTTCGGGGTCCACGGTCGAGATGACCCGGTCGGTGGCGGTGCCCCGGGTGATGCGCCACTGACCGGGCCGGTCGCCGGGTTCGACGTCTTGGCCCGCGACCAGGGCCAACAACGCCACCGCATCAGCCTGCTTCTCGGTGAGCTCGAGACCGTCTTCGACGAGGTCCTCGGCGGCCCACACCAACTCGTTGGCATCATCGACCAGCTCAGACACCAGGCGGTCGCGATCGGCGGGGTCGTCCCAGTCACACGGCGGCCGGCCCGGCTCCAAGTTGTGCTCGCGGACCCACACCGACCCGAGTTCGGGAACCAGCTTGCGGACCCGACGGATCTGGGTAGCGATCATCGTGATCGTGTCCTGGCGGGCCACCGCGTCATCCAGCACCGTTGAGTCCAACGCCCGGCGGGTCTTGCCAGCGAGAACCCTGGACTCGTCCATCAAGGTGGCGACCGCTTCAAAGATCCGCTTCGGGCGGTCCGACGCGTTCAACTTGTTGCGCCACAACACCAGCACCGTCGAGTGGAACGCTTCGTCGGTCAACGCCAGCCCTGTCGCCGCCTTCCACGCGATGTTCGTCTCGAGCTGGCGGACCGCCTCTCGATCTGACAGGCCCTCCAACGCCTGCAGAACCATCACCGTGGCAACCACATCAGCAGGCACCGACGGCCGACCCCGCTTCGTCGGGAACAGGTCCACGAACATCTCATCGGGGAACAACCGGTGACGGTGCTCAGCCAAGAACGCGTGCACCGACCCCTCACCGAGTAGATGCGAACACAGCGCCGCTGCATCCAGCAGCTCACGATCCAAGCGAGACGATCCCTGCATCCCCACAGTCCACCCGATCCGAACCAACATCGCGAATCGAGCCCCCTCGCCCCCGATTGCTCAGCAGACTCCTAGCAGTCTTCACCCGCGGGATGAGGTCGACACCTTACGCAGCTACCGGGCGTTCCTGCTTGAGTTCCCAGTCGAGGATGTCGATATTGTCCCCGACGCATCACCACCAGGATCGGTGCAGTTCGTGTCTTGGGCGCTAGACGGGATGGCGGGTTCTACCACCCGGGCTTGGACTTGTGTTGAGATCCTTCGCTGCTTGTCAATGGCCAGTTGGATCTGCCCGGGGGTGGTCAGTGGTTCTGCCCGGTGGTGGCCATCGGAGTTGCCCGGTGGTGGCCAGTGGTTCTGCCCGGGGGTTATGGGGCGAGGGGCTTCACCCCCTTGCCGGTGGTGGCTTGGGTGAGCCGGATCGAGTCGCCGGTGGTCATCACGACGTGGGCGTGGTGTAGGAGCCGGTCGACGGTGGCGTTGGCGATGGTTTTGGGCATGAGTTCGTCGAACCCGGCGGGGTGCAGGTTCGATGACAGGGCGATGGCTCGTCGTTCGTAGGCGGCGTCGACGACGCGGTAGAGCGCTTCGGCGGTCTCGGTGGTGACCGGTAGTAGTCCGATGTCGTCGATGCAGATCAGGTCGGCGCGCATGATCTTGCGGATGGCCCGGCTGGTGGTGTCATCGGCGCGGTGGCGGCGGAACAGGGCGCCGAGGCTCTCGAGGGAGAACCACAGCACGTGTGCCCCGGCGTCGACGGCTTGGTGGCCGAGCGCTTCGAGGAGGTGGGACTTGCCGGTGCCTGATGGGCCGCACACGACGAGGTTCTCGTGGTGGCCGATCCATTCGAGGGTGCGTAGCGACCGTTGGGTCGGCGCGGGGATCGATGAGGTGGTCTCGTCCCAGCCGTCGAAGGTCTTGCCGGTGGGGAACCCGGCGGCTTTGCGGCGGGTTCCCACAGATGAGGCTTGACGCCCGGCGAGCTCTTCGGCGAGCAGGGCCCGGATCGCTTCGGCTGGTTCCCAGCGCTGCGCCTTGGCGGTGGCCAACACGTCGGGAGCGTGGCGGCGCATGTGCGGCAACCGCAGCTGGCGCAACAGGTCGATGACTTCGTCGACGACCGGGACAGACGGGGCGGTCATTGGTGGTCCTCCTCTGCCAGGGTCTTGCGGCCGCCGGGGTCGTTGGGGTTGAGGAGCCAGGCGAAGCGGTCGAGGTCACCAGCGATCTCTTCGAGGCTGAACAGCCCGAAGCTGAACCGTCGAAGCGACGGGGCGAGGGTGTCGGGATCGGTGGCGATCCAGTCGTGGAGGAACCCGCAGAACTCGCCGAGCTCGACCAGGTCCGCCGCGTCGATGGGGTTGTTGTTCGCGGTGGTCATTGGCCGAACCCTTCCCATCCCGAGGTGCGGTCTTGGAGCGAGTGCTCGTCGCCGGCGCGGTGGGTGTCGCCAGGAGGGTGAGCAGCCAGGATCGAAGCGGTGTCACCATCGCCGAAACGCCCGAAGGTGGCGGCCTGGCCCAGCGCCCAGTCGACCCGTTCGACCCCGTGCAGCGCCGCGAGCTCGACGGCGTCAGCCATCTTGGCCTTGACTCTCGACGCGCCGGTGGCGCCGGCCTCGATGAGCCAGGTCCGTGCCCCGTCGCCGAGCGCCAAGAACGCGGTCTCGGCAGGGTTGGTGGGCTTTGGTTCACGACCCAGGGGCCCGGCGGGTCGGGGTGGGTAGTGGGCATCGTCGATCATCGGGTGCCCCGGGGTCGACAACCGGTGGCGGGCGACTTCGGTCGCGCCACGCCCCGCGAGGTGGGTGGCGACCAACTCGTCGCCGTCGACACGGACCCACACCGTCTCATCGGCAAGGGTGTGTGGAACCGAGTAGGTGACCCCGCCGTAGCTGATCGTCGCTGACCACGACACCCGCCGGGTCTGGCCGAACACCGCGGTGTAGCCAACATCGGGCAGCCGGTGCAGATGGTGTTGTTCCTCAGCGAGCATCTCGACCGGTGCCCGCCGAGTCGCCCGGTGCGCCCGGTTGTTGACCTCGACGGTGAACGCGTCGCACGCATCGACCAGCTCGGCCCAGTCCCGGTACTCGGCCCGCAGGTTCGCGTCGGTCGGAACCAGATCAGCCTTCGCGATCCGAACCGTGGCCTCCGAACCGCCCTTGGACTCGGGATCGAACGGCACACACGTCGCGATCGTGACCCCGTAATGATGCCCAGCAGCAACGATCGCCGGGTTGCGGACCGCCACCCCCGCCACGTGATCGACCGTGACCGTCTTTTCGTTGTCGGTCAGCCAGTAGGTCGGCGCCCCACCCGCGGCGCGCATCGCCCGATCCAAACAACCGACCACAGTGGGCAGCGTCCGGTCCCAGGTCGGGATCACCACCCGAAACCGCGACCACCCGAACCACCCACAGAACAAGTTCGTGGCCCGACCCCCGATCGTTGGGCCCGCCCCCCAGTCCCACTGCGCCCACATACCAGGCTCGGGGATCCAGGGCCGATACACCCGCCGGTTGCCCCGCTTGTAGCTGGCCTTGGCCCCCGCGACCGCTCGGCGCACCGTGCGCGCCGACCCGTCGAAACCCACCGCCACCAGCCGGTCGAACACCACATCAGCGCGGATCTTGCCCTCCGAGCGTTCCACCCACTCCTCGACCTTGCCCAGGAACGGATCGATCAACTTCGGGCGCTCGATCGCCTCACCCGGCACCGGCAACCCACCCGAGTCGCGCTTGGCGACCCACTCCGCCACGGTGTGATGCGAACACCCCACCAGCTCAGCCGCGTCTCGGAAACTGCGCGTCAGATCGAATGCTTCAAGAATCTCCATGACTTCCTCGTAAGACTTCACATGCTCCTCCTGGTCGGCCGGTCTCGGTTCGCACCGACCAGTCGAACCAGGAGGAGCACCCACCGGGCGGACCCCGACAGGCAACCGACATCAACAAGGGGCAAAACCACTGGCCACCAGTGGGCAGAACTGGTGGCCACACCCGGGCAGCTACCTGGCCGCCTCCGGGCAGGATCTCATGGCCGCCGACAGCTGCTGAAGTGGTCCGCGGCGAGTGCCAGCGCCCGGTTCATCGACGACGGCCAAGCCCACACCTGGGGACCCGACGCCCAACTGCTCACCACCGGCGACACCTGGGCCCATGCCGATGCGCTCGGCTCGATCCGAGCCCACACCGACACTACCGGCGCCGCCACCGCGAGCATCGACTACCGGGCTTTCGGGGCCCTCACCAGCGGCTGGGACAGCTTCGGCTACACCGGCGGCATCCACGACCCCACCGGGCTGATCCACCTCCGAGCCCGCCAACTCGACCCCGGACTCGGACGATTCACCACCCGAGACCCCATACAGCCCGGAGCCCCCGGCACCGGTGGCTACAACCACTACACCTACGTAGCCAACAACCCCACCACCTGGACCGACCCCACCGGGACGCTCGTCGAGGACGCTCTCGTCCGGACGATCCCACGGCGTCTCACCGAACGGGAGATCGCGATTCTCGGCATCACAGTAGGATTGGCCTTTGGCGGCGTCCTGATCGCCATGTTGCAGGACCTGCGCGGTGACTCCCCTGAACGCAATGAGGACTCCGACGATGATCCCCGAGCGATCCCACCCGAGGTTCCCGACCCCACCCGCGACCGCAACTGCGCGGACCAAGCCGCCGCCGCCGCTGGCTTTGGACCTACCCCGGGTTGACAGACATCTAGATATCAACCCGGGGTAGGTCCAGACTTCGACGCGGGAGATCCGGTTGGTAGTGAACCAACTCATGGGGTCGATGGGTTGTGGTGATGTTCCGGCGATGATCGTCGTCGATGACGCTGCCGCTGAAGAGCCTCGGGCGGGTGACCTCAGTCGTCGTCGGTGGCGAGGAACTCGAACTTGAGGTCGCCCAGACGCACCAGCGTCGAGGAGATCCAGCCGCCCATCGCGCCGAAGTGGGTGTCGAGGATCGACCCGTCCTCGAGGCTGTTCTCGTCCAGCTCGTAGCTCCCCTCGTAGGACACCTCGATGGCGTGCGAGGGTTGGTCGAGGTCTTCGGCGTAGGAGGTCTCGACCGTGGGCCCGCGTCGGATCAGCTGCTCGCCGCCGATCGTGGGGCTGTGCTTGGGCAGGGCGGCCAGCACGACCTCGGGGGATGGGACGTGGGCCAGGCGCTGGACCCGCAGCACGATCTCGATCTCGATCCGTGGTCCTTCGTCCATGTCCTCGCCGATGTACCAGGACCGGTAGGCGCTCTGGGCCCAGGTGGGCCAGTCGAGGGTGAGATCGGCCCGAACCCGTGGTGGCGATCCCTCGCCCGGAAGCCCGTAGGAGGTCTCCCAGGTGAGGTCGCCGAGCAGCACGTCGGCTTGGAACCGCTCCTCGAAGGCCTGGCGTTCGAGGAGTGCCCGTTCCAGGGCGTCGCGCAACGCACCGATGGCGTCGGTGAAGACGTGGTCAAGCACGCGGGTCAACCATCGGATGCTCCTGCGGGGACGTGGGCGGACATGAACGCGATCGGGACCGAGATGTCGAGGTCGCGGTGGCGGAGGGTGGTGATGCGCCGGCCGGATTGGACCGCGTCCTTGACCCGTCCCACCCGGTCGCCGAGCTCGGCTGCGGTGGCGTCGATGTCGGCCACGGTGCAGGCCAGGCCCCAGATGGTGGCCGGTCCGTCACCGCGGGGTTCGGGTGGCCCCACCAGTTCGAGGATGGGCTCGCCCAACCAGAAGAACACCTGACGGCGGGGCGCATCGGCGGTTCCCGCCTCGCGGGTGCGGCGAGCTTCGAGGCCGGCGGCTTCGAGGGCGCCGATCGACCGGTCGAGGTCGGGCGTCGCCACCACGAGATGGTCGAGCGCCACCGTGCCGTTCGGGTGCTCGACGATTGCCGGATCGCTGGTGGGTGGGTTGGGCGCCGCGGTGGTGGCGAGGCCGTCGAGATCGCCGGTGAAGCCGTCGTCGAGCCCCGCCAGGGTCCATCGGTGAACGCCACGTTCGCGGCCGGGAGCGAACCGCACCTGCACCGACCCGAGCGTGGTGCGGTCGCCATCGACCGAGAACCCCGCCGCTTCCCACGCCTCGGGTTCGTCGCCGATGATCAGCTCGGTCAGCGTCACGGCCATGGACCTGAACCTACCCTGTGGGGATGAGCTCGCCCGACTGGACCCTCACCGGTGACACCGTCGCCCGCCTGCGCGACGAGCTGGCAACGGTCGATGACGAGACCCGAGCCGACTTCGACGCCTTCTCGTCGTTCGTGGTCGACCAGCTCGGCGAGTACCGCATCGACCCGGCGGCCGACGAGTGGGCGACCTACCACGGGTTGGCCTACATGAGCCTGCTGGTCGACCTGGCCCGCAACAACTACGAGAACGGCGCCATCGACCACCAGACCGCTGCCGCGGTGACCGCCATCGCCCATGGCGTGGCCTCGGTCCTGGCACGCCACGCCCCGGGCTGAGACGATGACCGCCATGTTCGACGCCGAGTCCGACCCGTTCCGTGTGGCCGAGGGCGCCGCGCTCGAGATCCAGTCGCGCGCCGGGGGAGGCTCCCACGACGTGGCGGTCGTCCTCGGGTCGGGCTGGGCCGAGGCGTCGATCGGGCTGGGCGAGGTCGACAACCAGATGCTGACCTCCGAGATCGCAGGCTTCGCCGCCTCCACGGTGGAGGGTCACCGCGGCACCATCCACTCGATGTGGGTCGGGTCCCGACGGGTGCTGCTGTTCCTCGGACGGGTCCACCTCTACGAGGGCCACGATCCGACGACGGTCGTGCACGCGGTGCGAAGCGCGATCATGGCCGGTTGCGGCACCGTGATCCTCACCAACGCCGCGGGATCGATCAACCCCGACAACGGGGTCGGGTCCGGGGTCCTCATCTCCGACCACATCAACCTCACGGGACGGTCGCCGCTCACCGGTGAGCTGCCGCCCGAGCCCTACGCCTCCCGCTTCGTCGATCTCACCGATCTGTACACCCCTCGACTGCGGGAGCTGGCGCGCCAGGTCGACCCCAGTCTCGCCGAGGGCGTCTACGCCGCGCTCGGTGGCCCACACTTCGAGACCCCGGCCGAGATCAGGATGCTGCGCACCCTCGGCGCCGACCTGGCCGGCATGTCGACCGCCCTCGAGGCCATCGCCGCCCGCCACCTCGGAGCCGACGTGCTCGGGCTGTCACTGGTGACCAACCTGGCCGCCGGCGTCAGCGGCGAGCCGCTCGACCACCAGGAGGTGCTCGACGCGGGCAAGGAGGCCGGGCCCCGCATGATCTCGGTCATCCGCCAGCTGATCGAACGTCTCTGACTCGGCTCAATCGACCCGGTCAGTAGCAGACGGTACGGGTGCGGTGCCGGGGGAGGGCCTTGTAGCGGGGACCGCCCCCGATGTTCCACAGGTAGGTGTCGAGCTGGGCCGAAATCACCTGGTGGCCCTCGGCGGCGAGCGCTTCGCGCAGCAGCTCCACGGCGTGTACCCCGCCGGCCCTGATCTCGATCTCCTGGTCGGTGCCGGGAGCGATGAGCTCCTCGCGACCGATGCGGTCGAGCAGCTCGGGCTCGTACACCAGCACACCGTCGACCTGCAGGACGTGTGGCACCAGGTTGTCGGCGAACATCGTCAGCCGGTCGAGGTCGTCGAACGCGCCGGGTCCGGTTCCGCCGAAGGCCATCGACAGGTCGAGTGGCGTGATCTGGGCCCGCTTGTAGAACGGCACGTCGACGCCGTGGTACTCGCTCACATCGTGGAAGAACGGGATCTGGGCGAGGACCCCGATCATCTGCTCCGCGGATCGGCCGCCATCTTCGATCATGGCGAGGAACGAACCGTCGTAGCGTTCGAGCAGGAACGCTCCCAGGTCCGAGAAGGCCGACGCGAACAGCTCCATCAGCTCGGCCGCGGGACTGTCGTCGTCGTCCTGGCCGAAGATCTCACAGCACATCGCCCGGTCGATGGTGGTGAGGCGCTCGGGGGTGAGGGGCCCGGTCGCCTCGACGTGCTCGCGCAGGCCCGTGGCGATCGTGTGATAGCCCGAGAGGCCGGGCCGCTTGCGGAGCGTGGGGAACCAGCCCGAGCCGAAGTTGATGGCATCGAGGCTGACGACGAACGATGCGGTCGACTCGAGGTCGCCGAGGGGTTCACGCCCGGGGTCGTCGCCGGGCCCGGTCAGGGCGTCGACCGGAAACTCGGCGGCGTAGGCTGCGAGTCGCTCGTGGTCGATGTGCACGTGGGCGGCCTGTTCGGTCACCCACCGGCAGCGATCGCGGATCTGGTCACAGATCCCCTCGGAGCGGGAGTCGTTGGACATGCCGGCACCATAGGGTGCGCCCGGCCGGCAGGCGAGGACGGAGATCGGTTTGGACGACGGTGCAAACGTGGGGCGCCAGGCGGCGACGCTGGTGGGTGAGCACCTGGCGGATCGGATCGGGAGCTGGGTCGCCGATGATCCCGATCCGGTGACCCGCGCCGAGGTCCGCGAACTGGTCGCGGCCGGTGATGGCGATGGGCTCGTCGACCGGTTCGGGACCCGCCTGGAGTTCGGAACCGCTGGGCTGCGTGGGGCGCTGGGCGCCGGACCGAACCGCATGAACCGGCTCGTGGTCCGACACGCCGCCGCTGGTCTCATGGCCCACCTTCCGCCCGGCGCAAGGGTGGTGATCGGGCGCGATGCCCGCTACGGATCTCGCGACTTCGCCGACGACACGGCCAGGGTGGTGGCCGCCGCCGGCGGCACCGCGCTCGTGCTCCCCGGTCCGAACCCGACGCCACTGGTCCCCTTCGCCGTCGGTCACCTCGCTGCCGACGCCGGCGTCATGGTCACCGCCAGCCACAACCCGCCCCAGGACAACGGTTACAAGGTGTACCTGGGCGACGGTGCCCAGATCGTGCCACCGGTCGACGCCGAGATCGCCACCCGCATCGACGAGGTGGCAGCCGGTGGACCGGTGCCGCTCGCCGATCCCGACGTCGACTCGATCGTGCAGGTCGGGCCCACCATCCTCGCCGCCTACCTCGATGCGGTGGCCCGGTGCCGGCTCGTGCCCGACGCGCCCGGCGTGGCGGTCGTGTACACCGCGATGCACGGTGTCGGTCGCGACCTGCTGGTCGCCGCCTTCGAACGGGTGGGCTTCGCGTCCCCGGTCCAGGTGGACGATCAGGTCGACCCCGATCCCGACTTCCCCACCGTCGCCTTCCCCAACCCCGAGGAACCCGGTGCGCTCGACCACGCCGTGGCCCTGGCCGAGCGGGTCGGCTCCGCGCTGGTCGTCGCCCACGATCCCGACGCCGACCGTCTCGGCATCGCGGTCCCCGACCGCGGCGTGTGGCGGGTCCTCACCGGCAACGAGATCGGGGTGCTGCTCGGCGACCACATCCTGACCAACACCGCCGGCGACGACCGGCTGGTCGCCACCACCATCGTCTCGTCCCGCCTGCTCTCCCGGCTCGCGGCGGCCACGGGAGTCCGCTACGTCGACACCCTCACCGGGTTCAAGTGGATCGCCCGGGCAGCCGACGGCGCCGATCCCCCGTCCCGCCTGGTGTTCGGGTACGAGGAGGCCCTCGGCTACGCGGTGTCACCCGAGGTTCGCGACAAGGACGGCATCACCGCCGCCGTGGTCTTCGTCGAGCTCGCAGGGATGCTGGCCGACGAGGGACGCACAGTGCTCGACCGCCTCGACGACCTGGCTGTCGAGCACGGACTGCATGTGACCGACACCTGGGCGGTTCGCTTCGACGGTCCCGATGCCGGCCGCCAGATGGCGGGGGTCATGGAGACCGTCCGCCACGCCGCGCCGACCGAGCTGGCGGGAATGCCGGTCACCCGGGTCCACGACTACCTCTCGGGCGACGACCTGCCGCCGTCCGATGCCGTGTTGCTCGAGCTGGGCGACCGGGCCCGGGTGCTCGTGCGGCCCAGCGGCACCGAACCCAAGGCCAAGCTCTACCTCGAGGTCATGGCCCCGACGACCCGCGAGACCCTGGCCGCCGACCGCGACGCGGCGGGACGCACCATCGGGTCGCTGCGGTCGGCCCTTGCCGCTCGATTGGGTCTCGATCCGGTCTGACCCGCGCGAAGATGGCGGGATGGGACGGCGTCTCGTCGGGGGAGTGCTGGTGGCGTGCGGACTCATCGCCGCGTCCCTGGCGTGGACGGGGTATGCGGTGAGCCGAACCTTGCTCGACCCCGGTCGCTCGGAAGCGATCGCCGACGACATCTACCACGACCGCGAGGTACGGGCGCAGATGCGCTCGTCGATGGCCGATGCCCTCGAGGCGGCCATCCCCGACAACGTCTCGGTCAACCGATCCGAGCTGGTGGCCGCCGCCGACCGTGCCCTCGACGACCCGGCGGTCGAGGCGCTGCTCGTCGGTGGGCTCATCCGCGCCCACCAGCGATTCCTGGGGGAGGACCCCGATCCCGACGAGCCCATCGTCATCGACGGCGCGGCGATGGCCAGCGCCTCACGCACCGCGCTGGTCAACCTCCGGCCCGAGCTGATCGACGTGGTGCCCGAGTCGCCGTCGCTCCCGGTCACGCTTCCCACCGACCGGTTGCCCGACGCGGGAGGGTTCCGCGCCTGGCTCAACGGTGCGGTGGCCATGCTCGCCGCGGTCGCGGTCGGGCTGGTCGTCGCTGCCTTCGTGCTCACCAACGACCGCCCACGCGTGCTGCGACGCGTGGGGTTCTGGGCGATCGGAGCCGCCGCGTTCTGGCTCCTGGTGGGGGTCGTGCTCCCCCAGCTCGCTCACCTGCTCCTCCCCGGACCTGCTGCCATCTTCGGCGCGGTCGTCGGCGTCGCCGCCGGTGGCATGATCGAACCGTCCCGCAACGCACTCATCGCAGGTGTCGGCCTGGTCGTCCTGTCGTTGCTGTGGATGGCAGGTGGTGCGCTGCTCGGCCGAGACACCGGTCCGGCCCCGAGGCGGGAGCGCCAACGTCACGAACCGGTACCGGTCGGTGCCACCCGGTCGCCGGCCCCGCCGCCACCCGCTGCCCCGTCTGCGCCTCCTGCGCCCGCTCCGGCTCCCGCACGTGCTCCTGCTCCCGCTCCTGCTACTGCCCAGGTGGCCGCCCAACCGCAGCCACCGCCACCGGCGCCGTCGTCGATGTCGCCACCGTCGGCCCCGCAGCGAGCGCCGCGATGGGTCGAGGGGGTCGGCTACGTGGACGACGAGGACCAGACCCAGTTCGGCTGAGCTACGGGGCCGGGTGTTCGTCCCGCCCGGCAGCCCAGGTGGCGACGACCCGCTCGACGTCGAGTGGCATCAGGTTGGAGGGAGGACCGCTCGCCGCCTTTCGGTTCACCTCGAGAATGGCCTGGTTGACGGTGTCGACGATGTCGCGCACCGCTCCCTCGTCGTCGGCCGCGGCGATGTCGGCCAGCGCCCGGTCGAGCTGGCGCCGGACCTGCAACGTCCTGGGAAGTGTGTCGACCCCTTCGCGCTGCAGCAGCTTCTTGTGCCACCAGTCCTCGTCGCGAGGAGCGAGAAGGTCGGGGATCGGCTGCCCGGCGGTGCTGAGGCCGTCGAACTCGCCCCGCTCCTGGGCCTCGCGGATCTGGCGGTCGATCCAGGTCTCCCAGGTCATGCCGGACGGCTTGCGCTCGGTCACGGAACCAGCCTACTGGGAGCCCGCTACCGGCGGCGCCCGCGTCGGGTGACCGACCAGGCCACGTACACACCGGCCAGCAGGCCGGACAGGTGTCCTTCCCACGACACCGGTTCGGTGGTGGGAACCACACCCCACACGAGTCCGCCGTAGAGCACCAGCGCGATCAGGCCGAGCACGATCGAGCGGAGCCTGCGCTCCAGGAGGGCGGCGGCGACCAGGTAGCCGAAGTAGCCGAACACCACGCCGCTGGCACCGAGGTGGACACCATCGCGGCCGAACAGCCAGGTGCCGAGCCCTCCGAGCAGGATGACCCCGATGGTGACCTGCAGGAAGCGGGTCGCGCCCTTGATCGCCACGAGACCGCCGAGGATCAGCAGCGGAACCGTGTTGGCGACGAGGTGCGCGAACCCGTAGTGGAGGAACGGAGCCCACACGATGCCGGGCAACCCGTCGAGCTCACGGGGAATGACGCCGGCCTGGTCGAGCTGCTCGTCGAACACGGCCTGGTCGGCCCCCTCGGCGATCCACATCGTGGCGACCGTGACGGCGAGCAGGGCGAAGGGCCCGGGAGCGCGGCTCCGGGCTGCTCGAGGTGGTGCGGAGGGCCGGTTCACCGGATCAGCGTCGCACAGGCAGGTACCGTCGGGGCACCAACGTCACCGAGGGGGACGCGATGCAACACGAGAGCGCGGTGGAGATCGCCGAGTCGGTCAGGCACGGGTCGCGCTCGGCGGTCGAGGTGCTCGACGCCGCGCTGGCCCGGATCGACGCGTTGAACGGTCCGCTCAACGCCTGGGTACGGATCGACGAGTCCCTCGCCCGCCAGGCCGCCCAGGCGGTCGACGCCACCGTGGCGGCAGGCGAAGATCCCGGTCCGCTCGCCGGGGTGCCCTTCGGGGTCAAGGACCTGGAGGACTGTGCCGGCTACACGACCGGGCACGGGTCGCTGCTCTACCGTGATCACCCGCCCGCTGTCGCCGACTCGGTGCACGTGGCACGCATGCGGGCCGCCGGTGCCGTGCCCGTCGGCAAGACCACCGCACCCGAGTTCGGCACGCTCAGCCTCACCCGGAACAAGGCGACCGGCACCACCAGCAACCCGTGGGACCCCGGCCGCACCCCCGGCGGCTCCTCGGGTGGATCGGCCGCCGCCGTGGCGTCGGGCATGTTGCCCATCTCGACCGCGAGCGACGGTGGCGGGTCGATCAGGATCCCCGCGTCGTTCTCGGGTCTGGTGGGCATGAAGTCGAGCTATGGGCGGGTGCCGCACCCCACCCCTCAGGCATCGGAGACCTCGGTGCTGGGGATCCTCGCGACGACCGTCGCCGACGCTGCCCGCCACCTCGACGTGGTGGCCGGGCCCCACGACCGCGACCGGCACTCGTTGCCTGCTCCGACGGTGGGTTACGAGACGTCGATCGAGACGCTGGACGTCGGCGGCCTGCGGGTGGGGTGGTCGCCGGACCTGGGGTTCGCCGTGGTCGACCCCGAGGTGGCCGAGCTGACCGAGGCGGCGGCCATGGCACTGGCCGACGCCGCCGGGCTCAGCTGGGTGGACGCCGAGCCACGGCTCACCGATCCCGTGCGGGTCTGGATGTCCTCGGGCGCGGTCGACCTGTGGCTCGACCTCGAACCCGACATGTGGCCGGGTGTGGCCGACGACGTCACCATGTTCACCCGTCGGGCGCTGGAGACCACCGAGTCGATGACCCTGCCCCGCTACGCCCGGATCCTGCAGCGCCGCCAGCGGCTCCAGGACGACATGGCGGCGATGTACGCCGATGTCGACGTGTGGCTCACGCCCACGACCGCGGTGCCGGCCTTCGCCGCCGACGGTCCTCCCCCGACCGAGATCGCCGGCCGCGCCGTCGACCCGGCCATGGCCACCCCGTTCACGATGCTGTCCAACCTCACCGGCGGTCCGGCCGCCTCGGTGCCCGCGGGGACGACCGTCGCGGGTCTCCCCATCGGGCTGCAGATCATGGGCCGCCGTCATGGCGACGAGGTGGTGCTGCGGCTGGCCCGTATCCTCGAATCGATCCGACCCTGGCCCCGCTGGGCGCCGAGCCGCTAGCCGACCGGCTGGCAGAGAGGAGATTCCCCATGTCCACCGTGCTCATCACCGGCGCAGGGTCGGGGTTCGGCCAGGGCGCCGCCCTCGCCCTCGCCGACCGTGGCCACCACGTCATCGCCACCACCGAGACCCAGGACCAGGCCGACGCCCTCGGTGGCGAGGCCCCCCAGCTCCAGGTCGAGAAGGTCGACATCACCACCGACGACGTCGCCAAGGCCGATGGCTGGGAGATCGACGTCCTGATCGACAACGCCGGCGCAGGCCAGTTCGGGCCGATGGCCGATGTGCCGATCGACATCGTTCGCCACCTCTTCGAGGTCAACGTGTTCGGCACGCTCGCCATCACCCAGCGAGTGCTCGCCGGCATGATCCCCCGAGGCGCTGGCCGGGTGATCATCGTGTCTTCCATCGCCGGGCGCATCACCGCTCCCGCCACCGGCCCCTACGCCATGACCAAGCACGCGCTCGAGGCCATGGGCAAGACGATGCGGGCCGAGCTCGCCCCGCTCGGCATCGACGTCTGCCTCCTCAACCCCGGGCCCTACGGGACGGGGTTCAACGACCGGATGGCCGAGGCCATGTGGGAGTGGTTCGGCGACAAGAGCCTGCAGGCGCCCACCACCGACCTGTTCCAGATGGTGCGCGACTTCGTCACCACCGACCAGCGCGACCCCGTCGAGGTCGTCGACGCCATGGTCGCCCTCGTCGAAGCCGAGACCACCGAGGAGAACAATCCGGTACCTCCCGACGTCTTCGGCTGAGCCCTCGGCGGGGGTCGGTCCGGTCGGATGAGGCCGATACCGTCGAGTGCATGACCACGACCGGTGCGACCAGTCCCGAAACCGGGGTCGACGAGGCGATCACCGACCTCGACGACTTGGAGTTCACGAACCGCTGGACCCGCGCCCTGCCGTCCGATCCCAGCACCGAGGTGCGCCCCCGACAGGTCTCGGGCGCGGCCTACACCAGGGTTCGCCCCACACCGGTCGCTGCGCCCACCACCCTGGCCTGGTCGCCCGAGGTCGTCGATCTGCTCGGGCTCGATCCGGCCGTGGCCGACTCCGACGACTTCGCCCAGGTGTTCTCCGGCAATCGGGTGCCGGCCGGCGCCGACCCTCACGCCCAGGCCTACGGCGGCCACCAGTTCGGCAACTGGGCCGGCCAGCTCGGCGACGGCCGCGCCATCTCGCTCGGTGAGGTCCGCGACCGCCATGGTGACCACCAGACGCTGCAGCTCAAGGGGGCCGGCCCCACTGCCTACTCCCGTGGCGCCGACGGCCGGGCCGTGCTGCGCTCATCGCTGCGCGAGTACCTCTGCAGCGAGGCCATGCACCACCTGGGCATCCCCACCACCCGTGCGCTTTCGCTCGTGGCCACCGGCGACCAGGTCGTTCGTGACGTGCTCTATGACGGACATCCCGCCCCTGAACCGGGCGCGGTGGTGTGCCGGGTCAGCCCGTCGTTCACCCGCCTCGGCACCTTCGAGCTTCCCGCCTCCCGGGGCGAGCTGAGCCTGCTCCGCCAACTCATCGACACCACCCTCGAGCTCGAGTTTCCCCACATCGCCGCCGAGACCGGCGCCTCGTTCGAGGAGCGGGTGGCGGCCTGGTTCGACGAGGTCGCCGACCGCACCGCCAGCCTCGTCGTCGACTGGATGCGGGTCGGCTTCGTCCACGGGGTGCTCAACACCGACAACATGTCGGTGCTCGGGCTCACCATCGACTACGGCCCCTACGGGTGGCTCGAGGACTTCGATCCGGCGTGGACCCCCAACACCACCGACGCCGGGATGCGTCGCTATCGCTACGGCGCGCAACCCCAGATCGCGCAGTGGAACCTGATGCAGTTCGCCAACGCGCTGGTGACCCTCACCCAGCAGCCCGAACCGCTCCAGGAGCGGCTCGACCGCTTCGCCGAGCGCTACCACGAGCGGTACCTCGCGATGATGGCCGAACGCCTCGGGTGGGGCGGACCGAGCGACGATCCTGCGGCGGACGTGGCCCTGATCGAGTCGCTGTTCGGCGTGCTCACCTCGGCCGAGATCGACCAGGTGATCTTCTTCCGTGATCTGGCCCAGGTGCCGGTCGGCGACCCTGACGAGGTCGGCGACGACGACCTTCTCGCTCCGCTGGCCGATGCCTGGTACGACCCCGCGTCCATCACCGGCGAGGTGCGGACCGGGCTGGTGGACTGGCTCCGGCAGTGGTCAGACCGGGTGGTCGCCGGCGGTCTCGACGACAGCGAGCGTCGGCGGCGCATGGACGCGGTCAACCCGCGGTTCGTGCTCCGCAACTACCTCGCCCAGGAGGCGATCGACGCCGCCGAGGCCGGCGACCTGTCGCTGCTGCACGAGCTGCACGACACGCTCCGGAACCCCTACGACGAGCAGCCCGGTCGCGAGCGGTTCTCCCAGCGCCGGCCCGAGTGGGCGCGCACCAAGGTCGGCTGCTCGATGCTGTCGTGCAGCTCGTGACCGGCCCGCCAGCATCGGTGGTGATCCTGCCAGTGCTCAGCCGGGATCGGTGATGTCGAGACCGGCCATGGCCCCGATGATGAAGGTGGCCGGCGCCGCGACCCCGGCGTCGCCGATCCCGGCAAGGGTCGACCGGGTGGTCTCCTGCCGGTCGGTCGTGGCCCAGGTGACCGCGGTGACCGGGGTGTCGGCGGCGAGCCCACCCTCGATCAGCTCGGTGGCGATGCTCGCGATGCGCGCCGCCGCCATGAGCACCACGATCGTGCCTCCGGCGGCGGCGATGGCACGCCAGTCGACCGGACTGGCGCTACCCGGCGACTGGTGGCCGGTGACGACGGTGAACGAGAACACCTCGTGGCGCAGCGTGAGCGGAACCCCCGCAGCAGCGGGCGCGGCCAGCGCCGACGAGATCCCCGGCACCACCTCGAAGGCCACGCCGGCGCGGGCGAGCGCCATCGCTTCCTCGCCGCCACGGGCGAACACGAACGGGTCACCGCCCTTGAGGCGCACGACGTCCTGGCCGGCGCGACCCCGTTCGACGAGCAGCTCGTTGATGTCCTCCTGGGCGACGGTCACCTCGCCTGGCGCCTTCCCCACGTTGATCCGCTCGGCGGTGGGCGGCGCCAGGTCCAAGATGGCGCTGCCCGCCAGGCGGTCGTGGACCACCGCGTCGCAGATGCGGAGCAGATCGGCGCCCCGCACGGTGAGCAGCCCGGGGTCACCCGGGCCGGCGCCAACGAGGTAGATCATCGAGTGGTCCCGGCCATCGGCTGCATCCTGCCATTCTTGCCGGATGGAGCTCCCTCTCACGCCCCTCGACCTGCTCGAACGCGCCCGGCGCCTGTTCCCCGACCGGGTGGGTGTCGTCGACGGGGAGATTCGCCGCACCTATCGTGACGTCGCTGCGCGCTGTCATCGCCTCGGCCGGGCGCTGCGGGACGAGATCGGGATCGCTCCCGGCGATCGGGTCGCATGGCTGTGCGGCAACACCTCGGAGCTGCTCGAGGCCTACTTCGGGGTGCTGCTCGCCGGGGGAACCCTGCTGCCGCTCAACATCCGGATGTCGGCACCCGAACTGCGGTTCTGCCTCGACGACTCGGGCGCGGTGGTCCTGTTCCGGCACCCGGACCAGGTCGATCCGCACCATCGAGTGCCCACGGTCCTGATCGGCGACGAGTACGAGGCGCTGCTGGCCCGCCAGTCCGACGAGTTGCTCGACTCGCCGGTCACCGACGAGTCGAGCGTCGCCGAGCTGTTCTACACCTCCGGTTCCACCGGTGACCCCAAAGGGGTGCTGCTCACCCACCGCTCGCTCTACCTGCACGCGATCCACTCGGCGCTCACCAACGGCATCGGCGGCGACGACGTGGTGCTGCACACGATCCCCCTGTTCCACGTCAACGGATGGGGGACACCGCACTACCTGACCGGGCTCGGCGGGGTGCACATCATGCTGCACCGCTTCGACCCTGAGCAGGTGCTGCACCTGATCGAGGCCGAGGCGGTCACCCGCCTGTTCCTCGTCCCGACCATGGCCCGCACCCTGCTCGACCATCCCGCGATGGCGACCACCGACACCTCGTCGGTGAACCAGGTCTCGGTCGGCGGTGCGCCGTCGGGTCCCGAGCTGCTGGCCGAGCTCGAGGAGGCGTTCGGCTGCATCGCCATCAGCGGCTACGGGATGACCGAGTCGTCGCCCACCCTCACCCGGTCGCTCGACAAGCCGGGCGAGCCACCGTCCCGCGAGAGGCGGGCCACCACCGGCCTGCCGATCCTGGGCGCCGACGTGCGGGTCTTCGACGAGCGCGACGAGGAGGTGCCGTGGGACGGGGTGACCGCCGGTGAGATCGTCGCCCGCTCGAACCACGTGATGGAGGGCTACTGGAACCGCCCGGAGGAGACCGCCGAGGCGCTTCGCGGCGGGTGGCTGCGCACCGGGGATGTGGCCACCGTCGATCCCGACGGGTACCTCACCATCGTCGACCGCAAGAAGGACATCATCGTCTCCGGCGGCGAGAACGTGTCATCGGTCCAGGTCGAGAAGGCCATCGCCGCCCACCCCGACGTGGTCGAGGTGGCGGTCGTGGGCGTGCCCGACCAGCGGTGGGGCGAGGCGGTGAAGGCATGGGTGGCCTTGCGGCCGGGGTCGACCGCCGAGGAGGACGAGCTCGGCCGGTGGGTGCGCGAGCGGCTCGCGGGGTTCAAGGTGCCCAAGCACTGGATGTTCGTCGACGAACTGCCCAAGGGCGGGACGGGCAAGATCCAGAAGTCCCACCTCCGCGAACGGGAATGAACCGGGTGTGGTCGCCCGTTCAGGCTCCGGCGATCCGGCGCGCCAGCTCGTGCAGGATCGGGTCCACCTCCGGCGCGGCCTCGCTGTCCATCGAGTCGAGCGAGACCAGCACCATGGTGTCGATGCTGCGAGGCTCGATGGCCACCACCATGGTGCACAGCGGGGCGTCGGCCGGTTGGACGATCGCCTGGAGGTAGCCGCCGGCGCGGTCGCGGTAGGTGACGTCACCGATGGTCTCGAGCGCGTCGAGCACCCGTAGGAAGGTCTCGTTGCCGGGAGCCTCGACAAGGACCGCTCCGTCGGCTCGCACGCTCGTCGCCGGCGGGCGGTCGGGTCCCGGTGGTGGAGGAGGAGCCGGCGCCTCGGTGGTGGGCGTGCTCAACAGGGCGTAGGCGCTGGCGAGGGCGGCCGCCCGGGAGGTCGCCGCCGGGTCGTCGGACGCCATGTCGGGGTGGTGCCGGCGCATCAGGGCCCGGTAGGCCTGGCGCAGCTCGTCGGCATCGGCTTCGGCGTCGACGCCCAGCAGGCGCCGGGCGTGGTCGCGGTCCCCGTTCATCCGCTGGACGCTACCGCCGCAGGCTCCGTAGGGTGACGCCGGATCGAGCAGGGGGGAAGACGGCGTGACCGGACGTCTCGACGGCAAGCGGGCAGTGGTGGTCGGGGCGGGGCAGACCCCGGGCGAGACCATCGGCAACGGTCGGGCCACCGCGCTGGTGTTCGCGCGCGAGGGGGCTCACGTGGCGGTGGTGGACCGTCGGGCCGACTCGGCCGAGGAGACCGCGCAGATGGTCACCGACGAGGGCGGTCGGGCCGAGGTGATCGAGGCCGACATCAGCTCCGAGGACGCCTGTGTCCGCCTGGTGGGCGAGGCCCGGGAGCGGCTCGGCGGCATCGACATCCTTCACAACAACGTGGGGATCGGCGCGGGCGACGCCAGCCCGGTCCGGCTCGAGTCCGAGGTCTGGGACCGGATCATGAACGTGAACCTCAAGGCCATGTGGCTCACCTGCAAGCACGTGGTGCCGGTGATGCGCGAGCAGGGTGGCGGCTCGATCGTCAACATCTCGTCCACCGCGGCGATCATGGCGGCCAACAGCCTCACCGCCTACAAGATCTCGAAGGCGGGCGTGAACGCGCTGACCCAGTCACTGGCGTCGGGCAACGCCCGCCACGGCATCCGCGCCAACGCGATCATGCCGGGGTTGATGGATACCCCGATGGCGGTCGACGCCGCCGCCCGGGCGAGCGGCCGACCGCGCGAACAGCTGGCCGATGCCCGCGCCGGGCGGGTGCCGCTGGGTCACCAGGGCACCGCCTGGGACGTTGCCTACGCGGCGCTGTTCCTCGCGTCAGACGAGGCCCGCTTCATCAGCGGGGTGGTGCTGCCGGTCGACGGGGCCCAGCACACCCAGGTGGGCTGAGCCGCCGCCCCGGGTCGATGTCAGCCGGTGGGACCTCAGCGGTCAGAGCCGGTCGAGCAGCAGGCTCTGCACCGACCGGCCGATGCGGCCCCGCTGGTCGTAGAGCGCGCTCTCGGCGAGGCCGATGCCGTCGTGGCCGGGGTGGGTGATCGACCTCAGGCACACCCACTCACCGGTCGGCGGTCGGACCAGGTGCACGGTGAGGTCGGGGTTGATGAAGATCCATCCGGTGCGGGGGAGCGACCAGGAGAGCCCGTTGCCGAAGTCGGCTGCGCCGGCGAGTCGTGCGGTCGGCAGGGTCTCCTCGCCGCCCACGACCGGGACCTGGAGCCTGATCCAGGCGGCGGCAGGCCCGGGGCGGTCGAACCCGCCGTCGACGAAGCGGATGTCGTTGGCGTCGCGGTGGAAGGTGGGTCCCTCGTGGCGCTGGGCGGGGAACTCGAGCACCTCGCCGTGCTCGGGCCCCGGCGGGAGCGGGTCTGTCGGCACCGTGTCCTCGGGCACCGGCAGGTCCGCCGTGCGGATGCGCAGCGCTGTGGCCCGCATCATCTCGGTGTCCTCGGACCACAGCGACGCCTCGATGAGCTGGACCTTGCGCCCGGGGCGCAGCACCTGGGTCGTGACCCGCAGCGGGCTGAGGGGCACCGGACGCATCAGCTCGAAGGTCAGACGGGCGATCGACATCGGACCGGGCGTCTCGGTCGCCTCGAGGCAGCGGGTGAGCAGGGCGGCGGGTGCGCCCCCGTGCTGGGCCCGCTCGTCCCACGGGCCGGTGGTGAGCGGGGTCGGGACGAAGTGATCGCCGTCGGGCAGGTACAGGGCGTCATCGTTCACGTCGACACCGTAGAGCGCGACGGGCGGGCCCATGCCACCGAATCCGTCGCCGCGCTCTTGGGTCCGCGCCCCATAGCATCGAGTCGGGACCGTCATGAGGAGGGCGACATGTCCGATGCTGCGCTGCGCCGGCTGCTGGAGTCGAACCAGAAGGGGGTGCTGGTCACCTTGAAGCGGGACGGGCGACCACAGCTGTCCAACATCATCTACGCGGTGGCCGACGATGTCGTCCGCATCTCGGTGACCGACGGCAGGGCCAAGACCAAGAACCTGCGGCGCGACCCCAGGGCGAGCCTGCACGTGACCAGCGACGACTTCTGGTCCTACGCGGTCGTCGAGGGCGACGCCGAGCTCTCCCCGGTGGCGGCCGATCCCGCCGACGACACCGTCGAGGAGCTGGTGGCCCTGTACCGGGCGATGCGGGGCGAGCACCCCGACTGGGACGACTACCGGGCGTCGATGGTGCGCGACCGGAGACTCGTGGTGCGCGTGCCCGTGACCCGCATCTACGGAATGGCGAGGGACTGACCAGCCACCGATCACCGTGCCGTCCCGTGCGGGCACACATCGGAGGAACCCCCAGACGGGTTCCCCATCGGGGGTTGTGCGGGGCGCCCTCGGCAGGACTCGAACCTGCGCACACGGCTCCGGAGGCCGATGCTCTATCCGCTGAGCTACGAGGGCTGGTGTGGACGCGCCAGTATGCCACCTCGCGCCACGGTCCCGGTCCGGGCCCGCTGTCGGCGATAGTGGACACATGAAGATCGTGTCACTGCTGCCGTCGGCCACCGAGATCGCGTTCGCCCTGGGTCTCGGCGACCAGCTCGAGGGTCGCACCTTCGAGTGCGACCACCCGGTCGAGGCCCTCCAGGTCCCGATCGTGTCGGGCACCAACCTGACCACCAACGGCTCGGGCGACGCGGGGGCGATCGATCGGGAGGTGGGCTCCATGGTCGACGCGGGCGAGTCGATCTACACCCTCGACCGCGACCGCATCCAGGCGATCGCCCCCGACCTCATCCTCGCCCAGGACCTGTGCCGGGTCTGTGCCGTGCCGTCCGGCGACGTCACGGCGGCGCTCGATGTGGTCGGCTGCACCGCCGAGGTGCTCTCCCTCGACCCGTCGACCCTCGACGATGTCATCGCCGGGATCGGGCTGGTCGGTGCCGCGACCGGCACCGACGCCGAGGCCGCAGCGCTGATGGCCGACCTCGGTGAGCGGGTGGACGCGGTCCGCCGGAGCACCCCCACGCTGGTCCGGCCACGGGTACTGGTCCTCGAGTGGTCCGATCCGCCCTTCAGCGCTGGGCACTGGGTGCCGGACATGGTCGCCGCTGCCGGCGGCGAGTGTCTGCTGGCCGACCCCGGCGATCGGTCCCGCCCCTTGTCCTGGGACGAGATCGCCGCGGTCGCCCCCGACGTGGTCGTCTTCGCCCCTTGCGGGTTCGATCTCGACGGCGCCACCGAGCAGGCGGCATCGCTGGTCGACCGGCCCGAGCTGGCGGGCGCCGAACGGTTCTACTCCGTCGACGGCAACGCCCACTTCTCCCGTCCCGGGCCGAGACTGGTCGATGGTGTCGAGGTCCTCGCCGAGCTCCTCCACACCGACGCCCCCGTGCTCGACGCCAACGCCCGCCGCCTGCGCTGAGCGACCGGCATCAGGCCTCGGCCTTGCCGAGCAGCCTGTGGGTGACGACCACCGGGTCACGTTCCTCGAAGCGACGGGCCAGCCACACCACCGGTCGGGCGAGGCGCGCAGGCGTGGTGATCAGGTACGCGACGCCCGACACCATGGTGTCGAGCGCGGCCTCGTACTCCCGCAGTGCCCTGTCGTCGAGGGTGTGCATCTCGATCGCTGCTCGCCACGCCTGCTCGCGAGCGACCCGCAGCGAGAAGTTGAAGGCGTCGCCACCACCGATCGCCGACGCCGCGGTGGCCCACCGCGACACCCGGCCGAGGTCGCTCACCACCTCGTCGTAGGTCTGGGCCAGCACCTCGTTGACCGCGTTGAAGTCGGGTCGGATGGATCCGACGTCGCCGCGGAGCGCAGCCACCTCCACCACCGCCAGGGCCAGATCGTGGTTCACGTGGGCGTTGATGCCGAGCAGCAGGTGCTGCACGATCAGCAGCTTGTGGTCATCGGCCACCTCCCAGGCCGCACGCCAGCAGCGGGGTGGCGCCACCTCGCCCTCGAGCGCGAGTACGTAGTAGTCGGCGAAGGCGCAGGCGAACTGTTCCATGTGCTTGCCGTCGGTGAACCGGTCGGACTCGATCGCCGCCCCGATCCGGCTGGTCACCCGGGCGTAGAGCGCCGCGAAGTACCCCCGCGCATCGGTGCTCTCGAGCGCGATCTGTTGCAGCTGTGCCGCCGTCGCCGAGATGGATGCACCCATCGTCGCACTCCCCCTGTCGATCGCCTGAGGGTAGCCGTCGTTGTGGCACGCTGTCGGTGGTGATCGAGGTACCCGACGACTTGGAACTGACCGCCCCGCAGGCCCGGGTGCTCGGCGTGCTCGTGGAGAAGCAGGTCACCACACCCGACAGCTATCCGATGACGCTCAAGGCGCTCACCACCGCCTGCAACCAGAGCACCAACCGTGACCCGGTCGTCGACTACGACCCCCAGCTGGTCGAGACCACGCTGATGGCCCTGAAGGGCAAGGGCCTGGCCCGGATCGTGCACCCCGGTGCCGGTGAACGGGTGACCAAGTACCGCCACGTGGCCCACGAGGCCCTGCATCTCGACGATTCCGAGTCGGCGGTGCTCTGCGTGCTCCTGCTGCGCGGTGCCCAGACCGTGGCCGAGCTCAAGGCCCGCACCGAACGTCTGCACCCGTTCGCGTCGCCGGCCGAGGTCGAGGCCACCCTCGAACGCCTCGCCGGACGTGAGCCCCCGATGGTCCGCCAGCTCGAACGCCAGCCCGGGCAGAAGGAGCGGCGCTGGCTGCAGCTGGTCGAGGTGGGGGCCGAGGCCAGGGCCGCGGCGGCCGCCGGGCCGAGCTCGGCGGCGGGCACCGACACCGGCGGACGCGGCGGCGGGCGTGTCGACGAGCTCGAAGCCCGGGTGGATGTCCTCGAGGCGCGGCTCGCCGCGCTGACCGAGGCGCTGGGCGACCTCATCGACGTCCCCGACACCGTCGGCGACGTCGGAACCGGGTCGGACCCTGAGGGATCGGCCCCCTAGACTCACGGCCTCGCCCCCGCCCCAGTCTGAGAGGTCCCTGTTGATCCGCGACGCCTTGGCCGACGCCGTTCGCATCACGCTGCGAGCGCTCGAGATCGATCCGCTGCCCGAGCGCGTCCATCTCGAACGACCGGCCAACCGCGAGCACGGCGACTGGTCCACCAACGTCGCCCTCGCCACCGCCAAGCAGGCGGGATGGAACCCCCGTGATCTGGCCGGCCGGATCGCCGAGGTCCTCAACGCCAACCCGCCCGACCACGTGCGCAGCGTCGAGATCGCCGGGCCCGGGTTCGTCAACTTCCACCTCCACGACTCGTGGCTCCACGACGTGCTGGTCGAGGTCCTCGAGGCGGGGGCCACCGACTACGCCCGCCACGACATCGGCACCGCCACCTCCGTCAACGTCGAGTTCGTGTCGGCCAACCCCACCGGCCCCCTCCACGCCGGCCACGGCCGGGGTGCCGCCTACGGCGACTCGGTGGCCCGCCTCCTCGAACGCTGCGGGTACACCGTGCAACGCGAGACCTACATCAACGACCGCGGCACCCAGATGCAGAAGTTCGCCCAGTCGCTCGCTGCGCGCCGCGACGGCGTCGAGGTGCCCGAGGGCGGCTACCAGGGCGAGTACATCCGCGAGTGGGCGGCCGAGATGCCCGCCGACGCCCTCCCCCTCGAGTGGGGCGAGGCCCGGGCGCTGGCCGAGCACCGCGACACTCTCGCCCGCATGAACGTGCATTTCGACACCTGGTTCAGCGAGCGCACCCTGGTCGACGCCGGCGCCATCGACGCCACCCTCGCCGACCTGCGCTCGCGCGACGCCGCCTACGACCACGACGGGGCCACCTGGCTACGATCGACCGAGTTCGGCGACGACAAGGACCGTCCGCTCATCAAGTCCGACGGCGAGTACACCTATGTGCTGCCCGACATCGCCTACCACCGCGACAAGTTCGCTCGGGCCGACCGCCTCATCGATGTGTGGGGTGCCGACCACCACGGCTATGTCCCCCGCATGAAGGCCGCGGTGCAGGCGCTCGGCCACGACCCCGACGAGCTCGAGTGCCGCATCACCCAGCTGGTCAACCTCCTCGACGCCGGTGAGCCGGTGAAGCTGTCCAAGCGCGCCGGCGACATCATCGAGCTGCGCGACGTCTTCGACGAGGTCGGCGCCGACGCCGCGCGCCTCACCTACCTGCTGCAGTCGCCCGACACCAAGATGACCTTCGACTACGCGGTCGTGAAGTCCGAGGCGGCCGAGAACCCCGTGTACTACGTGCAGTACGCCCACGCCCGCATCCACTCGATCGGCCGCAAGGCCCTCGAGCTGGGGATCGAACGGGCCGAGCTCGGCGCGACCGACCTCGCCCTGCTCACCCACGAGCGCGAGCTCGACATCATACGGGTCCTGTCCGAGCTGCCCGAGGTGGTGCTGGTTGCCGCCAACGAGCGGGCGCCGCACCGGGTCGCAGCCTGGGTCCGGGAGCTGGCCGGAGCGTTCCACGGCTTCTACCACGACTGCTACGTCATCAGCGACAGCGTCGCACCCGAGCTGACCCAGGCCCGCCTCTGGCTGGTCGAGGCGACGCGGGTCGGCTTGGCGGTCGCCCTCGACCTGCTCGGTGTGTCCGCCCCGGAGGAGATGTGACCGCCACCCCTTCCGCCGGTCCGGGAGCCACCAGCCCGTGGATGGGCGCTCGTGGCCCCGTCCCCCTCCACCTGCTGCCCGACCACGCCACCGTCGAACCCGACGGCTACCTGGCCATCGGCGGCTGCCGCCTCGACGACCTGGCCGCCGAGTTCGGCACCCCGCTGTTCGTCTACGACGAGGTCCACCTGCGTGACCGGGCCCGCGAGGCCGTCGCCGCCTTCGGCGACGGGGTGGCCTATGCCTCCAAGGCGTTCCTGTGCCGGGCCATGGCCGAGCTGGTGCACGACGAGGGCATGTGCATCGACGTCGCGACGGGAGGCGAGATGCGGGTGGCCCTCGCAGGCGGGGTACCGGCCAGCCGTCTCGTGTTCCACGGCAACAACAAGTCGCACCCCGAGCTGTCGCTGGCCCTCGAGGTCGGCGTGGGCCGCATCGTGGTCGACTCCTTCGATGAGATGGACCGCATCGAAGCGCTGGTCGCCGCAGGGGCGCGGGTGCCGGCGGTCATGTTGCGGATCACCCCCGGCATCGAGGCCCACACCCACGAGTACGTGCGCACCGGCCAGGACGACTCGAAGTTCGGGTTCGGCCTCGCCAGCGGTGACGCCCTGCGCGCCATCGAACGGGCGGGCGAGTCACCGGCGCTGAAGCTGGTGGGCGTCCACGTCCACATCGGGAGCCAGGTGTTCGCTGTCGACTCGTTCCGCCGGGCCATCGAGACCCTGGCGCCGACGGTCAACTCGCTCGGGCTGCCCGAGTTCTCGATCGGTGGCGGGCTGGGCGTCGCCTACGTCGAGGGCGAGGAGTCGGCCACCATCACCCAGTGGGGTGCCGTGCTGCGCCAGGCCTGCGTCGAGGCCGGCATCACCGCCACGGTCACCGCGGAGCCGGGTCGCTCCATCGTGGCCGCGGCGGCGGTCACCGCCTACACGGTGGGCACCGTCAAGGAGCTGCCCGGAATCCGCACCTACGTGTCGGTCGACGGGGGAATGAGCGACAACCCCCGTCCGGTGCTCTACGGCAGCGGCTACGAGACGTTCCTGCCCCGGGCGGTCGGTGCCGACCGACCCCGCGAGATCCGCTTGGTCGGCAAGCACTGCGAGTCGGGCGACGTCTTGGTGCGCGAGGGCTACGTGCCCGACGACCTGGCCGTCGGCGACCTGCTGGTCACCCCGGTCACCGGCGCCTACGGCCATTCGATGGGCTCGAACTACAACAAGATCCTGCGGCCCCCGGTCGTGTTCGTGCGCGACGGCGAGGCTCGCCTCGTCGTCCGTCGCGAGACCTACGACGACCTCCTCCGCCTCGATCTCTGAGCCGCCCACGGCCCGACGGATCCCGTGGCTGGGCCCCGGGTGGGGCTCTTGTAGCGTGGGCGGCCATGAGTCGACCTGTACGAATCGGATTGCTGGGTTGCGGCAACGTGGGCGCCGCCTTCGTGTCGCTGGTCAGGGAGCGGGCCCCCGAGATCGAGGCCCGCTACGGCATCGACCTCCAGATCGCCCGGGTGGCGGTCCACAACCTGTCGCGCGAGCGCTCGGTCGAGTTCGACGACGGGATCCTCACCCACGACTCCGCCGAGGTCGTGGTCGACCCCGACGTCGACGTGGTGGTCGAGCTCATCGGCGGCATCGAGCCGGCCCGCGGGTTGATCCTCGACGCACTCTCGGCCCGAAAGCCGGTGATCACCGCCAACAAGGAGCTGCTCGCCAACCTCGGTGCCGAGCTCTACGAGGCCGCGGCCGATTCCGGTGTCGACCTGCTGTTCGAAGCGGCGGTCGCCGGCGGCATCCCGCTCATCCGCCCCTTGCGCGAGTCGCTCGCCGGCGAGGACATCGGCCGGGTCATGGGCATCGTCAACGGGACGACCAACTACATCCTCGGCCGCATGGCCGAGGACTGGATCACCTTCGGCGAGGCGGTGGCAGAGGCCCAGGAGCTCGGGTACGCCGAGCGTGACCCGACCGCCGACATCGAGGGCTACGACGCGGGGGCCAAGGCCGCCATCATCGCTTCCATCGTCTTCGGCACCGACGTGGTCGCCGGCGACGTCTACCGCGAGGGGATCTCCGACATCACCCCCGCCGACCTCGCCTTCGCCGAGCGGTTGGGCTATGTCGTGAAGCTGCTCGCCATCGTCGAGCGTTTCGACGGTGGCGACGGCCAAGAGCTCGCCGTGCGGGTCCATCCGGCGATGGTGCCGGTCAGTCATCCGCTGGCCTCGGTGCGTGAGTCGTTCAACGCGGTGTTCGTCGAGGGCGGTGCGGTCGGTGACCTCATGTTCTATGGCCGCGGCGCCGGTGGTGCCCCCACCGCCAGCGCCGTGCTCGGCGACGTCATCGACGCCGCGCTCAACCTCGGCCAGGGGCGGGCGGCCACCATCGCCCGTCGCACCGAAGTGGTCATCCGCCCCATCGACATGCTGACGTCGGAGTACTACATCAACCTCGAGGTGGCCGACCGGCCCGGAGCCCTGGCGACCGTCGCCGGAGTGTTCGGCGAGCACGGGGTGTCCATCCGCTCGATGGAGCAGGAAGGCCTCGGCGCCGAGGCGCGCTTGGTCTTCATCACCCACGAGGCCGTCGAGGCCGATGTGCAGACCACCCTGCAGACCCTGCGCGACCTCGAGGTCGTCGACCGCGTCGCCAGCGTCCTTCGGGTCGTGGCCGGTTCGACGTCTTGATGGGGCTCGGCTACCTCAGCACCCGAGGCGTTGCCCCCGAGCTGGGGTTCGCCGACGTCCTGCTCACCGGCCTGGCCTCCGATGGCGGCTTGTACGTCCCCGCCCGGTGGCCGAGGCTCGACGTGCCCACCGACGCGGCCAGCTACGTCGACGTGGCGGTCGCGGTGATGTGGCCCTTCGTCGAGGGCGACATCGAGCGCGGCGACTTCGAACAGATGGTCGCCGACACCTACGCCACCTTCGACCATCCCGATGTGGTACCTCTCACCGACCTCGGCGACGGTCTGTACCTCGCCGAGCTGTTCCACGGTCCGACGCTGGCGTTCAAGGACGTGGCCCTGCAACTGGTCGGTCGCTTGTTCGATCACGTGCTGGCCGAGCGTGGCGAACGGGTCACCATCATCGGTGCCACCTCGGGCGACACCGGATCGGCGGCCATCGAGGCGTTGCGCGACCGCGACGCCATCGACGTGGTCATCCTCCACCCCGAGGGCCGGGTGTCGGAGGTCCAGCGACGGCTCATGACCACCGTCGACGCTCCGAACATCCGCAACGTCTCGATCGACGGCACCTTCGACGACTGCCAGGACCTGGTCAAGGCGATGTTCGCCGACGAGCCGTTCCGTTCGCAGCAGCGGCTGTCGGCGGTGAACTCCATCAACTTCGCTCGGATCATGGCCCAGACCGTCTACTACGTGACGTCCCAACGACGCCTCGGCGGCGGACCGGTGTCGTTCGCGGTTCCCACGGGCAACTTCGGCAACGTGTTCTCGGGCTACGGGGCCATGCGCATGGGGCTCCCGATCCGCCAGCTGGTGGTGGGGTCGAACAGCAACGACATCCTCACCCGCTTCTTCGCCACCGGCACCATGGCCATGCAACCGGTGGAGGAGACCATCAGCCCAGCCATGGACATCCAGGTGTCGAGCAACCTCGAGCGGCTCCTGTTCGAGCTCAACGGGCGTGACGGCGCCGCCCTCGCCGACTTGATGGCCCAGTTCCGGGCCGAGGGCACCGTCACCTTCCCGATCGAGCTGCTCGACCGGTTGTCCGAGACCTTCAGTGGCGCCCGCTTCGACGACGACGAGACCTCGGCGACGATCTCGGCCGTGCTCGACGCCACCGGCGTGCTGATCGACCCGCACACCGCCATCGGTGTGGCGGCCGCCCGCGCCGGTCGCGTCGATCCCTCGGTGCCCATGGTGGTGCTGGGCACCGCCGACCCGGCCAAGTTCCCCGAAGCCGTCGAGGCCGCGACCGGTGTGCACCCCAACCTCCCGCCCCGCCTGGCCGACCTGTTCGACCGACCCGAGCGTCTCGACCACCTGCCCGACGACCTCGCTGCCGTCGAGGCCTACGTGGCCGAGTTCACCGCCCGCCACTGAGATCGGCGCCCGACGGGCCTGACGCCTCGTTGGCGCGCCGCCGGGTCAGGGGGCGCCGTCGAACAGGCCGGTGAGACCCGAGGGTTCATGGGGGCCGATGGCGAGCTGTTCGAGCACGCCGATTCCGGTGCGCGCTCCCCAGGTGGCCCGCACCAGTTGCTGCACGTGGATGTGGCGCGGGTCGAGCGGGTCGAGGTCGACGACGGTCCAGGTCTCGTCTCCCACCGCGAGCTCGTCGTGCCAGTTGGCGTGGTTCCACTCGGGGTGCAGGTAGCCGAGGCCGAGCATCTGGAACGTGACGATCGGTTCGAGCTCGATTCGTTCGACCTCGCCCCGCCAGGGGACCAGCTCGAGGGTGGCGGCGCGGGCGCGACGGGTGCCCTGCTCCCAGTCGATCGACCAGTTGGCGTCGCGCATGGGCTCGGCTGGCTCTTCCGCCCCGGAGGCGGGAGCGCCCGGAGTGGCCAGCAGGGGAGCGATCGACGCGAACCGATGCCAGGGTCGTCCGTCGGGGTACTCGTTGGAGTCGAAGTGGGTGCAACAGTCGTCGAAGTTGATCGGCGCCCACAGCCAGAAGAACTGGGGGTCCGGACCCGGCACTCCGCCGGCCTCGCGCTCGCCGACGGGGCGGATGCCCCACGAGCGGTCGCGGGTGCCCAACACCTGCATGTCGCCCAGGACCCAGGTCTGGTCGTCGACGGTGAGGGCCCCCGACCACGACCCCCACTGCGACATCCGGGTGTAGTCGAAGGTCAGCATCGGGCCCTGCCGGTGGGTGAAGCGGGGCTCCTCCACCATCGGGGTGCGGGCCGAGAACACCAGATCGGCGCTGAAGCCCCGCTCGGGATCGTCGACCACGACGCGGAGGGTGCGCAGCGGCTCGACCACCTCGACGCTGATCGGGCCGGCCACGGTCTGGCGCCGGTCGAGCGGAGCCCGGCCCGAGGCGTGCAACGACCGTTGCACCCCGTCGGCCAGCACCGAGATCGACGCGTCGATCACCTGTCGGTTGGGGTACAGGCCCATGGCCACGGCGAAGAACAGATCGCCGTCGGGTGTGTACCCGTTGAAGAAGTAGCGGTCGTAGGCGTTGCGGCTGGGCGACCCGTAGTTGGCGACCGGCTCGGGTGTCTGATGCAACGGGTAGTCGTCGAGTGGAGTAAGCACACCCTGGAGCGTACGGGGCCGGTACGCTCCCCGCCGGGAGGGCCGATGATCACCACACCGGAGGAAGTCGACGCGAGCTGGCTCACCGGCGCGCTCCGAGACTCGGGCGCCGTCGTCGACGCCGAGGTGGTGTCGTTCACCGCCGAACCCGTCGGCACCGGCCAGGTGGGCCACAACGTGCGGTTCACGCTGACCTATGACCGCAGTGAGCCGACCGCTCCGACCACCGTGGTCGCCAAGTTCCCGTCGCCGGACGAGAAGAGCCGCGCGACCGGTGTCGCGGTGGGCACCTACGAGAAGGAGGCGCGCTTCTACCGCGACCTCGCCCGCACGGTCGACATCGCCATCCCGTTCTGCCACCGGGTCGAGCTCGACGAGGAGACCCGTCTGTCGACCCTGGTGTTCGAGGATCTCGCTCCCGCCGAACAGGGTGACCAGATCGCGGGGTGCACGGTCGAGGAGGCGGTGTTGGTGGTCGATCAGATGCCGGCATTGCACGCCCCCCTGTGGGGCGATCCGGCGTTGACCGACATCGGGTGGTTGCCTCCGCCGAGTGGCGATTCGGCCCGTGGGATCGCCGAGCTGTACTCCGCGCTGTGGCCGGGGTTCGTCGAGCGCTTCGGCGATCGCATGTCGACCGAGCTGCACGAGCTGGGTGCTCGCTTCGGTGACTCCCTGGCGGGCTGGGCGAGTCGCCGGGGAGCTGGTCCGCTCACCCTCGTCCACGGCGACTTCCGTCTGGACAACATCTTGTTCGGGGCGGGGGCCGGCGGGGACCGAGCGGTCACCGTGGTCGACTGGCAGACCGTGGCCGTCGGTGTCGGACCAGAGGATCTGTCCTACTTCCTGGGTGCCGGACTGGTGCCCGAGCTGCGCAGGACGGTGGAGGAGGATCTGGTGCGGCGGTACCACGAGGGGCTGCTCGAACGCGGGGTCGAGGGCTACTCGTGGGACGAGTGCTGGGACGACTACCGACGGTTCGCCTTCAGCGGGCTGCAGATGGCGGTGGTCGCGTCGATGATCGTCCGCGCCGACGAGCGCGGCGACGCGATGTTTCTCACCATGGCCGAGCGTCACACCTCCCAGGCGCTCGAACTCGGCGCCGAGGAGTTCCTCACCGGCCCTTAGGCACGGGTTGTGCGTCGTCGATCCTCGACCGATACGCTGGCGCTGGTCGTGATGACACGGGTTCTGCGGCCCAACCGGTCGGACCCGATGCGCCGCACGACGACAGCGCTGCTGCCCCGACCTGTCCCCGGGTGGCGCGTGGCCGATCCTGGTGGCGGCGACAGCAGCGCCTGTTGAACCTTTACCGTGTGCCCGCCGTCGATCGTTGAGTCGGGTGCGCACCCGGCACCCATCCACTCCCTCCGAACACGAGAAACGAGACGCAGGTGAGCGACGAGGCCCAGGCCCTCGAACGGTCGACCCTCCAGAAGAAGGATCGGGCCGAGTTGGTGACGATCGCGACGGCGATGGGCGGCAAGCCCGGGTCGCGAGCCAAGAAGGCCGACATCATCGACCTCATCCTGGAGTTGGCCGGCGTGCCGACCGAGCCCGACCAGGCCAAGGTCGACCAGAACGGTGCCGCCGACGAGGCCCAGAACACCGGAGACGGCCAGGGCCCCGGGCCCGCATCCTCCACCGGCGACGACGCTGCGGCCGGTGACGGCTCCCAGGGCGGCGGTGGTGCCAAGGGCGACCGCTCCGACGAGTCGTCCGACAAGGGGCGAGCGGGCAAGGAGCCCGCCGACAAGGACGAGTCGAAGAAACCGGGCGACCAGGGGAAGGGGGGCGGCCGTTCCGAGTCCCGTGGTCGATCCGACCAGCAGGACCAGTCCAAGCAGAAGGACCAGCAGAACCAGAAGGACCAGAAGCAGCAGGACCAGAAGGGCCAGCAGGACCAGTCCAAGCAGAAGGGCCAGCAGGACCAGAAGGACCAGCAGAACCAGAAGGACCAGCAAGGTGACGGCGGCGACGGCGAACCGGAGCCCGGCAACCGGCGGCGACGGCGGCGCGGACGCGACCGCGGCGGCCAGGACGAGGGGTTCCAGGGTGAGCCGGTCGAGGTCGAGGGTGTCCTCGATCTGCGCGACGAGGGGTACGGCTTCTTGAGGGTGAGCAGCTACCTCCCCAGCCCCGACGACGTCTACGTGTCGGTGAAGCAGGTCCGGCAGTTCGGGCTCCGCAAGGGCGATGTCGTCAAGGGGGCGAGCCGGCCCGCCTCCCGCAACGAGAAGAACCCCGCCCTGATGCGGATCGACGCCATCAACGGCCACGACCCCGAACAGGTCAGGTCGCGTCCCCGTTTCGAGGACCTCACCCCGTTGTTCCCCGACTCGCGGCTCGGGCTCGAGACCGATGGCGACCCCTACAACATGACCGCCCGGATCATCGATCTGATCGCCCCGATCGGCAAGGGTCAGCGCGGCCTCATCGTCGCGCCCCCCAAGGCGGGCAAGACCTATGTGATGAAGCAGATCGTCCGCTCGATCGAGACCAACACTCCCGACACCGAGCTCATCGTGCTCCTGGTCGACGAGCGACCCGAAGAGGTCACCGACATGCGACGTTGGGTCAAGCACGGCGAGGTCGCGGCGTCCACCTTCGACCGTCCTCCCGAAGAGCACACCCAGGTGGCCGAACTGGTCATCGAGCGGGCCAAGCGCATGGTCGAGAGCGGTACCGACGTGGTGGTCGTTCTCGATGGCATCACCCGCCTGGCCAGGGCGTACAACCTCGCCGCCCCCCAGAGCGGCCGCGTCATGTCCGGCGGTGTCGACTCCTCCGCGCTGTACCCGCCCAAGAAGTTCTTCGGTGCGGCCCGCAACGTCGAGGAGGGCGGCTCGCTCACCATCTTGGCGACCGCGCTGGTCGAGACCGGCTCCAGGATGGACGAGGTCATCTTCGAGGAGTTCAAGGGCACCGGCAACATGGAGCTGCGCCTCGATCGGCGCCTGGCCGAGCGTCGCATCTACCCGGCGATCGACGTCGACTCCTCCGGTACCCGCCACGAGGAGCTGCTGTTCACCCCGAAGGCGCTCCAGCAGGTGTGGAAGCTGCGTCGGGTGCTGTCGGGCATGGCCGCCGACAGCGGCAGCAACACCAGCGGCATCGAGCTGCTCACCGATCGCATGCGCACCTTCAAGAGCAACGACGCCTTCCTCGACGAGATCGCCAAGGGCGGCACCTCCTGAGTAGCGTTTCGCGCCCGCAGCTGGCAGACTCACATGCCCCCGTGTGACCCTGGAGAGCACCTGTGAAGACCGACATCCACCCCGAGTACAACGAGGTCGAGGTGCACTGCTCGTGTGGTGCCACCTTCGTCACCCGCAGCACCGCCACGTCGCTCAAGGTCGAGCTGTGCAGCGAGTGCCACCCGTTCTACACAGGCAAGCAGAAGCTGGTCGACACCGGCGGTCGCATCGACCGCTTCGAGCGTCGCTACGGCCGGCGCAAGCAGCGCTGATCCGCCGAGCGAGCTCCACGCGGTGACCGTGCCGCTGAGCGACGACCGCCGCGCGGCGTTGGTCGCGGCGCGCACGGCGTCGCTCGCCCGCGATCACCTGGGCCTCGAGGTCGATGCGGGGGCGTTCGCCGAGTTCGCCCACCACGGGGCGGCGGCGATGGTCGACCGACACGCGGTGATCGACCTGGGCAACGCCCCCGGCAGCGGGTTGGGCGCCGGGCTGGTCTGGGCCGTCCGGCACGGAGCGGTCTCGTGCGATCTCATCGTCGACCCCGATGCGGCCACCCGCCGCGACCCTGGGGTGCTCGCCCGCCAGGCGCAGCTGTTCGCGCCCGCTCCCCGGATCTGGGTGCTCGCCGGCGACCAGCTCACCGAAGCCGAGCCTGCTCCCCACGAACCGCCCGTCGTGCCCCCGCCGGACACGGCCGAGCAGGTGCTGCTGCTGCGACAGGCCGGGCTCGAGGTCGTGGTCGAGCAGGGCGAGGTCATCGGTGAGATCCGCGGCCTGGAGGTGGCCAGGGTCGTGGTTCACGACGGTGGTGCCCACCTCGAGGTCGGTGTCGGCCGCTTCGACCGTGAGGCGTTCGGTCTGTTGCACGGAGATCTCTCTCCGCCCGAGGCTCTGGCCCGCGTGGTCGACCAGATCCGGTCGTTGCGGGCCCCCGGGGCCGAGCCCCACCCGGTCAACCGTCTGGTGCGCGAGCGGTGGTTGCGACACCAGATCATCGACGCACCCGAGACGGTGGGCGCCACCCGCCTCGACGCGGTCGAGCGGCCCCGGGCCCGTGGCGGCCTGCGTGACACCGCGATCGCCTCCGCCCTCGGGCGCCGGGCCGACGGCGAAGCCCTCGTCGTGGCCGCATCGGTGGGGGTCGACCTCGACGCCGTCCCCGACGCGGCCGACACCCGGGCCTGGCACGCGCCCGACGCTCACCTGATGCTGGTGGTCCCCACCGGCGACGTCCACCCCGTCACCCGCCAACTGGTCGACCGGCTCGCCCGCCCGGCCGAGATCGTCGAAGTCGACCCCGAGTGGTCCAGGTAGCCTCCGAAGGTGTTCGAGCGTCTGGAGTCCCTGGAGCAAGAGTTCGACGACCTCGAGGCGCGCTTGGCCGACCCCGCCGTCATCGCCGATCAGAGCATCTACACCGATCTCACCCGGCGCTACCGCGAGCTCGAGGCCGTCGTCACCCGTGCGCGTGCGCTGCGTTCGTTGCAGGAGGATCTCTCGGTCCTGCGGGAGATGGCCACCGAGGCATCCGGCGACGATCGCGCGGAGACGCGAGCGGAGGCCGAGACCACCGAAGCCGAGATCGAGCGGCTCACCGAGGAGCTGCGGGGCCTCATGCTCCCCAAGGATCCCAATGACGACAAGAACGTCATCCTCGAGATCCGCGGGGCCGAAGGGGGCGAGGAGGCCAATCTGTTCGCCCGCGACCTGTTCGAGATGTACAAGGGCTACGCCCAGCGGATGGGTTGGGCCTTCGAGGTGCTCGGCACCGACGTGTCCGACATGGGCGGGTTCAACGAGGTCACCGTGTTGGTGAAGGGCGACGGGGTGTGGAGCCGGCTCAAGCACGAGGGTGGCGTGCACCGGGTGCAGCGGGTCCCGGTCACCGAGTCACAGGGCCGGGTGCACACGTCGTCGGCGACGGTCACGGTCCTGCCAGAAGCCGAGGAGGTCGACGTCGAGATCGACCCCAACGATCTGCAGGTCGACGTCTACCGCTCGTCGGGGCCGGGTGGTCAGTCGGTGAACACCACCGACTCGGCGGTGCGGATCACCCACAAGCCCACCGGCGTGGTCGTGGCGATGCAGGACGAGAAGAGCCAGATCCAGAACCGGGCCAAGGCGCTGCAGGTCCTGCGGTCCCGCCTGCTCAAGGCCGAACAGGACCGCCAGGAGGCCGAGCTGTCGGGACAACGACGCGACCAGGTGGGCGGAGGTGGTCGCTCCGAGAAGATCCGCACCTACAACTTCAAGGAGAACCGGGTCTCGGATCACCGCATCAAGTTGACGCTCAACAAGCTCGACAAGGTCCTGGCGGGCGAGCTCGACGACGTGAGCGACGCGCTGATCACCGACGAGCGGGCCCGCCGCCTGGGCGACCACGAGACCGGCCGCTGACCCCGTGGTTGATGGTGGTGACACCACGCCGTGGCGGGATCTGCTGGCCGAGGCCACCGACCGCCTGACCGAGGCCGGGTTCGCGTCCCCCGGGGTCGACGCCCGACGCATCGTCGAGCGAGCAACCGGGACCAACGGTGCCGAGTACGCCCTCGTGCTCGACGCGCCCTCCACCGAGCGCGGCGTCGGCTTCTTCGATCTCATGCTCGAGCGGCGCCTGATCGGTGAGCCGTTGCAGTACGTGGTCGGCCAGTGGGGCTTCCGCACCCTCGATCTGTTCGTCGACCGGCGGGTCCTCATCCCCCGACCCGAGACCGAGGAGGTCGTCGAGCAGGCGCTGGCCGAGCTCGACCGGGTGACGGTGGCCGATCCGTCGCTGCGATCGGCTCCGGTGCTCGACCTGGGGACCGGCTCGGGGGCGATCGCCCTGTCCTTCGCCGCCGAGCGCGACCAGGTCGAGGTCTGGGCGGTCGAGCGGTCGGCCGGCGCAGCCGCGGTGGCCCGGGCCAACCTCGCCGGACTCGGAACGGCCGCGACCCGGGTCCGCATCGTCGAGGGCTCGTGGTTCGAACCGCTGCCGAGCGACCTCGAGGGCCGGTTCGGGGTCATCGTCGCCAACCCCCCGTACGTGGCCCCCCACGACCCGCTGCCGCCCGAGGTGGCCGACTGGGAACCGGTCGAGGCGCTGATCCCCGGACCGACCGGATTGGAGGCGATCGAGCACCTCGTCCCCGAGGCCCTCGGCTGGCTGGCGCCCGGTGCCAGCCTGGTGGTCGAGCTGGCCCCCGACCAGGCCGACCACGCCGTGGACCTGGCCCGCGAGAGCGGCTACGAGGGGGCCAGGGCGCGACCCGATCTGAGCGGACGGCTGCGGATGTTGGTGGCCCGTGCCCCGGGCTGATCTACAGTGCGGACAGCAGGCCCGAGTGGCCAGGAGTCGACCAGGGGGACGATCAACGATGTTCGGCAGGAAGAGCAAGGGTGACGCCGAGTGGCTCGCCGGTGTCGGCTTCTTCAGAGACTTCGACGCCGATGAGCTGACACGGGTCGCGGCACTGGCTCAGGAGGTCGATGCCGAGCGCAACGCCGAGCTCATGGAGCAGGGGCGGATGGGCGACGTCTGCTACGTCGTCGTCGAGGGCGACGCCGGCGTCTACATCAGTGGCGAGCACGTGGCCACGCTCCACGAGGGTTCGATGGTGGGCGAGATGGCTCTCGTGGGCCACGTTCCGCGCAACGCCACCGTGGTCGCCGAGACACCGATGGTGCTCGCCGCGTTCGACCGCGAGTCGTTCCACCGGCTGCTCGACGACATGCCCAAGGCCAAGGAGCGGGTGCTCGAGCTGCTCAACTCCCGCCTCAGGGGCTGAGAGAGCGCTGCTCAGGGCAGCCGCAGCCGACCGGAGTCCTCGACTGCCGCCTCGCGGCCGCACAGCTCTTCGGCGACTGCGTGGGCCATCAGCTCGGGGTCGTCGCTGGTGGCCCAGGCCCGGTGGCCGTCGGGGGTGAGGGCCGCGGCCATGAGCGTGGCCGGCTCGCCGTCGCGGGTGTGCATCACCGTGTAGGCCTCGATGGTCGCAGGCCCGTGATGGTCGGTGATCACGTCGCGGTGGGGTGCGAGGTCGACCTCGGCCTGGGGTGACTCGTGGCGGAACCCGCCAGCAGGCGGGGTGGTGGAGTAGAGCCCGAACGAGTGCTTGGAGATGAGCCCGCCGTTGGCGGTGCAGAGCCCGACCGACCCGGGGTCGTCGCGAAGCACCCCGACCATGGTGGCGATCGAGTGGGTGACGTAGTTGTTTTGCGGCCCACCCGCGAAGGTGAGCCCCCCTGTCACGCTGAGCTGGCGGTCGAGCGCGATTCCCAGCTCGCGCGCGCCGATCTGCACCGCCGAGGAGAAGCACGAGTACAGGTCGATGTGGGCCACGTCGTCGATGTCGAGGTCGGCCATCTCGAGCGCCCGCCGTCCGCCGATGCGAATGGCAGGCGACCGGTCCAGGTCCTGGCGCAGCGACATCGTTGGTTCGGAGGTGTCGGTGCCCGCCCACGGGAACACCCAACGCTCGCGTGGAACGCCGAGGGCCTCGGCCCGCCCGGCCGAGCACATGATCAGCGCCGCCGACTGGTCGACCCGGTCGTTCGAACACAGCCACTTCGTGTAGGGGTAGCCGACCCACCGGTTGTCCGCGGCGGGGGTGATGAGCCGCTCGGCCGAGAAGCGCTCGTGCACGGCGGCATGGGGGTTGGTGGCAGCCACATCGCTGAAGCGGGCCCACAACGACCCGATGTGGTGGAGGTGGTCGGCCGGGGAGCGCCCGGCGTTGGAGCGCACCGCCGTCTCGATGATCGGGTAGGCGTTCACCGGCATGGCCATGCCCCGTGCCAGCTCGGCGGGATGGCTCATCTCCATCTCCGCGCCGAGCACGGGCGCCGGTGCGGTCGACTCGTCCAGGGGTGCCCAGGGCGGGTTGGTGCCGTCGCGGCGGAACGCCTGGCGGGTGCGCCAGGCCTCGGCCCCGGCGATCACCACCACATCGTGGCGTCCGGCGGCGATGTCGAGCGCCGAGCGGTTCACCAGCATCTGCGGACTGTTGCCGCCCATCGGCGACACGGCGGTGGCCGCGCTCGGAGCGCCGACCCGTCCAGCGATGACCGCACCAGGGTCGGGGTAGCGCCAGGACAGGATCGCCACCACCCGCACCGCGTCGGCATGGGCGAGGATCTCTTCGCTGCCGGTGTCGCGCGCCGCTGTGCGCACCGCCAACTCGGCGAGGTCGATCGGTTCGATGGTGGGGTCGACCTCGCCTTCGGGCACATCGATCTGGCCCACACCGATGATGACCGGGGTGCGGGGGTCGAGCGAGTCTGGTCCTGTGGTCATGGTCGGCTCCTCCCGGCAGGGATGGTAAGGCGCACGGGGACCATCACTACAATCTCCCCATGCCCACCGTCGCCATCGGAAACGACCACGCCGGCTACCCGCTCAAGCGCCACCTGCTCGACACCCTCGCCGCGCTGGGCTGGGAGGTGAACGATCTCGGCAACCACGACGAGGACCCGGTCGACTACCCCGAGGTGTGCGCCAACGTGGGACGCGAGGTCGTAGCGGGGCGCGCGGACCGCGGCATCGTCATCGGTGGGAGCGGACAGGGTGAGCAGATCGCGGCGAACAAGGTTCGCGGGGTGCGGGCCGCGCTCTGCAACGACCTGTTCACCGCCCGGATGTCGCGCGAGCACAACGACGCCAACGTCTTGTCGCTTGGCGGGCGCATCGTGGGGTTCGGGTTGGCCGACGAGATCGTGAAGATCTGGCTGGACACCCCGTTCGAGGGCGGTCGCCATCAGCGGCGGGTCGACCAGATCACCGAGATCGAGCGGGAGGAGCTGCCCTCGTGACGTCGCGGTGAGCGGCTTCGGCGCGTACGGCGTCGTCCTCGCCGTCACGGTGGTCACCACCGGGGTGGTCACCGGTCTGTGGCGGCAGGTCGCACTGCGTCGCAATCTGTTGCACGCCCCCGACGAGCGCCGGGTCCATGCGGTCCCCACCGCCACCCTCGGAGGGGTCGGCATGTTGGCCGGGTTTCTCGCCGGGATCGGCACGGCGTGGGCGATGGGCTCGTTCGGCGACGTGTTCAGCGCCACCACCGAGCCGCTCGGGCTCGTCGTGGCCGTGCTGGTCATCCACGCGGTGGGTGCGGTCGACGAGGTCCGCAAGTCGATCGGTGGGCCGAGCTACCTCCACGACGGATTGTCGGCACCGGCCAAGATGGCGGGGATGGTGCTGGCGGCCAGCGTCCTCTCACTGGCCGGTGTCACCATCTTGCACTTCCGGGTGCCCTTCGGCGAGGCGCTCGGGGTCGGAGACCTGTTCGTGCTGTCGCCCGACCTCTCGGCGCTCCTGACCGTGGTGTGGGTGCTCGGCATGGCCAACGCCATCAACTTCATCGACGGGCTCGACGGGCTGGCAGCGGGCATCGTCGCCATCGCCGCCGTCGCGTTCTTCCTGTACTCGGACCTGCTGGTCGGCGAGGGGCTCATCACCAGCGCCAACATGGGTCCGCTGGTCGCGGTGATCGTCGCCGGGATGTGCATCGGGTTCCTGCCCTGGAACGTGCATCCGGCCAAGATCTTCATGGGCGACAACGGCGCGCTGATGCTCGGGTTGCTGATGGCAGCATCGACCATCTCGGTCGGTGGACGCTCCGACGATCCGTTCTCGGGCCAGGCCTTCTTCTTCTACGCGCCGCTGTTCATCCCACTGGTGATCCTCGGGGTGCCCATCCTCGACACCGCGGCGTCGATCATCAGACGGGCCGTTCGTTGGTCCGACCCCACCGCTGCCGACAAGGACCATCTCCACCACCGCCTCGTTCGCCTCGGGCACGGCCAGTGGCGGGCGGTGGCCATCCTGTGGACGTGGACCGCGCTGTTGTCGGGGTTCGTCCTCTATCCCGCCTACACGGGGCAGGGCAACGCCGAGGTGCCCTTCGCCGTCGGTGCGCTCGCGCTGGCGCTCTACACGTTGTTCCATCCCGGTGTGCGTCGAGCGCGGGCCGAAGCCACCGCGACAGGTGAATCCGGCGACATCGAGGAGTAAGGTTCCGGGTCCATCGAGTGGGCGAAACACCGTGCTCGGATTTGCACCCCCCGTGCCCGCTTCGTAGATTGCGCAATCGTTCACAAGCGCGCCGATCGGACGCGTCCTGCAGAGGACATGTGGTGACACACGAACAGCCGAGCCAACCCAACACCAACTATGGAGACGGTCTGTCGATCGCCTTCGAACTGGTCGCCACCCCCGCGGTGTTCGGCCTCGTGGGCGTCGGTCTCGACCGCTGGCTCGGCACCGCCCCGTTGTTCGTCCTCCTGCTCGCGGGCGCGGCCTTCGCCACCGTCGTCGGTCTCACCATCTGGCGCTACGGCATCGAGATGGAACGCCACGACCACCACCGTCGCAGCCTGCGCGCCGAGCGCGGCCCCCGTCCTCCGCGCTGGGAGCGGAGCCTCGATCCCGCCGACGCCGAGGTGAGCGCATGAGCACGATCACCGAACGCTACGACACCTCCTCACCCGAAGCCGATGTCGCCATCGACCTCGTCAAGCGGTCCGTGTGGCTCGCTCCGACCCTCGTCGCGGTCTCCGGGCTCATCTGGGGCCTCGACGGCGCGGCATCGGCCGGCGTCGGTGTCGCCCTCGTCGTGGTCAACTTCCTGGCGTCGGCGGCGATGCTCACCTGGGCCGGCCGGATCTCGGTGGCCTTCGTGCTCGGTGTCGCCATGTTCGGGTACCTGTTCCGCCTCGGACTCATCACCGTGGCGGTGCTGGCCATCAAAGACCTCGCCTGGGTCGAGCTCGTCCCCCTCGGGCTCACCCTGATCATCACCCACCTCGGCCTGTTGCTGTGGGAGACCAAGTACGTGTCGGCATCGCTGGCGTTCCCGGGCCTGAAGCCGGCCCCTGATCTCGAGACCTCCAAGGAGTGACCACGACCGTGTTGTTCGGAGTCGCGTTCCCGCCGATCAGTCACCTCTTCGAGTGGCCCGAGATCTTCTTCGAGGGCACCCCGCTGGCCATCAACAAGGTCGTGCTGATCAACCTCGGTGCGGTGCTGCTCATCCTCGGCTTCTTCCTCTACGCCGGGCGCAAGAAGGCGTTGGTGCCGACGGGGTCGCAGAACCTCGCCGAGTCGGTCGTCGACTTCGTCCGCAACGGCGTGGTCCTGCAGACGATGGGTCCGTCGGGTCTCGCCTGGACGCCGTTTCTCACCCTGACGTTCCTGTTCATCTTCTTGAACAACATCGCCAAGGTCATCCCACCGATCCTGATGCCCGCCACCGGTCGCATGGCCACCCCATTGCTGCTGGCGTTGCTGATCTGGGTGATCTTCAACTTCCAGGGCGTCAAGCACCAGGGCCTCGGCGGCTACCTCAAGAACTCGCTGTTCCCGCCGGGTCTGCCCAAGGCGCTCTACGTGCTGGTCACCCCCATCGAGTTCGTCTCGACCTTCCTCATCCGGCCCTTCAGCCACGCCGTGCGACTCTTCGCCAACATGATGGCCGGCCACATCCTGCTGGCCACCTTCGCGGTGCTGTCCGCCTCGCTGTGGGTCGGGCAGTGGTACGCCATCTTCCTCCCCTTCCCCTTCGCCATGCTCGTCGGGGTGTGGCTGTTCGAGGCCTTGGCCTCGTTCCTGCAGGCCTACATCTTCGTCGTGCTCGCCGGCGTCTACATCGGTGGCGCCATCCACCCCGAGCACTAGCCAACACCCCGGGGTCGTGCGGCTCCGGGTCCCGTTCTCACCTGCACCCCGGTGCAGGCCCGAGATCTCCGTATCAGGTAGCACCCCATCACCCAGGAGACCAACACCACCATGCTGTCCGTTCTCGCTCAAGCACTCGACATCAGCGGTGCCGACTACATCGCCGGCCAGGAAGCCCTGTACGCCGGTGTGGCCTACGGCCTGGCCGCCATCGGCCCCGGCATCGGCATCGGCTACCTCGTCGGCCAGGCCGTGCAGGCCATGGCCCGCCAGCCCGAAGCGGCCGGCATGGTCCGCACCACGATGTTCCTCGGCATCGCCTTCGCCGAGGCGCTCGCCCTCATCGGCTTCGTGGTCTTCATCCTTCTCAAGTTCGCCTAGAGCACAGGAGCACATCGTGCGAATCCGTACCGCCCTCGCGGGGGTGCTGGTCCTGATGCTTGCGAGCATCGGGTTCGCATCCCCCGCAAACGCCGCCGAGTCCATCGGCTCATGTGTCGCCGAGGTCGCCCTCGAGGCCGAAGAGCTCCGTGCCGACGGCATGAGCGAATCCGACATCGTGCACGAGCTCGAGGGCCAGGCCGAGGCCTGCGTCGAGGCACCCAACCCGGTGTTCCCCGAGCTCAACGAGCTGATCTGGATCTCGATCGCCTTCGCCATCTTGTTGGTGCTGGGCCTCAAGTTCGCCTACCCGGCCGTGGCCAAGTCGATGGAGGACCGCTCCGAGCGCATCCGCACCGACCTCGAGGCCGCCGAGAAGGCCAAGACCGACGCCCAGGCCGAGCAGGCCAGCTACCAGGCCTCGCTTGCCGACGCCAAGGGTGAGGCCAACCGGATCATCGAGGAGGCCCGTGCGGCCGCCGAGGCCTTGCGCTCCGAGCGCACCGCGGCAGCCGATGCCGAGGCGGCCGACATCCGGGCCAAGGCCCAGTCCGACGCCGAGTCGATCAAGGCCCAGGCCCTGGCCGACCTGCGCAGCGAGGTCACCGCCCTGGCCGTCGGGGCCGCTGAGCGGGTCGTCGGCAACAGCCTCGACGCCGAAGCCCAGCGAGGTCTCATCGACGAGTACATCAACCAGGTCGGGTCCAGGAACTGATGACCCGCTCCCGACCGACCCCCGACGGGAGGCAGTGATGGCCGGAGACCGGACCACCTCGGCCTACGCCGATGCCATCTTCACCGTGACCGTGATCGAGGGCAACACCCCGCGCGTCGAAGACGAGCTGTTCCGTGTGGCCCGCGCCCTCGAAGGCTCCGACGAGTTGCAGCGTGCCCTCGCCGACCCGCAGGTGCCGGCCGCCCGGCGCCAGCAGATCGTCGAAGATCTGCTCGGTGCGGCTGCCGACACCACCACGGTCGCCATCATCTCGCTGCTCGTCGGCGTCGGCCGGTCCAACGAGATCCCCGCCGTCATCGACGCCTTCGTCCAGCGCGCCGCCCACGAGAGCGGCCGCGAGGTGGCCATGGTGCGGGCGGCGGTCGAACTGACCGAGGACCAGCAGCAGCGACTGGCCGAGGCGCTCAGCTCCAACCTCGGTCGCGACGTCACCGTGAAGGTCATCGTCGACCCCAGCGTCCTGGGCGGGGTCGTCACCCAGATCGGAGACACCGTCATCGACGGCAGCATCCGTCACCGCCTCAACCAGCTTCGCGAAGCATTCTGAGCCCGAGCAGGAGATCTACGAGATCCTATGGCTGACTTGACCATCAACACCTCCGACATCGCCGCCGCACTGCGGTCCAACCTCGAAGGGTTCGCGCCGTCGCTCGAGTCCACCCAGGTGGGCCGGGTCATCGAGGTCGGCGACGGCATCGCCCGCGTGTCGGGCCTGCCCAACGCAGCGGTCAACGAGCTGCTGCAGTTCGAGAACGGCAGCTTGGGCCTGGCGCTCAACCTCGACGAGGACTCCATCGGTTCGGTGGTGCTCGGCGAGGTCGACGAGATCCAAGAGGGCCAGACCGTGCGCGCCACCGGCGACATCTTGTCGGTACCGGTCGGCGACGCGCTGCTCGGACGTGTCGTGAACGCCCTCGGGCAACCCATCGACGGCAAGGGTGCCCTCGCCGACCCCGAGACCCGCCGCATGGAGGTCCAGGCCCCCGGCATCATGGGCCGCCAGCCCGTGCACGAGCCGCTGCAGACCGGCATCAAGGCCATCGACGCCATGATCCCCATCGGTCGTGGCCAGCGAGAGCTCATCATCGGCGACCGCAAGACCGGCAAGACCTCGGTCGCGGTCGACACGATCCTGAACCAGAAGGGTCTCGGTGTGAAGTGCGTCTACGTGGCCATCGGCCAGAAGGCGTCCACCGTCGCCCAAACCGTCGCCACCCTGGACGAGCACGGGGCCATGGACTACACGGTGGTCGTCGTCGCGGCCGCCTCGGACCCTGCGCCGTTCAAGTACCTGGCCCCCTACGCCGGATGCGCCATGGGCCAGCACTGGATGGACCACGGCGACCACGCCCTCGCCATCTACGACGACCTGTCCAAGCAGGCCGAGGCCTACCGCCAGATGTCGCTGCTGCTGCGCCGCCCACCGGGCCGCGAGGCCTACCCCGGCGATGTGTTCTACCTGCACAGCCGGTTGCTCGAGCGGGCCGCGAAGCTCTCCGACGAGCTCGGTGCCGGGTCGCTCACCGCGCTGCCGATCATCGAGACCAAGGCCGGCGACATCGCCGCCTACATCCCCACCAACGTCATCTCCATCACCGACGGCCAGATCTTCCTCGAGGACGACCTGTTCAAGTCCGGTGTACGGCCTGCCATCAACGTCGGCCAGTCGGTGTCACGGGTGGGCGGCGCGGCCCAGATCAAGGCCATGAAGACCGCCGTCGGCACCATGAAGGGCGACCTCGCCCAGTTCCGCGAGCTCGAGGCGTTCGCCTCGTTGGGCTCCGAGCTCGACGCGGTGTCCCAGGCTCAGCTCGACCGTGGGTACCGCCTCACCGAGCTGCTCAAGCAGGGGCTCAACTCGCCCATGGCGGTCGAGGAGCAGGTCATCAGCATCTTCGCCGGCACCCGCGGCTATCTCGACCCGATCCCGCTCGACGATGTCCGGCGCTTCGAGTCCGAGCTGCTCGAGTGGTTCCGGTCCCGCCACGCCGATGTCGTCAGCGCCGTCCGTGACAACGGCGTCGTCCCCGACGAGGACGCCTTCGTCGCCGCCGTCGAAGCCTTCGTCGACCAGTTCCAGCCCTCGGTCCTCGATGTCGAGGAGCCCGAGGCCGAAGAGCAGGGCGAAGCCCGGACACGTCAGGCCGGTGGCCGTCGCGAAGGCATCCTGCCCGAAGAAGAGGTGTCGCGAGCCGATGGCGCAGGTGACTGATGGCAGGAGGTAAGGAGCGCGTCCTCCGGCGCCGGATCAACTCGGTCCAATCGACCAAGAAGATCACCCGCGCCATGGAGCTCATCGCCGCCACCCGGGTCGTCAAGGCCCAGGATCGGGCGAACCAGGCGCGTCCCTACGCCGAGCAGATCACCGGAGTCATCCAGGACCTCGCCGAGGGCGGTGCCGATGTCGACCACCCGCTGCTGCGCAAGGCCGAACAGGTCGAGAAGGTGGCGTTCGTGATCATCACCTCCGACCGCGGCCTGGCCGGGGCCTACAACACCGCCATCATCCGCGCCGCCGAGCGCGAGATCATGGCGCTGCGCTCCGACGGCGTCGACTACTCGCTGATCCTCATCGGCAAGAAGGCCGAGAGCTACTTCCGCTTCCGCGGCTACAAGATCGACGCCTCGTACCACGGCATGAGCGACACGCCCCACTTCGAGGACGCCCGACGGGTGGCCGACACCGTGTCGGACCTGTTCATCTCCGAAGCGGTGAACCAGGTCGAGCTGGTGTACACCCGGTTCCTGTCGATGGCGTCTCAGCAGGTCGCCGTGCGGCGCTTCCTGCCCCTGCGGACCCGCGAGCGTGAGTCCGGAGGCGAAGCGCTGGCCGGGTTCGACTTCGAACCGTCGCCCGAGGGCGTGCTCGAGGCCCTGCTGCCCCGCTATGTCGAAGCCCGGCTCTTCGCCGCGCTGCTCGACGCGGCCGCCTCCGAGCACGCCGCCCGTCAGCGGGCCATGAAGGCGGCGACCGACAACGCCGAAGAGCTCATCACCAAGCTCACCCGCGAGATGAACCGCGCCCGCCAGGACGCCATCACCACCGAGATCATGGAGATCGTCGGCGGCGCCGAAGCGCTTCGCGCCGACAAGGGCGACCCCGACGATCTGCTCCTCGACCACCTGTTCCCCTCCGAACTGCTGCCCGATCACCTCATCGAGCACTCCACCCGACGTTGAACCGCCCAGGAGACACCCCATGACCGTCACCGACACCCCCGGCACCGCGCTCAAGGAAGGCCGCATCGTCGGCATCGCCGGCCCGGTGGTCGATGCCGAGTTCCCGGCCGACGCGCTGCCCGAGATCAACACCGCGCTGTCGATGACCATCACCGTCGATGGCCAGGACATCGAGGTCCGCGCCGAGGTCGCCCAGCAGATCGGCCACAACCGTGTGCGTGCGATCTGTCTCAAGCCGACCGACGGCCTCACCCGTGGCACACCGGTGCGCAACACCGGCCAGGGCATCACCGTGCCCGTCGGCGACAAGGTGCTCGGCCACGTGTTCAACGTCATCGGCGAGCCCCTCGACACCGACGACATCGGCGAGGTCGACGAGCGCTGGGAGATCCACCGCCCTGCACCGGACTTCGACAGCCTCGAGCCGCAGGCCCAGATGTTCGAGACCGGCATCAAGGTCATCGACCTGCTCGCCCCCTACGCGCAGGGTGGCAAGATCGGCCTCTTCGGCGGTGCCGGTGTCGGCAAGACCGTGCTCATCCAGGAGATGATCCGCCGGGTCGCCCAGGAGCACGGCGGTGTGTCGGTGTTCGCCGGCGTCGGCGAACGCACCCGTGAAGGCACCGACCTCTTGCTCGAGATGGGCGAGTCGGGAGTGCTCGAGAAGGCGGCGCTGGTGTTCGGCCAGATGGACGAGCCGCCGGGTGTCCGCCTGCGGGTCGCCCTGTCGGCGCTGACCATGGCCGAGTACTTCCGCGACGTCCAGCAACAGGACGTGCTGCTGTTCGTCGACAACATCTTCCGGTTCGTTCAGGCCGGCATGGAGGTGTCGACCCTGCTGGGCCGCATGCCCTCGGCGGTGGGCTACCAGCCGACCCTCGCCGACGAGATGGGCCAGCTCCAGGAGCGGATCACCTCCACCCGGGGCCGCTCGATCACCTCGCTGCAGGCGGTGTACGTCCCCGCCGACGACTACACCGACCCGGCGCCGTTCACCTCCTTCACCCACTTCGACGGCACCACCGAGCTCTCCCGCGACATCGCGGCTCTGGGCATCTACCCGGCGGTCGACCCGCTGTCGTCGACCTCGACGATCCTCTCTCCCGAGGTCGTGGGCCAACGCCACTACGACGTTGCCCGCAGGGTGCAGGAGGTGCTGCAGCGCTACAAGGAGCTGCAGGACATCATCGCCATCCTGGGTCTCGACGAGCTCTCCGAGGAGGACAAGATCACCGTGGCCAGGGCCCGCAAGGTCCAGCGCTTCTTGTCCCAGCCCATGTACGTCGCCGAGACCTTCACCGGTCTGCCCGGTGTGACCACTCCGGTCGCCGAGACCGTCGAGTCGTTCGAGCTGCTGGTCAACGGCGACCTCGACGACCTGCCCGAGCAGGCGTTCCTCAACGTCGGCGGCGCCGACGACGCTCGGGCCCGGGCGGCCCAGCTCGCCGGGAGCTGATCATGCTCCAGGTCGAGCTCGTCTCCCCGGAGAAGATCCTCCTCTCGGGCGAAGCCGAGATGGTCATCGCCCGCACCACCGGTGGCGACATCGCCTTTCAACCCGGGCACATCCCCTTCATCGGCACGCTCGCCATCCACCCGGTGCGCATCGTGTTCCCCGGCGGCAAGGAAGAGTCCGTGGCGGTGCACGAGGGCTTCGTCGAGTGCGCCTATGACCGGATCACGATCCTCTCCGACGCCGCCGAGATGGCCGGCGAGATCGACGTGGCCCGCGCCAGGTCAGCCGAGGAGCGGGTCGAGGCCAACCGCGAGCACCTCGACGATGTCACCGCCGAAGCGGCGCTGCGTCGGGCCCGTGTTCGCCTGCAGGTCGCCGGCGGGCTCTCGGCTTAGGACTCGCGCGGATAGGTGGCCATCCACCGGTCGTTGGTCGATCGGTGGATCGAGGCTTGGCCGAGGTGCTCCGCCTTGCCGTCGAGCACACCATCCCCGTCACCGCCAGGGGCAGCGGCACAGGGTTGTCGGGAGCCGCCATCCCGGTGGCAGGCGGCATCGTGGTGTCGTTCGAACGCATGGCCGAGGTGGTGGAGGTCGACACCGACAACCACGTGGCGGTGGTCCAACCCGGCGTCACCCTCCAAGAGCTCGACACCGTGCTCGCCGCGCACGGGTTGATCTACCCGGTGTTCCCTGGTGAGTACAGCGCCAGCCTCGGCGGCAACGTCGCCACCAACGCCGGCGGCATGCGCGCCGTGAAGTACGGTGTCACCCGCCACCAGGTGCTCGGCCTGGAAGCCGTGCTCCCCGGCGGCGAGGTCATCCGCACCGGAGGGCGCTATGTGAAGTCCTCCACGGGCTACGACCTCACCCAGCTCATCATCGGTTCTGAGGGAACCCTGGCGCTGGTCACCGAGGCCACGCTGCGGGTCTACCCCCGCCCCGCCAACACCGCCACGCTGCTCGCACCGTTCCGCAGCCTCGACGAGGTCATGACCGCAGTGCCCAAGGTCATCACCAGCGGCGTCGACCCGCTCATCCTCGAGTACATCGACAAGGGCACCCTGGCAGCCATGAGCGCCCGGGCCGGCATGGACCTGGGCATCTCCGACGAGGTGAAGGACACGGCGCTCGCCTACCTGGTCGTGATGCTCGAGGACCACCACGCCGACCGCCTCGACGAGGACGTGCAGTCGGTTGCCGAGCTGATGAGCACCCTCGGCGCCATCGACGTGTACGTGCTGCCACCGGCGAGCGGCACCCAGCTCATCCAAGCCCGCGAGAAGGCGTTCTGGCTCGCCAAGGCCGCGGGCGCCCACGACATCATCGACGTGGTGGTGCCCAGGGCGTCGATCGCCACGTTCATGGCCGAGGTGACCGCCCTGGCCGAGCGAACCGGCACCTTGATCGCCGGGTGCGGTCACGCCGGTGACGGCAACGTCCACCTCTCGGTGTTCCAGCCCGACACCGAGGTGCGCTCGGCCACCCTCTCCGAGCTGTTCTCCATCGGGCTGTCGCTCGGTGGTGCCATCTCCGGAGAGCACGGCATCGGAACCGCCAAGCGCAGCTACTTCCTCGATCTCGAAGACCCAGCCAAGGTCGCGCTCATGCGCCGCATCAAGGCAGCCTTTGACCCCACCGGCATCATGAACCCGGCCACGCTCCTCGGCGATGGTGGGAAGGAGACAGCATGAACGGAGCCCGAGCGCTCATCGCCACCCTCGCCGACGCCGGGGTCGAAGTGTGCATCACCAACCCCGGCACCTCCGAGATGCACTTCGTCGCCGCCCTCGATGACGTCACCGAGATGCGGGCGGTGCTCGGCCTGTTCGAAGGCGCGATCACCGGCGCCGCCGACGGCTACGGCCGCATGGCCGACCGCCCGGCCGCCACGCTGCTGCACCTCGGGCCCGGTCTCGGCAACGGCCTGGCCAACCTGCACAACGCCCGGCGGGCCAACACGCCAGTGGTCAACATCGTGGGTGACCACGCCACCTACCACGAGCGCTACGACGCGCCGCTCCAATCCGACATCGAGGGAGTGGCCCGCAACGTATCGGGTTGGTACCGGCGCAGCACCAGCACCAAGCACCTCGCGACCGATGCGGCCGATGCAGTGGCTGCTGCCTCCACCCCACCAGGCCAGGTGGCCACGCTGGTGCTGCCCGCCGACGTGTCGTGGAACGAAGGTGCCGCCCCCGCAACACCCAAGGCGCCACCGGCTCGATCCATCGTCGGGGACGACGCCGTCGAGGCAGTGGCCAAGGCGTTGAGCGGCGGTGAGCCTGCCGTGCTGCTCCTCGGAGGTCGCGCGACGCGCGAGGACGGGCTCGTCGCCGCGGCGCGGGTGGCTGCGGCCACCGGGGCCCGCCTCATGGCCGAGACCTTCCCGGCACGACTCCAGCGCGGTGCGGGGATCCCAGCGGTCGATCGCATCCCCTACCTCGGCGAGATGGCCCTCGCCCAGCTCGAAGGGACCCGCCACCTCGTCCTCGTCGAGGCCCCCTCGCCGGTGTCGTTCTTCGCCTACCCGGACAAGCCGAGCGACCTGGTGCCCGAGGGCTGTGAGGTGCATGTGCTCGCCGAAGGTGGCGACGACGCCATCCAGGCGCTGACCCACCTCGCCGACCGCCTCGGCGCCAGCCACGACATCACCCGGCCCGCCGCTGCCCGTCCCGACCTCCCGGGCGGTGCTCTCACACCGGAGGCGGTCGCGCTCACCCTCGGGGCGCTGCTGCCCGAAGGGGCCATCGTCGCCGACGAGGCCAACACGTCGGGCCTGTTCACCGCAGGAGCCACCGCCGGCTGCCCGCCTCACGACTGGCTGACCAACTGCGGCGGCTCGATCGGCATCGGCATCCCCCTCGCCACCGGAGCCGCCCTGGCGTGCCCCGATCGTCCGGTGGTGTGCCTCGAGGCCGACGGCAGCGCCATGTACACGCTCCAGGCGTTGTGGACCCAAGCTCGTGAGAGGCTCGATGTGACCACCATCGTCTTCACCAACCGGGCCTATGCCATCTTGAACATGGAGCTCAACCGGGTGGGCGCCGGCGCCGGCGGCCCGAAGGCGCTCGACATGCTCGACCTCAGCCGCCCCGACCTCGACTTCGCGGGACTGGCTCGCAGCATGGGCGTCGACGCGGTCACCGCTACCACGGCCGACGAGCTCAACACCGCGCTGGCCCGGGCGTTCAACGAACCGGGCCCGCACCTGATCGACGCCGTCCTCGCGGCCGGGTAGACCAGACAAGCGTCAGCCAACTGGGCCCCGGCGGCGATCTCAGCTCTCGAGCAGGCGGCCGAGACGCTCGACGGTCTCGATGAACTCGTCGAGCATCTCGAACACCACCTGGCTCGAGGTCTTGCGCTGGTTCATGGTGCCGACGATCTGTCCGACGAAGTAGTTGGCTAGCTTCTCAGCATCCGAACCAGCGGTGAACGCGCCCCGGCTGATGCGCCGCTGCGCACGCGACGCCAGGATCGGCTGGAGCGGCATGCCGAGCGGTTCTGGGGTGTCGGACCGCTCCCACTCCTCGGTCCAGGCCGACTTGAGCATCCTGGCGGGCTTGCCGGTGAGCGAGCGCGAGCGCAGCGTGTCGTCGGAGGTGGCGACGAGCATCTTCTCCTTCACCACTGGCTGAGTCTCGGCTTCGTCGGTGGTGAGCCAGACCGAACCGCACCACACGCCCTGCGCGCCGAGGGCCATCGCCGCGGCCATCTGGCGGCCCCGACCGATACCACCAGCACCCAGCACGGGGACCGGCGCGACCGCGTCGACCACCTCGGGGATGAGGACCATGGATCCGATCTCTCCGGTATGGCCACCCGCCTCGTAACCCTGGGCGATGATGATATCGACACCGGCCTGGACGTGGCGCTCGGCGTGAACCGCCTTACCGGCCAAGGCACCGACGAGCCGACCCTCCTCCTTCACCCGGTCGATGAGGAACTGCGGAGGCGGGCCCAGCGCGTTGGCGACGAACGCGGCACGATGGGCCAAGGTGATCTCGAGCTGTGGGCCAGCCGAGGACGCAGAGAACGGAACGTGCACCTTGTCGCTGAAGTCCAGCCCAGCTCCGCCAGGGTCCTCATCCTCGGGCAGGTCGGGGACCGAGTAGCGGCGGAGGATGTCTTCGACGAACTCCTGGTGCGCGGGCGGGATCAGCGCGCGGACGTCGTCCATGGTGTAGCCACCGGTCTCGTCACCGGCGTACTTCGCGGGCACGATGAGGTCGACACCGTAGGGCCGGTCGCCGATCTCGGCCTCGATCCAGTCGAGGTCGATCTCGAGCTGCTCGGGCGTGTGCGACACGGCACCGAGGACCCCGAGACCGCCGGCCTTCGACACCGCAGCGACCACGTCGCGGCAGTGCGAGAAGGCGAAGATCGGGAACTCGATGCCGAGCATGTCGGTCACGTCGGTACGCATGGTGTCCTCATTCGGGTAGGGAGGTGGCGACGGGGCCTTCGGTGGGTGGACCGGCGAAGGCTTGGGCGTGAGCGAGCCAGTCGCGGGCCAGGTCGCCCTGGACCGCTAGGCGCGTGTCGTGCGGGTGGCGGCGCTGGGTGACGACCAGGCAGAAGTCCTCGGCCGGCCCGCGGACCACATCGGTCGCGTTGTCAGGACCCCAGGTCCAGGTGTCACCGGACGGGGCCTCCAACTCGACGCGCACCTCGTCCTCGGGCACGTCCAGGCCCCGGTTGAGGTACGACCACGCCCGGGTGATCACACCGAGCTGCGCGATGTGGCGAAGCCGATCGGTGGGCTCGCGCCGCGCGTGGACACCCGCGCTCCTCGCGGCGTCGAGAACGTCCTGGCCGTGCGCCCAGGTCTCCATCAACCGGGCGGTGAGGAACGACTTGGCACCCATCGACGGGCCGTACCACTCGATCCGGTCGCCGTCGCTCAGTCCCGCGGCAGCACGGGCGAGGCGGCTGCGGTTGTCCCGCCAGGCGGCGAGGAGCTCGGGCGGAGCCATGGCGCGGTACCTGCCGAGCATGAAGTCCTCCGCCGCGTCCGCGCCGCCGTCGAGCGAGGCCGCCATCAGCTCGTCGCGACTGGCGGCGAAGCCTTGCGGGTCCTCGATGGCTTGGGCGGCGACGCCGTCGAAGTAGGTGAGGTGGCCGATCTGATCCGCGATGGTCCAGCCGGCACTCGGTGTGTCGAGGCGCCACTGGTCGTCGTCGAGGGCCGACACCACCGCATCGAGCACCTCCTGCTCCGCGGCAAGATCCGCGGCCACGCGCTTCACATCGACGGTCATGTCGCCTCCTCTGCCTGCGCCCAGGACGGACGTCGCTTCTCCAGGAAGGCCGCCATCCCCTCGGCGGCCTCGTTGGTGCCGAACAGCGCGGATGAACGGGCCGCTGTGACGCGGAACGCCTCGTCGATCGGTAAGGAGGGGATCTCGTTGACGAGCGCCTTCGCCCCGGCGAGCGCGTTCGGGCCGCCGTGCCGCAGGTCGTCGACGACCTCGGCCACCGCGGCGTCGAGCTCGGCCGCAGGGACGGCCCTGTTGATGAGGCCGATCTCGGCTGCCTCGGCCGCCGGGAAGCGCCGACCCCGAAGGAACGCTTCGAGCGCATCGCCCCGTCGCATCTTGGGAAGACAGACCACCGAGATGATCGCCGGGATCACCCCGACGCGAACCTCGGTGAAACCGAGGAGCACGTCGTCGCGGGCGATCGAGATGTCGAGCGCTGCGGCGAGCCCGACCCCACCGGCGACCGCGTGCCCGTCGAGCCGCCCCACCACCGGGGTCGGCGAGGTCTGGATCGCGCCCAGGAGCTCGGGAAAGCCGCGTGCACCCTTCGCGCCAGGCTGTGCACCTGACTGCTCGCTGAGGTTGGCGCCTGCGCAAAAGACCCGGCCATCGTTGGTGACCACGATGACCCGCACCGATGGGTCGGCGTTCGCGTCCTCCAACCCGTCGAGCAGCGCGCCGATCATCGCCTGGGTCAGCGTGTTGCGGTTGTCGGGGTCGGCCAGGGTGATGGTGGCTACCCCGTCAGCGACCTCGACCCGCACGGGCGAGGGGTCGGGTGTGTCGGTGATCATCCCACAGGATAATATTGACCTTTGCGGATTACCGCAATACCTTCTCCTCATGAACCCGACGATGCTCGCGGCACCGATCCGCTCGACGCTCGACACGACGAGCGAGAACTTCGCCAAGAACCGCTCCGACATGCAGGAACAGCTCGCGGTCATCGACGAGCTGCTTGACGAGGCCGAAGCCGGCGGGGGGCCGAGCCGGATGGAGCGGCTGCGGTCCAGGGGCAAGCTGCCGGTGCGCGAGCGCATCGCCAACGTGTTGGACCCCGACACGCCGTTCCTTGAGATCAGCCCGCTGGCCGCGTACGAGTCGGCGTACACCATCGGCGGCGGGATGATCATCGGCATCGGCGTCATCGCGGGCACCGAGTGCGTGATCCTCGCGAACGACCCGTCGGTGCTCGGGGGGGCGCTCACCCCCTACGCCGCGAAGAAGTGGAGCCGTGCGCTCGAGATCGCGCGCGACAACCGGATGCCCTATGTCAGCTTCGTCGAGTCCGCCGGAGCCGACCTGCGGGTGAACACCGAAGGTGGCGGCGATGGAGGTGGTCGCCGGGTTCAGGTCGACCACTTCGCCGAGACCGGCCGCTTCTTCTACGAGCTGATCGAGCTGTCCAAGATGGAGATCCCCACCATCGCCGTGGTCTTCGGATCCTCCACCGCGGGTGGCGCCTACCAGCCGGGCCTCTCCGACTACGTCATCGTGGTGAAGGAGCAGTCCAAGATCTTCCTCGCCGGACCGCCACTGGTGAAGATGGCCACCGGCGAGGAGAGCGACGACGAGACGCTCGGGGGTGCCGACCTGCACGCCGAGGTCTCCGGCCTCGGCGACTACTACGCGGTCGACGAGCTCGACGCGCTGCGCACCTGCCGCGAGGTCGTGCAGCACCTCAACTGGCGCAAGGCCGGGCCCGACCCGACGTTTCGTCCCGATCCCCCGATCTATGACCCCGAGGAGCTGCTCGGGATCGTCAGCCGCGATCTGAAACAGCCCGTCGACGTGCGCGACGTCATCGCCCGGGTCGTCGACGGCTCTCGCTTCGAGGAGTTCAAGCCCCGCTACGGGCGATCGATGGTGTGCGGCTGGGCCTCGATCCACGGGTACCCCATCGGGATCCTCGGCAACAACGGGGTGATCTACCCCGAGTCCGCCGAAAAGGCAGCTCACTTCATCCAGCTCTGCAACCAGATCGACGTCCCCCTGCTCTTCCTGCAGAACGTCACCGGCTACATCGTCGGACGCGACTTCGAGGCCGGTGGGATCATCAAGAAGGGCTCACAGATGATCAACGCGGTGACCGCCTCGACGGTTCCGCACCTCACCGTCATCATCGGGTCGTCATATGGCGCCGGCACCTACGGCATGTCTGGCCGGGCGTTCGGCAACCGCTTCACGTTCCTGTGGCCGACGGCCAAGATCGCGGTGATGGGCCCCAAGCAGATCGCCGGGGTCATGTCGATCGTCCGGCGAGGCCAGGCGGCACGCGACGGTGTGCCCTTCGACGAGGAGGAGGACACCAAGGTGGCCGAGATGGTCGAAGCCATCCAGGAGGAGGGCTCGCTCGCACTCCGAGCCACCGGTGCGATCAGCGACGACGGGATCATCGACCCACGCGACACACGCACGGTGCTCGCGCTCTGCCTCTCGGTCGTGCGCAACAAGGCGATCGAGGGAACCGAGAGCTATGGGGTGTTCCGGCTGTGAACGAGGGAGCGACCACCACACCGGCCACCACACCCATCACCGCGCTGCTCGTTGCCAACCGAGGCGAGATCGCCCGGCGGATCTTTCGGACCGCGCGATCGATGGGCATGCGCTGCATCGCCGTCTACTCCGACGCCGACGCCGGCGCACCCTTCGTCGCTGACGCCGACGAGGCGGTACGACTCCCGGGCGGGTACCTCGATGCCCGAGCCATCATCGATGCCGCCCGCAGTACAGGCGCCGGAGCCATCCATCCTGGCTACGGGTTCCTGGCCGAAAGCGGTGCCTTTGCCACAGCGGTGATCGACGCTGGGCTCCTCTGGGTCGGACCGTCGCCTGTGGCGATCGACGCGATGGGCGACAAGCTCGCCGCCAAGCGTGCAGCCGTCGAAGCAGGGGTCCCGACGCTCCCCTCCTCCGACGTCGTGGCCGACGCTGGCGACATCGGCTACCCGCTGCTCGTGAAGGCCGCCGCCGGTGGTGGCGGAAAGGGCATGCGAATCGTCCACGCCCCTGCCCAACTCGACGAGGCCGTCGCGGCAGCCCAGCGCGAGGCCGCCGGCGCGTTCGGCGACGACCGGATCTTCCTCGAACGCTACGTGGCCCGTTCCCGCCACATCGAGATCCAGATTCTCGGCGACCGCTACGGCAACCTGTTGCACCTCGGCGAGCGCGAGTGCTCCATCCAGCGCCGCCACCAGAAGATCATCGAGGAGTCGCCGTCGCCGGTCGTCGACCCGGCCATGCGCCAGGCGATGGGCGAGGCCGCGCTCGCCCTCGCCGGGGCTCTCAGCTACCAGTCGGCAGGCACCGTCGAGTTCCTCGTCGACGAAGCCACCCGCGAGTTCTTCTTCCTCGAGGTAAACACCCGCCTCCAGGTCGAGCATCCGGTCACCGAGGCGGTGACCGGGCTCGACCTCGTTCGCGAGCAGCTTTGCATCGCGGCCGGCGAGCCGCTCGGCTACGAGCAGCACGACATCGGTTGGTCCGGGCATGCCGTCGAGGCCCGGCTCTACGCCGAAGACGTCGCCGCGGGATTCCTGCCGGTGGCGGGCACCCTCGATGCGTTCGAACCCGCGGCCGAACCTGCGGTGCGCTGGGACACCGGCGTCGAGGCCGGCTCGGTGATCGGGGTGCAGTTCGACCCGATGCTCGCCAAGGTCATCGCCCACGCCCCGTCCCGGGCCGAAGCGGCCGGCCGCCTGGCCCTGGCCCTCGAACGCCTGCACCTGGGCGGCATGATCACGAACCGGTCGTTCCTCGCGGCCACCCTGCGCGAACCCGCCTTTCTGGCCGGTGACACCACGACCGACTTCATCGATCGGGTCGACCCGGTGCCCGAGGACCTCGACGATCAGGGCCTCGAAAAGGCGGCGACCGTCGCCGCCTTGTGGTTGCAGGGCCTCAACCGGGCCAACACCCCGGTCCTCGCCGGGCTGCCCAGCGGCTGGCGCAACGCTCGCTTGCCGGCGCAAAAGACGATGTTCACCGTGGGCAGCCGGACGGTCGAGATCACCTACCAGTCCCTGCGCGACGGCTCGTTCCGGCTCGGCTCCGGCGGGGAGGCGCGGGTGCACCGCTGGACTCTCGACGCCATCGACGTCGAGGTCGACCGGCATCGCAGCACCAGCCGGGTCACCCACATCGACGACCGGCTGCACGTCCAGTGCCGGTCCGGGACTGTCACCCTCTACATCTCCCCCCGGTTCTCGGCCCCCGAATCGATCGCCACGGCCGGAGGCCTCGAAGCACCCATGGCGGGGGTGGTCCGCGACGTGCGCGTCGCAGTCGGCGACGAGGTGGTGGCCGGCCAGGTCCTCGTCGTGCTCGAAGCGATGAAGATGGAGCACCCGATCACCGCGCCTGTCGCCAGCACCGTCACCGAGGTCAACGTGCAGGACGCCAGCCAGGTCCAGCGAGGCGACGTGCTGCTTGCCGTCGAACCGCTCGATGCGACCGCCACCGACGACCAACCCGAGGAGGGATCGTGACCAATCCGGTCCGCATCGCCAACTGCTCCGGCTTCTACGGCGACCGGCTCTCGGCTGCTGCCGAGATGGTCGAGGGCGGCCCCATCGACGTGCTCACCGGCGACTGGCTCGCCGAGCTGACCATGCTGATCCTCGCCCGCACCCAGGCCAGACGGCCTCGCGGTGGCTTCGCTCGGACCTTCGTCACCCAGATGGAGCAGGTCATGCGCACCTGCCTCGATCGGGGCATCAAGGTGGTGTCCAACGCCGGTGGGCTCGACCCCGACGGCTGCGCCGAGGCGGTCGCCGAGGTCGCCGACCGGCTCGGCTTGGCCCCGAAGATCGCCTATGTGAGCGGCGACAACCTGCTCCCGCGCCTCGACGAGCTGATCGAGGCGGGTGTCGACCTCGCGAACCTCGACACGGGTGAGCCGGTCGGCGACACCTCCAGGTTCATCAGCGCGAACGCCTACCTCGGCTGCTGGGGGATCGTCGACGCCCTCGGCCAGGGGGCCGACATCGTCATCACCGGCAGGGTCACCGACGCGGCGGTGGTCTGCGGACCGGCCGCGTGGCACCACGGCTGGGCGCGCGACGACTGGGACGCGCTGGCCGGCGCGGTCGTCGCCGGCCACGTCATCGAGTGCGGCGCGCAGGCAACCGGTGGCAACTACTCGTTCTTCACCGAGGTCGGCGACCTCACCAGGCCAGGCTTCCCGTGGGCCGAGGTGGCCGCCGACGGTTCGACGGTGATCGGCAAGCACGACGGCACCGGCGGTCAGGTGTCGATCGGGACGGTCACCTCCCAGCTGCTCTATGAGATCGCCGGTCCCGCGTACCTCGGACCCGACGTGACCGCCCGGTTCGACACCATCGAACTGAGCGAGGCAGGACCCGACCGGGTACGCATCAGCAGCACCAAGGGCGAACCACCGCCGACGACCCTGAAGGTCGCGATGAACGAGCTCGGGGGGTTCCGCAACGATCTGCGGGTCGCGCTCACCGGGCTCGACATCGAGGCCAAGGCCGCCGTGGTCGAGGCCGGGTTCTGGGCCGCCTGCCGCTACGGGCCCGAGGACTTCGCGAGCGTCACCACCAGGCTGGTCCGCACCGACAAGGCCGACCCGGCCACGAACGAGGAGGCCGTGGCGCTGTGGCGGATCAGCGTGAAGGATCCCGACGAGTCGAAGGTCGGCCGGGCGGTGTCCAACGCAATGATCGAGCTGGCGCTGGCCAACATCCCCGGGTTCTTCGCGGTCGGTGGTGGCCCGTCGGCCGGCAGCCCCTACGGCGTCTACCGACCGGCACTCGTCCCCGCCGAGCTGGTCCCCCAGCACGTCCGGATGCTCGATGGGGGAGCGACCGTGATCGAGTCGGTAGCTCCGCAGGACTCGGTCGAGGTCGTGCCCGCACCCGGCCCGAGCTTGCCAGCCCCCGCGGGGGAGACGGTCAGTGTCGCACTCGGTCGTGTGGTCGGGGCCCGCTCGGGCGACAAGGGCGGCAACGCCAACCTGGGTGTGTTCGTCCGCAGCGACGAGGCGTGGGCCTGGCTCGACGAGTTCCTCACCGTCGACCGGCTGAAGCTGTTGCTGGCAGAAACCGCCGAGCTGGAGGTGCAGCGTCACCGGTTGCCCGCCCTGCGGTCCCTCAACTTCGTGATCGTGGGGCTGCTCGAAGAAGGGGTCGCCGCGTCGACCCGCCAGGACGGCCAGGCCAAGAGCCTCGGCGAGTGGCTCCGGGCCCGCGTGGTCGACCTGCCTGCTGTGCTCATTCGGTGAGCACCGGCACCCCGACCACCAGGGCCGACCTCCAGGCTCGGCTGCAGTCGGTCCCCCGGCCTGCCCCGTTGCTCGACCGTGAGCGCGAGCGAGCCCTCACCAGCCGCCAGCGGGAGATCCTCGACCAGCTCGGAGGCCTCTTCGAGAACGGCTTCACCCACCTGACGATGGCTGAGATCGCGTCGCGGTTGAGCTGCTCGCTGCGCACGCTGTACGAGCTCGCACCCAGCCGCGACGAGCTGGTCCTGATGGTGGTCGACCGCAACCTCTGGCGGGTCGGTCGCCGCGCGGCCAGTGCCCTCGACGAGGACATGGCCCCGCTCGACGCGATCCGTTCGTACCTGCGTGCCGCGACGGTCGCCGTCGTCTCGGTGACTCCGGCAGTGACCCGCGACCTCGCGTCGATCCCCGCCGGCAGGGACATGTACGAAGCGCACTCCGACTACATCGTGGGGATCACACGGTGTCTGCTCGACCTCGCGATCGAGCGCGGCGACATCTCCCCGGTGGACACCGCGGCCCTCGCCAGGGTCATGGCTGGTGTCGGTCGCGACTTTTCACGAGCCGAAGTGATCTCCACCCTTTGCTCCTCGCCCAAAGAAGCCGCCGACGAGGTGGTGGACGTGATCCTTCGAGGCCTTCAGGGTCTGCGGTCTGACTCGTCGAGCGCCGAGGCGTCGTCGGTGCGCCGCGCCGGACGGGCTTAAGAGCGGGCCGCCTCAGCCCGACGCGGCGGCGAGGAGCTGTTGGCAGGCCCGTTCGCACTCGCGGCACAGGTCGGCGCACCGCTGGCAGTGCTCGTCGCTGTGCGAGCCGCACTCCTCGGCAGACTCGGCGCAGGCACGGGCGCACACCTCCACCAGCTGACGCCACGAATCGCCGCCAGGTCCGGGACCGCTCAGCACGCGGCCGGTCGCCGCGCAGATCTCGGCACAGATCAGGTCGAGCTTGATGCAGCGGCGCATGTCGGCCACGTCGTCCCCGGCGAGGCAGGCATCGGCGCAGGCGGTGCATCCCGCCGCGCACTCGAAGCAGGCCTGCACCGCCCGGGTGATCTCGGCCAGATCGAACGTGTCCTTGTTCGGGTGGTCGGCGAGCACGTCGGCAAGTCCCATGAAGCACCTCTTTCTGTCGCGTGACCCTCACCTGCCCGGAACGCGCCCGGTTCACTCATCGCCCGCTGACCGAGGTCAGTCAGTCGATGGTGATCTTGCTCAGGTCCTTGATGGGTTCGGGCCAATCCATGTTCAGGTGCTCGAGCGTCTCGACCAGGACCCGGCCGACCAACAGGTCGCGGAACCACTTGCGGTCCGAGGGCACCACGTACCAGGGGGCGGTGTTGGTGCTCGTCCGTTCGAGCATCACGCGGTAGGCCTCCTGGTAGTCGTTCCACCGCTCGCGAGTGCGCAGGTCGCCGTGCTCGAACTTCCAGTGCTTGGTGGGGTTCTCGAGCCGCTCCTCCAGACGCTCCTTCTGCTCGTCCTTGGAGATGTGCAGGAAGAACTTGCGGATGATGGTGCCCTCGTCAGTCAGCCGTCGTTCGAAGTCGACGATGTGCCCATACCGCTTCTCCCATCGCTCACGGGGAACGAGATCCTCGACACGAACGACGAGCACGTCCTCGTAGTGGCTGCGGTTGAAGATGACGATCTCGCCGTCCTTGGGGATCTGCATGTTGACCCGCCAGAGGTAGTCGCGCGCCAGTTCCACCTCGGTCGGACGCTTGAACTCGGCTGCCCGGATACCGAGTGGGTTGACGGCGTCGAACACTCGGCGAGTGGTGCTGTCCTTGCCCGAGGTGTCCATGCCCTGGAGCACGATCAACAGCCGCGCCGCCTTCGTCGCGTGGAGCAGCACCTGGAGCTCGCTGAGACGTTCGGAGATGTCGTCGCTCCAGTCCTTGGCGTCGTCCTTCTCGCCGTCGAAGCCGTCGGTCGAGTCGGGTGAGAAGTCGGCCAGATCGACGATCGCCCCGGGGCGTACACGGAATCGCTCGGTGTCCATCGCCCCGTGTCTAGCGCACCGCTGCAATCCGTGGTCGGCTCCGTGGTGCTACCGTCCGGCGGGTGGCACGGGTTCGTCTCGCGGTGGCGTTGCTCCTGCCCGAGCAGGTGGCCCCCGAGGTGGACGGGCTCCGGCGGGCGTTCGGAGCCGATCCGAGCTACATCGCCCCCCACATCACCCTCGTCCCACCGGTGAACATCGGTGACGACGAGGTTCCCGAGACGTTGGCGATCCTGCGGCGGGCTGCTGCTGGTGTCGACCCCCCGTTGAGGCTCACCCTTGGTCCCTTCGACACGTTCCTGCCCCGCAACCCGGTGATCTACCTGGCGGTCGGCGGGTCTCCGGATCATGTCACTGCGCTGCGCGACGCCTGCTGGGACGGCCCCTTCGGTCGTCCCGAGACACGGCCCTACGTTCCCCACGTCACGGTGACGCGTGGGCTCTCACCCGAGGACGATGCCACGGTGCGGCGTCTGCTGGGTCGCTACGAACGGGAGGTGGAGATCGACCGTCTGCACCTGTTGGCCCAGGTGGCCGACCCCGACCGGGGACGCCACTGGGTCCCCACCGCGGATGCGGCCTTCGGGCCACGCCGGATGATCGGCACCGGCGGGGTCGAGATCGAGCTCTCGGTGTCGACGCTGGCCGACCCCGAAGCCCGACGGTTCCTGGTGGACCACGGGTGCGATGTCGCGCTGCCCACCGGTCACTGGCGGTCGATCGTGGTCGCCGGGCGGATGGAGGGCTCGGTCGCGGGTGTTGCGTGGGGTCGCCAAGCCGGCCGTGCAGCCGTGCTCGACCACATCTTCGTTGCCCCCGCCGCGCGGCGAACGGGCCTCGCCGGTCACCTCGTCGCCGCGGTGGAGCACGACGTGGCCCGCCACGGTGGGGCGGTGCTCGAGGCGCTGCCCCCGCTCGACGAACCCGGGGCACGGACCCTCGCCGCTCGTGGGTGGACCGAACGGCCGGGCCCGGGTGGCCCGCGCCTCTGGCGGGCGTTGGGTCCCGACGATCTGGGTCAGTCGAACTCGATCGAGGCGTAGTCTCGCAACTTGTCGAGGCGGTGCTGGGCGTTGACCTGGCGCACGGTGCCGGACTTGGATCGCATGACCAGCGACTGGGTGGTTGCACCCCTGAAGTCGTACTGCACACCCCGCAACAGCTCGCCGTCGGTGATGCCGGTGGCGGCGAAGAAGCAGTTCTCGCTGCGCACCAGGCTGTCGGTGGTGAGGACCTCGTCCATCTGGTAGCCGGCGTCGATCGCCGCCTGTCGTTCGGCGTCGTCGCGCGGGTGGAGCCGTCCCTGGAGCTCGCCGCCCATGCACTTGAGCGCCGCCGCGGAGATGACACCCTCGGCGCAACCGCCGATGCCGATGAGGACGTCGATGCCCGACTCGGGCCAGGCCGGGGCGATCGCCGCTGGAGCGTCGCCGTGCTCGATGAGGCGGATGCGGGCCCCCGCCTCGCGGACCTGGGCGATGAGGTCGTCGTGGCGGGGTCGATCGAGCATCACCACCGTGAGGTCGCGCACCGACTTGCCCTTGGCCTTGGCCACCGCCTTGAGGTTGTCGATCACCGGCCGGTCGATGTCGACCAGCCCCTTGGCCTCGGGTCCGACCGCCAACTTGTCCATGTAGAAGATGGGACCGGGATCGAACATCGACCCGTGGTCGGAGACCGCGATGACCGAGGTGGCGCCACCTTGGCCGTTGGCGGTGAGGGTGGTGCCCTCGATCGGGTCGACCGCGATGTCGCAGCGGGGAGGGCTGCCGTCGCCGATGTGCTCGCCGTTGTAGAGCATCGGCGCTTCGTCCTTCTCGCCCTCGCCGATGATGACGGTGCCGTCCATCGGAACCGTGGCCAGGACCTTGCGCATGGCGTCCACCGCCGCTCCGTCGGCCCCTTCCTTCTCACCCCTGCCCACCCAGCGGGCGGCCGCGAGCGCCGCCGCCTCGGTGACCCGTACCAGTTCGAGGGCAAGGTTCCGGTCCGGAGCCTCTCCGGGGTCGTCACTGGAGTCGTCGCTCATGATCCGACACTACCCACTCGCCACACGAGGAGGCCATGTGGATCAGAGCTCGACGTCGGGCGCGTGCGAGGATGGGGCCATGGCAGTGAAGCGATGCCCGAACTGCGGCGACCTGTACCTGGCCGCGGTCGACGTGTGCGCCGACTGCGGTATCGGCCTCGTCGAGGTCGACGATGCCGACTCGGGCGAGGTTCCCGCCGAGACCGCGGCTCCCGAGTCGACGACCACGAGCAGCGTCACCGGCGACCATGCCGTGTGGGAGCTCGACGCCTGGACCATGGAGGGTCGGCGTCTGCTCGACGGCATGCTGTCCAGTGCCGAGATCCCCCGTGGCTGGCAGGGTGCGTCCCTGGTGGCGCCCCGGACCGTGCGCGATCAGGTGGACGACATGGTCGCCGTGGTCGCCCGGGGCGACGCGCGCGTGGGACTCGACGACGAGACCCTCGCCGCGGCCGACGCCGGTGCGACCATCGGGGAGACGGTCGGGTACGAGGTGTCGGACTGGCCCGCCGATGCTCTCGACCGACTCGAGGAGCTGCTTGCCCGCAACCAGGTTCCCTACGGCTGGGACGAAGACGGAGACCTGGTGGTGGCGGTCGACCACGAGGCGACCGTCGACTCGATCTTTGCTCGGCTGAGCGACGGCGTGGATGGCGACGACGCCGACGAGGCCGCCGACGACGAGGGCCCCGAGGCGCTGGAGACGCTTTCGGAGATGTTTCTCGCCGCGGACACCTTGGCCAGGAACCCGCTCGACGGCAACGCTGCCCGTTCGCTCGTGGCGGCCAAGGCCAGGGCCGACGAGCACCGATTGCCGTTCGGGTTCTCGCCGAAGGTGTGGGAGGCGATCCTCGGGCAGGCCCGGGCGCTCACCGAACAGATCGACTCCGGTGGCCTCGACGACGACGCGGTCGAGGACGCTGCGGCCGAGCTTCGCAGCACCCTGCGCGACTACGTCTGAGTTCTCCAGGATGTGGATGTTGGGGTGGATGGTGCGGGGCTGGATCTTCTCGATCCGACATCAGGAACCGGCTGGCTCACCGTTACCCTTCGGGCATGGTCGTCGCCGAGCTCGAGGTCTTCCACTCCAGACCCATCGCTCCGACGCGTCGGGTCGCTCTCGGCGACGCCGTCCTGCCGGTCGAACCTCATCCTGGTCCTGGCGGGATGCTCCTGGGGGCGTTGATGGCGGCCAACGTGGCAGCCGTGGCCCCCGAGCTCCACGACGAGTTGAACCGGCTGATGCACCAGGTGGAGGCCGGTCACCGGATCTCCCAGCCTCGGCTCCGCCACCGCTACCAGCACGACCGGGTCGGATTGCAGCGCAGCACGCACCGCTTGGTGGCAAGGGGCCAGCAGCTCGCGCTCGAGCTCGACGATCGGGGTGCACCGGTGCAACAGGTCCTCGGCGCGGTGTACGCGGTCGCCACGCTCGCCCCCGCGCACCGCAGACCGGTGATGGACACCGTCCGCCGGGGCGCCCACTGGCGGGGTGAGATCGGCGATCAACTCCTTGCTCACCTGGCCGACAGGGCAGTGGCCCCGGTGTTGGCGGGCCTTGCCGGCGACCCCCTCCAGTGGGCGCTCGAGGTGTTCGGGATCGACGCCGACCCCGCCGTCGGACCGGACCGTCTCGATCGGTTCGACCTCGACCGGCGCGACGTCCAGCGCCGGTTCCGCGAGCTGCTCCGTGCCGCCCATCCCGACCACGGGGGAGCGAGCGAAGAGGCTGCTCGTCGCATCGCCGAACTGGCCGAGGCCCGTCGCATCCTCCTGGCATGAGCACCCCCGAGGGAGTGCTGCTGACCCCGGGCGCCGGATCCGGTGCCGATCACCAGACCTTGGTCGCGCTCGAGGGGGCTCTGGCCCCGCTCCCGGTCGCCCGCATCGACTTCCCCTACCGGCGCGAGGGCCGCAAGGCCCCCGACCGGGCGCCCAAGCTGATCGCCTGTGTGAACGACGAGGCCGACGGCCTTGCCGAACGGCTGGGGGTCGACCAGGGGTCACTGGTGCTGGGAGGACGGTCGATGGGTGGCCGGATGTGCTCGATGGCGGTGGCCGAGGGGCGAGCGGCGGCCGGTCTGGTGCTGTTGTCGTATCCGCTGCATCCGCCGGGCAAGCCCGAGAAGCTGCGCATCGCCCACTTTGCCGACCTCGATGTTCCCTGCCTCTTCGTGTCCGGCACCCGCGATCCCTTCGGGACCCCCGATGAGCTCCAGAAGGCCGTGGCCGCCATCCCCGCACCGGTGACGATGCACTGGATCGACGGTGCCCGCCACGAGGTCAAGGGCCACGACGACGAGATCGTGGCGGTGGTCGGGGACTGGCTCCACCGCCTGTAGCGTCGCCGGGGCTTGCGGTACGACCCTGGCCCAGGATGTGTGACCGGTCGGGGGTGTGAGAACGGTCCTCCAGCGGGCATGCTGGAGGGGCAGATCCACCCACCAGGTTCAGGAGCAGCGCTGTGCGAGAGAAGGTCGAGAAGGTCATCGAGGTGATCCGTCCGGCCATCCAAGCCGACAACGGCGACATCGTCCTGCACGACGTCGACGAGGAGGCGGGCGTGGTGACCGTCGAGCTGGTGGGGGCGTGCGTGACCTGTCCTGCGTCGACCCAGACCCTCAAGGCGGGCGTCGAGCGGATCCTGCGCGACCGGGTCGAGGGCGTGACCGAGGTGCGCGATCTCACCGTGTCCGACGGCACCGCCGTGTCGCTCTGATCCCAGCGGTGTGCTGAGGCCCTTCGCCGTGGTCCGCCTCGATCGGGTTACCCTGCGGCGATGACCGAGACCCTCGCCGACTCCGAGGCCGCCCGGCTGCTCGATGCCGCACGCTCCGGCGAGCGCGGCGCGCTGGCTCGGCTGCTCACCATGGTCGAGCGAGGGGGCGCCGAGGCCCACGCGGTGGCTCGTGTCGCGGCCGCGAGCGCCGCCCCTGGTACCGGCTACACGGTCGGCATCACCGGGGCTCCCGGCGCCGGCAAGTCGACCCTCACCAACGCCCTGGTTCGGCGGATACGCCGCGACGACATCGAGCTGGCGGTGCTGGCGGTCGACCCGTCGTCCCCGTTCACCGGCGGTGCCATCCTCGGCGACCGTGTGCGGATGTCCGACCACGCCCTCGACGACGGGGTGTTCATCCGATCGATGGCCACCCGCGGCCACCTCGGTGGGCTCGGTCTGGCCACGCCCGGAGCCGTGCGCCTCCTGCATGCGGCGGGACGACCCTGGGTGCTGATCGAGACCGTCGGTGTCGGCCAGGTCGAGGTCGAGGTCGCGGGGGCGGCCGACACCACGGTGGTGGTGGTCAATCCCGGCTGGGGCGACGCCGTGCAGGCCAACAAGGCCGGTCTGCTCGAGATCGCCGACGTGTTCGTGGTGAACAAGGCCGACCGGCCGGGGGCCGACGACACCCGCCGGGACCTCGATGCCATGCTCGAGCTCACCGAGGGGCGCGGCTGGCGTCCGCCCATCGTTGGCACCGTGGCGGTCGACGGCGATGGGGTGGAGGAGCTGTGGTCCGCCATCGGCGAACACCGCAGCTACCTCGAGGCCAGCGGCGAGCTCGAGCGCCGCCGCGAGGAGCGCCGCCGCGAGGAGCTCGCCCACATCGTGACCGAACGGCTCCGGGCCCGCGCCGACGAGCTCTGCGGTGGCGACGCCTTCGAAGCGGTGCAGTCCCGGATCCGGCGCGGCGAGCTCGACCCGTGGTCGGCCGCCGACGAGCTGCTCGGCGTGGAGTCGGAACGGCACCGGTGACCGTTCCCGTCGACGGGTACTGCGCGGCCGGCTTCGAGCGCGTACGGGCTGCGTTCGAGGCGAACTTCGTGGACCACGGCGAACTCGGTGCCGCCGCCACGATGGTGGTCGGCGGCGAGACGGTGGTCGACCTCTGGGGCGGGCACTCCGACCTCGCCCGCACCGCCCCGTGGCGTTCGGACACGCTCGTCAACGCCTACTCGGTCGGCAAGGCGGTCGTGTCGGTCCTGTTGCTGGCGCTGGTCGATCGGGGAGCGGTGGAGCTCGACGCCCCTGTGGCGCGGTACTGGCCCGACTTCGCCCAGCACGGCAAGGAACGGGCGACGGTGCGCCACGGCTTGTCACATCAGGCCGGGGTGCCGGCGATCCGGGAGCCGCTCACCAACGACGACCTGTGGGACTTCGACCGCATGACCGCCGCCCTCGCCGCCACCCGGCCGTGGTTCGTGCCGGGGGAGCGCCACGTGTATCACACCAACACCTTCGGGCACCTGATCGGTGGGCTCATCCGCCACGTGACCGGGGAGCTTCCCGGCACCGGGCTGCGGGCGGTGGCCGATCCCATCGGCGCTGACCTCTGGTTCGGGGTACCCGATGCCGAACATCCGCGCTGCGCCGAGGTGCACTTCGATCTGGTGTCGTCGCCCGCCGCCGACGCGATGTCGACCGGGGCCGACGAGGAGCGCCAGATGCTCGCCCTCGGCTATGCCAACCCCCCGGGCTACTCGTCGATGGGGGTGGTCAACACCCCGGAGTGGCGCCGGGCCCAGGTCCCCTCCACCAATGGGCACATGTCGGCCCGGGGCGTGGCCCGGTTCTACGCCGAACTGCTCGCGGGGCGCCTCATCAGCGACGACCTGTTGGCCGAGGCGATCACCCCCCAGGTCTCGGGCCCGTGCCCGGTGCTCGGCCAGGACGTCACCTTCGGGCTCGGCCTGCAGCCGTGGACCGAGCACCGCCCCTTCGGCCGCAACCCCGGCGGCTTCGGTCACTACGGCTCGGGAGGGGCGCTGGGCTTTGCCGATCCGACCGCCGAGGTCGCCTTCGGGTACGTGATGAACCACGTCGTCCCCCGGTGGCAGAGCCCCCGGAACCGCGCCCTGGTCGACGCGCTCTACGCCTGCCTCTGAGCCCCCAACCGTGCCGTTGCGGGTAGGTGGGCGCTCCTCGCGCGGCTGCCGGCCTGCCCGGTCTCTCAGGGCAGGGGTCGCAGGATCTGGGCCAGCTCGTCGGGGAGCATCCATCGCAGGCGATCCCGTTCCATCGCCGGTCGCCACTGCTCATCGATCAGGTTCGCCATCTGCGCGAGGACCTCCTCGTCGAGGGGCGCCGGCCGGGGTTCGGTGCCGGCGCCAACGCCGTCGTTCCCGGCGGCCTCGATCCTCCTCGCCGTCTTCCTCCTCGCCGGGAGCGGGAGTGCGCAGGTCGCTCAGCCGCACCGTCACCCCCCAGCTGATCACGCCGGGGTGGGGCAGCTCGTCGGGCTCGGCGAAGCGGTGATCCAGCGCGTACCCGAGCACCTGATCGGTCCGGCTCGACAGGACCGACAAGGCGTCGGAGTCGACGCGTTCGGCGCCGTCTCCGGGAGCCAACGGGGTCTGGTCGATCATCACGATCCGTCCCCCGGGCAGGTCCGAGCAGGGGTTCCCCTCGGTCCACCCCGACCGCCACGGCGCGGTGAACGCACCGGTGCCGTAGCCGTGGGTGGGTTCGGCCAGGCCCACCTCGACACACACCGGCGACACCTGGCCGATGACCTGATGCAGGTCGAGCACGCTCAACACCGCCATCGCGTCGTCGATGCTCTGGCGACTCGGACCGTCGGGGCCGTGCGGATCCGCCATCGCGGTCAGCCCCGACACCGTCGTCGGACGGCGGTCGCAGCCATCGAGCGCGTCGTGGGCACGGAACACCTCGCCGATGGACCGGGCATGGATGCCGAGGCGATGGCCGGCCGCCCCGAGCTGGTCGAGCACCCCGGGGTCGAGCGCGCACAACGCCGCCGCTGGTCCGTAGGCCAGTTCGACGCTGGCCGGCACGCCCGCGTCGCGCAGCAGGTCGCTGAGGCGGCGGAGCCGACCGGCGATGGCCTCGGTCTCCTCGGCGTCCACGCCGGTGAGCTCGGACCCCGCGTAGGGGCTCCAGCTGGTGTCGCCCCTCACCACCACCGAGAACACCGCGTGCACCGGCGGCGGTTCGGGTTGGCCGTCGTCGCTGGTGCCACCGGTGATGGGAACGAACGCGGGCGGTCCGTCGACCGGCGCCGTGTCGCCGGTGGTCGAGGTGACGCCATCGGAGCTCGTCTCCTCGTCGCCGCCCGTGCCGCAGGACCAGGTCACCAGCACCAGCGCGAGCAGGACGGCGGCCGCGATGGCGAGGCGTCGGCGGACAGGTGTCACGGCGTGAGTATGGTGCCCCGCTTCGATGGGGGCACGCCGGGGGCCCTACCCTGACCATCCATGTCCGAGCCCACGCTGGTCCATCTCGACCGCGGTGACGACGGTGTGGCCGTCGTGCGCCTCGACCACCCCAAGGTCAACGCCCTGTCCACCGGCCTGCTCGCCCAGTTGCGGGGCGTTGCCGGCGAGCTGACCGTCGACCCGCCGGGGGCGGTCATCGTCACCGGTGGTGACCGGCTCTTCGCGGCCGGCGCCGACATCTCCGAGTTCGGCGGGCCCGGCGAGGCTCGTGAGGTCGGCGGAGCGTTCCGCGACGCGCTCGACGCCGTTGCCGCCATTCCACGGGCCACCATCGCCTCGGTGTCGGGGTTCGCGCTCGGGGGAGGGTGCGAGCTGGCTCTCGCCTGCGACTTCCGCATCGCGTCGGAGCGGGCCGTGTTCGGCCAGCCCGAGATCCTGCTGGGCATCATCCCCGGTGGCGGCGGCACCCAGCGCCTGACCCGCCTGGTGGGGCCGGCCAGAGCCAAGGACCTGGTCTTCACCGGCCGGCAGGTGAAGGCCGACGAGGCCCTGGCGATCGGCCTGGTCGACGAAGTGGTGGCACCTGAGGACCTCGAGGCGCGCACCCGCGAGAAGGCCGCCGAGCTGGCCCGAGGAGCGGTGGTGGCTCAGGGACTGGCCAAGGCGGCGATCGACCAGGGGCTCGACACCAGCCTGTCCGCCGGATTGGGCATCGAACAGCACCGCTTCGTCGAGGCGTTCGACACCCACGACGCCCGCATCGGTGTGGCCTCGTTCCTCGAGCACGGTCCCGGCAAGGCCGCCTTCGAAGGCCGGTAGCGTCAACTCGTGGACCCGACACCGCCTCGCACCTGTGCCTTTCATCCCGACCGCCGTGCCGGGGTGGGGTGCCAGCGCTGTGGTCGGCCGATCTGTCCCGACTGCATGCACACCGCCTCGGTGGGCTTCCACTGTCCCGAGTGCGCCAAGGTCGGTCGCCAGCAGGTGCGCACCATGGCCAGCATCCGGGCCGGTACCGACCCGATCGTCACCAAGGTGCTCATCGCCGCCAACGTGGTGGCGTTCCTCGCCACCTCGTTCGGCGGCGGCGGCCTCGGCCAGACCGGCGGGTCGCTGTACATCGACGGTCTGCTCATCGGCGGCCGCATCTTCAGCGACGTGGGCTTCATCGGGGTTGACGCCGGCGAGTGGTGGCGCATCGTCACCGGCGGGTTTCTCCATGCCAACCTCATGCACATCGGGTTCAACATGTTCCTGCTGTGGCTGCTCGGGTCCGAGCTCGAGCCGGTCCTCGGCCGTGTGCGCTTCGGGCTGCTCTACGGCGTCTCGCTGCTCGCCGGATCGTTCGGTGTCCTGCTGCTCGATCCCGTTCAGCCGACCGTCGGCGCGTCGGGCGCGGTGTTCGGGTTGATGGGGGCGTTGCTCATCGCCCAGCGGGCGGTGGGGGTCAACCCGTGGCAGAGCGGCATCGGTGGCCTCGTCGCGATCAACCTCGTGTTCACCTTCCTCGTGCCGAACATCTCCATCGGCGGGCACCTGGGCGGCCTTGTGGGAGGTGCGGTCATCGCCGCCCTGTTCATCGAGCTGCCGCGGCGGGTGAAGCTCGGCGACCGGCGCCAGGCGACCATCGTGGCCTCCGCCCTGGTCGCGCTCTTCGGGGTGGCGTGCTTCGTCGGCTCGCTGTGGGCCGCGGGCAACTGGGTGGATCAGGCGTTCGGCTGATCGTGCTGGACCGGGTGGTCGCCGCCCCCGGCCGCGCCCTCGATCCGGGCCTTGAGCCGGGCGAGGTTCCGCCTCCAGATCCAGCGCATCACGGGGCGGCTCGCTGCCGCTCCGAGCGGGCCCCCCAACCACCAGGGGAACTGCAGCCGCTCGGTCCAGGTGAACACCGTGGCGACCTCGTCCAGCGGCTCCAGGGTGAAGACGCCGGTGCCGGTCACCAGCCCCACGTGGCGAACGCCCATGCGGCGATCGTCCTCCCACTCGGTGATCTCCATGAGGTCGGTCAACCGCAACGGCCCGACCCTGGTGTCGCACTCGAAGGTGGTGCCGGTGCCGTCGGTGGTGTCGGAGGTGAAGCGGATCTCGACGGCATCGGCCATCCACTCGACGTGGCTCGCGATGTCGCGCACGTCGGCCCAGACCGCCGCCGGTGGCGCAGCGATGGTGACAGCAGTGCGGATCTCGGTCACCGGCTCACCTTAGGCAGCGGCACGATCGTTCGCACCGGCTCTGGTTCAGCGTCCCGCGCTGGCCACGGCCTCCGGGTGGCGGAGCTGGGCGGCCGCCGTCTCGGGGGCGACCGTGTTGATCAGCACCCCGGTGCCCTGTTCGAAGCCGGCGGCGGTCGAGGTGCGGGGCAGGAGGTGTACGTGCCAGTGGTAGGTGCCACGGGCCTGGTGGGGAGCGGTGTGGACCATGACGTTGTAGGCGACGTCACCGAGCACGTGACGCAGCCGGCGCAGCGCGTCGCGCAAGGCCCTGCCGACCCCGGTCACATCGAAGGGGTCGGCGTCGGGGGCCCGAGCGGCGTGGGCCCGGGGGAGGATCAGCATCTCATAGGGTGCGCCGCTCCACCACGGAGCGATCACCACCGCGCGCTCGTCGGCGAGGACGACACGCTCACCCTCGGCCAGCTCGACGCGGGTGGTGTCGCACAGCAGGCACGACGACGGGTGCTCGTCGATGCCGCGGTACTCGTCGTCGATCTCGCCGGGGACGAAGGGGATGCCCAGGAGCTGGGCGTGGGGGTGTTCGAGCGAGGCACCGGCCTCGCGGCCGTAGTTGACGATCGCCTGGGTGTAGGCGATCTCGCGGTGGTGGGAGTGATCCTCGAACCGATCCCTGAGCGCGGCCATCGCCAGCGTGATGCGCCGCGAGTCGAGCTGGTCGAGGCGCAGGTCGTGCTCCGGGGCGAAGACGAGCACCTCGTGCAGCCCGCTCGCCGGTGCCTGCACGTGCAACGGGGTGACGTGTTCGAGCTGCATGGGCTCGGTGCCGACGAACGCGGGATAGAGGTTGGGCACCACCCGGACCAGCCACCCGCCGTCGGGACCGTAGCTCTCCAGCGCCGGGGGAGTGGCCTCCTCGTTGCCGGGGCAGAACGGGCAGGGCCGGTCGCCGACCGGTTCGACCTCGAGCACCCGGGTGAGGAAGTCCTGGGGGCGGCTGGCTCTGGCCGCGGCGATGGTGACCCACCGGCCGGTGAGCGGATTGCGCCGAAGCTGGTGGGTCGCCGGTGAGGCCACGTCCCGACGCTAGCGGTCGCCGGACGCGACGGGGGTGAGGCCGGGACCGGTGAGTCGGGACCTTTGACGGTGGCGCGTTCGGGGTGACAGGTCCATGCTGGTGCCCATGAGCACAACCAGAGAGTCGTGGAACGAGGTCGGTGACCGTCTCTCGGCCCTTGGCCTCAAGCTGAAGATGCACGTCGAGGAAGAGGCGTCCGAGCGCGATGAGGGCGACGGCACCCTGGAGCGCCTGCGCGAGTCGATGGAGGAGGTGATCTCGGCGCTCGGCGACGCGTCTCGGGACCCAGCGGTGCGCGAGGACGTCAGAGGCGTCGCCCAAGCGCTCGCGACCGCGGCCAACACCAGCGTCGCCGAGATCCGCGCCAGGATCGCCAAGCAGGACTGAGCGGTCGCCGAGCGCCGCTGTCGCCTCACCGGGTGGTAGTTGGCTGGTATCGGGAGACGTGGACCGTGTCGTGTGCGGTGAGCGGCGCGCCGGTCCAGTCGGCGTGACGTTCGACCAGCACCAAGCCCGCTGCGGCGGACATGGTGTCGAGCTGATCGGGGGTCAGGTAGCGGATGCGCCACGGGCGCAGGCGGGTGCCGTCGGCGGTGATGTCGATGTGCTGGCCGGTCACGACCTGGGTGGCCGGGTCGTGCTCGGTTGCGCTCAGCACCACCCGGTCGTGATCGACCCTGGTGGTGGACAGCCCTCGTTCGACCCGATCGGGCGGGTCGCCCCACACCGCGGTCTCGACCAGTAGCGATCCCCGGGGGTCGAGCAGTGAGGAGACCGCCGTCAGACACGCCCGCTGGCGGTCCTCGCCGGCCAGGTTGAACAGGGTGTTGAACGCGATGAGCACCACCCCGAACGGGCCGTCGACCAAGGTGTCGGCCTCGGCCATGTCGCCCTCGTGCACCTCGATGGCGTCGGCTCCGGACTTGGCTCGCAACCGGTCCAGCATCGGCGGGCTCGAATCGATGCCGACGACGCGCAGCCCCCGCTCGGCCATCGGCAGCGCCAGGCGACCGCTGCCGATCCCCAGTTCGAGCACCCGGTCGGTGCCGGCGTCCACGACCAGGGCCGCGACCCGGTCGGCGGTCGCGCCCACATCGGTGATCTCGCCGTACCAGTCGTCGTACACATCAGCGAAGGACTCCCCGTAGTCGGGGGTCGGTGTGGGTTCGTCCATCACCCAAGTTTCGCTCGAAGCAGATGGAGGTAGCCTCCCGAGAGCAGAACTGTTGAGCTTCGACGACGTGAAAGGACCCCTACTGTGGCCTTCGAACTGCCGCCCCTTCCCTTTGCCAAGGACGCCCTGGCCAGCCGTGGCATGAGCGAGGAGACCCTCGACTACCACTACGGCAAGCACCACCAGACCTATGTCAACAACCTCAACGGTCTGGTCGAGGGAACCGAGAACGCCGACAACTCCCTCGAGCAGATCATCAAGGAGGCCGAGACCCACTCGGGTCTGTTCAACAACGCCGCTCAGGTGTGGAACCACACATTCTTCTGGAGCTGCCTCAGCCCCACCGGGGGCGGCGAGCCCTCGGGCGATGTGGCCGAGCAGATCAACAGCGCGTTCGGCTCGGTCCAGGCTTTCCGCGACGAGTTCACCAACGCCGCCAAGACCCAGTTCGGGTCGGGCTGGGCCTGGTTGGCCCACGACGGGGGTGGTCTCAAGGTCATGAAGACCCTCAACGCCGACACCCCCGTCAACCACGAGGCCAAGGCGCTGCTCACCCTCGACGTGTGGGAGCACGCCTACTACCTCGACTTCCGCAACTCGCGGCCGGGCTTCATCGACAACTTCTTCGACCAGCTCGTCAACTGGGACTTCGTCGCCCAGAACCTCTCCGAGGTCTGATCCCACGAGGCGCCCCCCGACCCAGGGCCTAGCCTGGGTCGGGTGAACGCCTACCTCGACCACGCGGCCACCACGCCGATGTGCCCCGAGGCGCGCGCGGCCATGGCCGAGTTGCTCGACGACCCGCTCGGCAACCCCACCGGCTCGCACCGGGGCGCACGCGCCGCCCGCAAGGTCGTCGACGAGGCGCGCGACGTCATGGCTGCCGCGCTGGGTTGTGCGCCTGGCGAGGTCGTTTTCACCAGTGGTGGCACCGAGGCCGACAACCTCGCCGTGCGGGGGGTCGTCGAGGCGACCGGAACGACGGTGCTGTGTTCGGCGATCGAGCACCATGCCGTGCTCGATCCCGTCGTCGCCCTCGGTGGGCGCGCCCTGCCGGTCGACCGGTGGGCCGGCATCGACCTCGACGCCCTCGCCGCGATGCTCGACGACAGCGTGGGGTTGGTGTCGGTGATGCTGGCCAACAACGAGATCGGCGTCATCCAGGACCTGGAGGCGGTTGCCACGGTGATCGCCGAGCACGCGCCGCACGCGGTGCTGCACACCGACGCCGTCCAGGCCTTCCCCTGGCTCGACGTCGCCACCTTCGCCGCTCCCGCCCGGCTCGTTTCGATCAGCGCCCACAAGTTCGGAGGACCCCAGGGGGTCGGCGCCTTGGTCGTGCGCAACCGAACCCCGCTCGCCCCCCAGCAGCTCGGCGGTGGTCAGGAGCGCGGCCTGCGTAGCGGTACCCACAACGTCGCGGGCATCGGTGCGATGGCTGCGGCCGCTGCCGCCGTGGTGGCCGAGCGGGCCACCACGGTCGAACGAGTCGCCCGCCTGCGCGACCGGCTCGCCGACGGCCTGTCGACCCGGATCCCCGACGTGGTCGAGACCGCCGTCGGGGTGGGCCCCGACGGGCGCCCCGACCGGTCGAACAAGGTGGCGGCGTCCTGCCACGTCTGCATCGACGGCGTCGAGAGCGAGGCCCTGCTGTTCATGCTCGACCAGGCGGGCGTCGCCGCTTCTGCCGCCTCGTCGTGTTCGAGCGGGGCACTCGACCCGTCGCACGTGCTCGCCGCGCTCGGGGTACCCCGCGATCGCGCCCGCGGTTCGCTGCGGCTCTCACTCGGGGCCACCACCACCGACGCCGAGGTCGACCACGCCGTCGACGCGATCGTCCACGCCGTCGACCGGCTCCGGAGCCACCGATGAGGTGCCGATCGTGAAGGTGATGGCGGCGATGTCGGGCGGCGTCGACTCCTCGGTCGCCGCCGCGCTGGTGCGCGACGCCGGACACGAGGTGGTCGGGGTCACCCTCAAGCTGTGGGGTGGCGAGTCCGACACCGGTTGCTGCTCGGTGTCCGACGTCGACGACGCCCGTCGGGTCGCTCAGCAGCTCGGCATCGACCATCACGTGTTCAACTTCGGCGACGACTTCACCCGCCACGTGGTCGAGCCCTACGTGTCCGACCACGCCGCGGGCCGCACCCCCAACCCCTGCGTCGAGTGCAACCGGCACCTCAAGTTCGACCGGCTCCTCGACCGGGCTCTGGCGCTGGGGTTCGATGCCGTCGCCACCGGCCACCACGCCCGGATCGCCACCCGGGCCGACGGCTCCAACCGGGTTGCCCGGGGTGCCGATCCGGCGAAGGACCAGTCCTACGTGTTGCACATGCTGGACCAGGATCAGCTGGCTCGGATCGTGTTCCCCGTCGGCGACCGCACCAAGGACGACGTGCGGACCCTGGCCGACGAGTTGGGCCTGCGCACCGCGACCAAGCCCGACAGCCAGGACGTGTGCTTCATCACCACCGGAGCGGGTCGAGCCGGGTTCCTCGCCGAACGCATCGACCTGCATCCGGGAACGGTCGTCGACGGGGCGGGCCAGACGGTGGGCGAGGTGCCCGCGGTCGAGCTCGTCACCATCGGCCAGCGTCGAGGCCTCGGAGTCGCGGGTTCCGGCGACCGCCGCTTCGCCGTGGCGGTCGATGTGGCCCGTCGACGGGTCACCATCGGCGACGAGTCCGATCTCTTGTCGGCCACCGTGGCACTCGACGACCTTCGGTGGGCTGCCGGACCGGTTGCCGGGCCGGTCGAGGCCCAGGTCTCGGCCCACGGCCGACCTTCACCGGGACGCGTCGTCGGTCGCGAGCTGCGATGGGTCGAACCCCGGCGTCGGGTCGCCCCCGGCCAGTCTGTGGTGTTCTACGAGAACGACGAGGTGGTCGGCAGCGCCATCGCCGCCAGCCCCGCCACGAGCTGAGTCGGCTGCTCAGCGCACGACCAGCGACCGATCGGCCGCCTCGCGCAACACCTCGCCCGGTCTCGAGGGTGTGAACATCACCGCGGTGGCGTGCACCACCTTCGCCTTCGACCCCCGCTTGCGCAGCTCGAGGGTTGCGGCCTCGTGCAGCTGGAGCTCGAGGGCCAGGCCGGGGGCTCCGGCGGTGAGATCGAGCGCCCCCGAGTCGGCGGGGGCGGGACCGATCGAGACGACCGTCGGGCTGCGGAACAGCTGAGAGACGACCGCGGCGGGATCATGGATGACCACCCCCGCGGGCACCATGACCAGCCAGCGGCGCGACAGCTGGTGCAGCGACCGGCAACCGAGCGCCGCTACGGACAGCCCGACGAGGGTGAGCACCACCCCGGCGATCCACTGCTCGGTGGCCAGCAGCAGGGGACCGGCCACGGTGCCGGCCACGACCAAGGCCCAGATGAGCTGCACCGGTCCCAGCAGCAGCACCGCAGGAGGTCGGAGCGCGAAGCGCCGCTCGGCCCCGTAGGCGGAACCGTTCACGAACACGTCGCCGGTCGTCGGCGACAGCGCGATGGTGGCGGTCACCGCCGACGCGACGACCGCCACGGCGCCCCACGTGACACCGTCGGCGACGACCGCGGCCCACATCGCCAGCGCCAACCCGGTGGGGGCCAGGATCCGCACGGTGGTGAGGCCCACGGTTCGCGGCACCAGCACCGCGACCAGTCCCGTGGTCCAGGCTGCCCACGCGAGGGCGAGCATCAGGGCCTGCACCGCCGTGCTGTGCGGGTCGAGCGCGTCGCCCAGGACGGGGTTCAGGGCGAGGGGCTGGACCAGCCACGCCACACGGATGGGCCAAGGGCCAGCGAAGTCCACGACTCCGAGATTTGCTCATGGGAGCCTCCGCTGGCTATTCCAGTAGGGGATCGAACCGCGATCCGGGGGGACGCAGCACCGCAGCAAGAGGGGGAGCAACCGTGGCAACTGCACCGCTGGTCGACGACGTGGCCGTTCTCGCGCCCGGAACCGACACCACCATCGGAAGTCTGCCGCACCGCGATCCCGATGAGGCGGTGGCGTTCGTGCTCGCCCGCCAGCACCGGCTTCCTGCGGCCCCATCGCTGCCTCAGCGTTCTGCTCTGGAGGCCATGGTGGCCCAGGCCGCCTGGGGGGTCCCCGGTGTCGTCGTCGCCGACGACGGCTCGCTCGACCTGCGCCTCGATCTCCTCGACCCGCAGTGCTCGCTGGCCGACCCCGACCTCGAGGGTGAGCCCTTCCTCACGCTTCGTACCTTCCTCGACGCCGTGCGAGGCAGGACCGAGCCCGTCAAGGTCCAGCTCACCGGGCCGGTGACCCTCGGACTTGCGCTCCACGCTGCGGGGGCCGACGTGGGCCCGGCCTTCGCTGTCGCCGGCACCGCCGTACGGGCACGAGCGGCTGGCTTGGTGGCCCTGGCCGAGCGGAGGGCGCCGGGCACACCGCTGGTGGCCTTCCTCGACGAGCCCGGGCTGACCGGGCTCTTGCATCCCGAGTTCCCACTCGATCCCGAGGCGGCGATCGATCTCACCTCGGGTGCGTTGGCGGTGCTCGAACGCGAAGCGATCACCGGCTTGCACTGTTGCGGACCAACCGACTGGAAGCTGGTCCTGCAGGCTGGACCCCAGATCATCTCGGCCCCGCTCGGTCAGGGGCTCGAGCATGCGCCCGAGGCGTTGGGGCGCTTCCTCGACCACGGGGGTCGCGTGGCGTGGGGTGCGATCCCGACCGACGCGCCCATCGGATCCTCGCCGGGCCGGTCGTGGCGGCAGCTGTCGGCAACCTGGTGCGACCTGGTTCGCGGCGGTTGTGACCCCGTGGCGCTGCGGCTCCAGTCGCTGGTGACACCGGCGTGCGGCCTGGCGACCCACGGTGTTCCCCAGGCCGAGCAAGTGCTGTTGCTCACGCGCGAGGTGGCGAGCCGGGTGCACGACCAGGCCCTTGGGGTGCGGCTGTCGGTCGGCGCCTGACGGGCGTGGCATGGCTCGGACGGGAGTCCTGACGCGGCGGCACGCTACGCTCACCTCTGTGGCTCGCTCCGCTTCATCCTCGATCCGGTTCGGCATGTGGCGATGCTGTCGCTGATCCTTCCCCGGGTCCTCTCGGTGCTCAGCGTCCTGCCGGGGTTCGAGCGTGAGCTACGCCTGCTCCCGCTGCTCGTCCAGTCGGGTGGCACCGTCATCGACATCGGGGCCTCCAACGGCATCTACTCGCTGCCCTTGGCCGTCCTGGTGGGACGAGCAGGCTCGGTCGTGGCGGTCGAACCCCGCCGCAGCGCCGCCCGCCGCCTCGCCTGGCTGGCTCGCGCGCTCAACCTCGCCCACCTCCAGGTACGTCGGGCCGCGCTGGCAGCCATCGCCGGGCCGATGACGGTGGTGGTGCCCCGCCGCCGGTTCGCCGTCCCCGGTCGCTCGTTCATCCAGCCCGCAGTGGCGGGAACGGCGATCCTGGAGCTCGACGATGGATTGAGGTCGAGCGAGCCCGAGCAGTGTTGGGCCACCACCCTCGATCAGGTCGCGGTCCGATTGGGCCGGGTCGTCGACTTCATGAAGTGCGATGTCGAGGGGGCCGAACTGCTGGTGATGGCCGGCGGGCACGAGGTGCTGAGCACGCACCGACCCGTCATCCTCTGCGAGGTCGAGGACCGCCACTCCCGGCGCTTCGGGTCGTCCCGCGACGAGTTCCTGGCCCAGATGGAGCACCACGGCTATGTCGACCTGTCCGATGCGACCACCGCCGTCGACGCCCGCAACGTGCTGCTGGTCCCACACGAGCGCTCCGCTGCGTTGCGGGCGGTGCTCGCGGACCACCACTCGTAGGCCCACCCCCGTTCTCGGTGTCGGTGGGGTTGCGTAGGCTCGACTCCGTGATCCCTGACGAGGTCCCTGACGAGGTCGTCGCCGAGGTCGAGGCGCTCCGAGACCAGATCGGGCACCACAACCGGCTCTACCACCAGCTCGACGCGCCCGAGATCCCCGACGCCGAGTACGACGCGCTGGTGCGCCAGCTCAACGAGCTCGAAGCGCTGCACCCCAGCCTGGTCACCGCCGATTCCCCCACCCAGACCGTCGGTGGTGCGCCATCGGCTGCCTTCAGCCCGGTCGAGCACCTGATCCCCATGATGTCGCTCGACAACGCCATGGACCGCGACGAGCTCGTCGCCTGGGGCGCCCGCCTCGAGCGCCGCCTCACCGAGCTCGAGGGCGCTGATCGTCCCCCCGTGTCGTTCGTGTGCGAGCTCAAGATCGACGGCGTCGCCATCTCCATCACCTACGAGCAGGGTCGCTACACCCGCGCGGCCACGCGGGGCGACGGTCGTGTCGGCGAGGACGTGACCGACAACGTTCGTACCCTCGAACAGGTCCCCGAACACCTCGACGGCGAGCCACCCGACCTGCTCGAGGTGCGCGGCGAGGTGTATCTGCCGGTGCGCATCTTCGAGGCGCTCAACGACCAGCAGGAAGAGGCCGGGCTCCGCCGCTACGTCAATCCCCGCAACACCGCGGCCGGGTCGCTGCGCCAGAAGGACGCCTCCATCACCGCCACCCGTGGCCTGGCGCTGTGGTGCTACCAACTCGGCGCGGTCGAGGGCGGCCCCGAGCTCTCCCGCCACTCCGAGACCCTCGACTACATCGCCTCGCTGGGATTGCCGGTCAACCCCGAGATCACCACCGTCGAAGGCCTCGACGAGGTCGCCGAGCTCTGTCTGTACTGGCAACAGCACCGCCACGATCTCGACTACGAGATCGACGGCGTGGTCGTCAAGGTCGACGACCTGGCCCGGCGTGAGGCGCTGGGGTTCACCGCCAAGGCTCCCCGATGGGCGATCGCCTACAAGTTCCCGCCCGAGGAGCGCACCACCGTGCTCCGCGACATCGAGGTCTCCATCGGCCGCACCGGCAAGGCCACCCCCTTCGCGGTGCTCGAACCGGTCTTCGTGGGCGGTTCGACGGTCGGCATGGCCACGTTGCACAACCAGGTCCAGGTCGAAGCCAAGGACGTGCGTCCGGGCGACACCGTCGTGGTGCGCAAGGCGGGCGACGTCATCCCCGAGGTCGTGGGGCCGGTGCTCTCCGAACGGCCCGAGGGTCTGGCCCGCTGGCAGTTCCCCGACCGTTGCCCGCGCTGCGGCGGGCCGCTGGTGCGCCTCGAGGGCGAGGGCCACCACTTCTGCACCAACATCGATTGCCCCGCCCAGCGCACGGGAAGCATCGAGCACTTCGCCTCGCGGGCGGCGATGGACATCGAGGGCCTGGGCGAGCAGCGGGTGCAGCTGTTCGTCGAGCTCGGGCTCCTCGACGACATCGGCGATCTCTACTCGCTCGACTACGACCGCATCGGCGAGCTCGAGGGGTTCGGGCAGACCTCGGTCGACAACCTGCGCGACGCCATCGACGCCAGCCGCGACCGTCCCCTCGCCAACCTGTTGGTCGGGCTCAACATCCGCCACCTCGGACCCACCGGGGCGCGGCTGCTCGCCACCAAGCTGGGTCACCTCGACGCCATCGAGACCGCATCGGTCGACGAGCTGGCCGCCATCGAGGGGATCGGTCCCACCATCGCCGAGAGCGTGCACGAGTTCTTCGCGTCCGAACGGAACCAGGCGGTGCTGGCCAAGCTGCGCGCTGCGGGGCTCAACCTGGCGGGTCCCGCCACCCCCGCCGTGACGCCGATCCTCGACGACAAGAGCATCGTGGTCACCGGCACTCTCCACGGCTACACCCGCGACGAGGCCGAACAGGCCATCACCAGCCGGGGTGGCAAGTCGCCCGGAAGTGTCTCCAACAAGACCGACGCGGTGGTGGTGGGGGAGGGCCCGGGCACCTCGAAGCTCGACAAGGCCGCCGAGCTCGGCGTGCCCATCCTCGACGAGGCCGGTTTCGAGCACCTGCTCGAGACCGGCGAGGTCATCGCCGGCGACACCGACGCCTCAGGCGGCTGAGAAGCACCAGCGCGTGGTCTGGCCCTGTTCGGGTCCCTCTGCTGCCAGCCAGTAGGTGGCGATGATGCAGTTCTGTCCGCCGTGGAGCGACTCGAGGACCTGTCCGGGGCCGGGCGTGAAGAAGTACTGGCCGAGTCCTTGGTCGCCGGCCAGCTGGTCGTCGGGGACGGTGGTGCCGTTGATCACCAGCCGGGCCTGGTACCCCGTCCCCACGTCGATCCCGACCGTGCTCTGTCGCAACACGTCGGCTCCTTCGTCGGGTACCAGCGCGTCGACCGCGTCGGACCGGTCGGCCGCGGCGTTCGGCGACGTGCGTCCGTTGGAGACCGCGATCACCATGCCCGCGACGGCCAGTGCCAGCAGGCCGGCGAAGAGCATCCGGCGGGTGAGGTCCCGCTCGAGCAACTGCATCCACCCATCATGTCGCACCGTGTGGGCGGTTCCCACCTCGGGGCCCACCCGGTGGTCGGATCCACCGTGCCACCGGGAGCGGGGAGTGACCGTCTACCCTTCCACCGTGGCCCTTTCGCGCACGAGCGATCAGATCGGGCGAGTGCTGGACGGGCGGTACCGGCTGGTCGCCCCCATCGGTACGGGTGCGTCGGCGATGGTCTACCTCGCCGACGACGTCCGGCTCCGGCGGCGCGTCGCGGTGAAGGTGCTGCACCCCAACCTGGCGGCCGACGAGCAGTTCCTCCGCCGGTTCCAGGCCGAGGCCCAGGCGGCGGCGGCGCTCAACGACCCCCACATCATGGCGGTCTATGACTGGGGGCGTGACGAGGTCCCCTACCTGGTCACCGAGTACCTCGGTGGCGGCAGCCTCCGGGGGGTGCTCGACCACGGCGACCGGTTGACGCTCTCCCAGGCGCTGCTGGTCGGGCTGCAGGCCACCCGGGGTCTCGAGTACGCCCACGGGCGCGGCATCATCCACCGCGACATCAAGCCGGCCAACCTGCTCTTCGGCGACGACGAACGCTTGCGGATCGGCGACTTCGGGCTGGCCAGGGCCCTGGCCGAGGCGGGCTGGACCGAACCGTCCGGAACGGTGTTGGGCACCGTCCGGTACGCGTCGCCCGAACAGGCCAAGGGCGAGCACGTCGAGCCCAGGTCCGATGTCTACTCCCTGGGTCTGACCCTCATCGAGGCGGTCAGCGGCACGGTTCCCTTCGCCGCCGACACACCGATCGCCACGCTCATGGCCCGCATCGACACGCCGGTCGAGCTCGACCGTGACCTGTTCGGCCCCCTCCGGCCGGTGCTCGAACGTGCGTGCCGGCCCGATGCGGCCGATCGCCCCGACGCCGGAGAACTGGCCATCTCGTTCATGGCCGCGGCCGAGTCGTTGCCACGGCCGACCCCGCTCGTGCTGCCGGGCGCTGCCACCCCCGTCGGCGACGATGCCGAGCCCCAACCCGATCTCACCAACATCGCTCCCGACGACGCCGAGCCCGTCGTCGTCCCTGGTCCCGATGCCATCGATGGTGCCGGCGACGGCGCGGCACCGCCCAGCAAGCGCCAGGCGCGGCGAGCTCAGCGCCGCCAGGCCCGGGACGAGCGCCGTGCAGCCCGCACCCGCAGGCGCCGCTGGCCGTGGGTCGCGGCGGCCCTGGTGGTGGTGGCGGTCGCTGCCGCGGGCACGGTGTTCGCCACCACCGCGCTGCAGACACCCACCCACGAGGTCGAGGACTACAGCGGGCTGTTCGAGAGCGATGTCCGCAACCTGGTGTCCGACTACGGCTGGGAGGTCCAGGTGGAGGACTGGCGCGAGACCGGCTCCTCGGTCGGCGAGGTCGTTCGTCAGGAACCGGCGGCCGGCACCGAGCTGGAAGAGGGCGCCGACAGCGTGCTCACGATCTACGTCTCACGGGGCAACGCGCTGGCCGATCTCCCACCCGGGCTCCCGGAGCTGCCTCGCGACGAGGCGGTCCGCCGCATCGAGGAAGCCGATCTGGTCGTCGGCGAGGAGAGGCCCGAGCACCACGAGGAGATCCCCGAGGGCCATGTGATCCGGACAAGTCACGAGGAGCCGCTGGCCGAGCTCGACCCCGTCGATTTGGTGATCTCGTCCGGTCCGGCCCCCCGCGAGCTGCCACCGGTCCCGGTCGAGACCACCTACGACGAGATGGCCGCCCTCCTCGATGAGGACGGCCTCGTCCCGGAGCGGGGCGAGTCGTCGAGCGAGACCATCCCCGAGGGGTTCGTGATCGCTCTCGAGCCGGTCTCGGGCGAGCTGGTGCCGCGAGGCTCCACGGTGCGGGTGATCGTGTCGACGGGGCTGCCGATGGTCGAGGTCCCCGACGTGTCGGGGCTCACCGAATCCGAGGCCATCGCCGAGATCCGCGACCACGGGCTGTCGGTGGGCAGCAGGATCGGTCCGCCGCGCAACATCCGCTCCACCGACCCCGCCGCCGGCACGACGGTGCGTCAGGGCACCGAGGTCGACCTCCTCACCCGCTGATCGGCGCTCCTGGAGTGGTCAGTGGATCACGATGCCGAGGCGGCCGTCGTGGTAGCTGTTGATCGTCACCGCGAACTCGCGTCGCTTTCTGGGCGACGCGAGCACGTCCCACACCTCGTTCGGTAGGTCGGCGTGGTCGGTCGGCCAGGCATCGACGAGGCTGAGGTGGGGTGTGGTCGCCGTGTTGAGCATGGAGGCGGTGATGTTGCACACCTCGCGGAAGTTCTCGAGCAGGTTCTGGTCGATCGTGCCGCCCTCGAGCGCGTCGCGGGCGGCCGAGGCGGGGATCATGGCGAGGGCGGCCCCGCTGGCGGTCACGAAGGCCGAGTCTCCGGTCACGAGCGCGGCGATGCGACCCAGGTCGTCGTGGTAGACGCTGACCACATGGTTGCCGTCGGCTCCGATGTCGGAGGGGGTGACCTTGCTGGCTGCGCACCCGGTCCCGAACAGCGTGCTGTAGAAGTCGGCGACCGACTCCTGGATCGGGACGGGCGGCAGCGCCGCCTCCCGCGGGGGCTTCACGTGGTGGCGACGGCGAGCGCGTCGGCGAAGGCCTCCGCGTTGAACGGCTTCGACAGCAGGAAGGCAGCACCGGCGGACAGCGCCTGGTCGCGGTAGGACGGGGTGGACTCGGAGGTGATGAACCCGAAGGTGGTGTCGAACCCTTCGTCACGCAGTGCCTGGAGGAAGGCCAGTCCGCTCATCTCGGGCATGTTCCAGTCCGACAGGATGAGATCCAGCGGCTCGGCACGGGCGACCTCGAGCCCGGACGGGCCGTCCTCGGCCTCGAACATCGTGGCGTGGTCGAACCCGGCCTGCTTGAGGTTGCGCTTCACCAGCATGCGGATGGTCTTGCTGTCGTCCACGACGAGGATGTTCACGACGACTCCCGAGGTTCGAGGAACTGGCTGGTGGGTCGGCGGTGAGCGGGTCCTGATGAGGGCGAACGCCCAGGTTCAGCGCAGGAAGTCGAGCAGCGTGGGCTGGACGACCTTGGCGGTGACCGCGAGTGCTCCCTGGTAGGCCATCTCCTGGGCCTGGAGGGTGATGATCGCCTCGACCATGTCGGTGTCCTCCACCTCGGCCAGGGCGGACTTGAGCTCGATGGCGACGTCCTCGTTGCGGATGTGGACCTCGTCGAGCTGCTTGGCGCGGGCGCCCATCTCGACCTGGGCCCGCTCGATGCGCGCGGTGGCGGCGTCGATGGCGTCGAGCCCGCTGCGGGCGGTCTCGATGTCGCCGGCTTCGAGGGCGTCGGCGACGGCGTTCAACATCTGGAAGGCGTTGCCGTTCATCGGATCGCCCGCGTCCTCGGTGCCGAAGACCTCGGGACCGGACCGGTTGACCTGCACCGTCACCGAGGGGGCGATGGTGCGGGCGATCTTGCCCTGGTCGCCCTGGTAGCTCCCGCTGGCGTCGTAGGCGATGTCGCCGCCGGTGGTGCCGCCGAAGATGGGACGGCCGAGGTGCTTGGTGTTTGCGGTCTGCACGAGGCCCTCGGCGATGGTGCGGATCTCCGATGCGAGAGCGAAGCGTCCCTGGGCATCGGTGGCACCGTTGACGCCGTTGACCACCAGGGTCCGGGCCCTGGTCATCTCGGTCACCGAGTGGGTGAGCGCGCTGTCCGCGTTGTCGAGCCAGCTGCGGGCGTCGAGCACGTTGCGACCCAGCTGCTCGTTGCGGCGGATCTGGCTGCGGTGGTCGAGCGCGGTCAGCACCTGGGCCGGCCCGTCGGACGGCTTGCGCACCTGCTTGCCCGACGAGATCTTGTCCTGGGCATCGGCCAGGCTGCGAGCGGTGTTCTGGATGTTGGCCAGCACGGCCCGTGAGGTGGTGGTGTTGGTGATCCGCGACATCGTGGCTCCTAGCGCCCGACCACACCGGTGCGGGTGATGAGGGTGGCGAGCATCTCGTCGATGGTGGTCATCAGCCGGGCCGAGGCGGCGTAGGCGTGCTGGGACTGCACCAGCGACACCATCTCCTCGTCGATGTTGACGCCCCTGACACCTTCGCGGGCGTCGTCGACCTGGCGGATGACCTCGCCCTGGATCGCTTGACGCCGGTGCAGGGCCTGGGTCTCGACGCCCAGCGCCCCGATCATGTCGTTGTAGACCTGGTCCGGCGCGTCGGGGGCGTCGCCCAGCGCGGCGAGGGCCTGGGCCCACGAGGCGTCGAGCTCGCCCAGGGGGCTGCCGGGGTTGGCCGGGTCGGGTGCGGCCGCGGCGACGTTGTCCGGCTGGCCGGCCACGTCGTCGTGCACGCGGATCGTGGCGGCATCGGTGCCGGCGAAGAACTGGCGGCCGTCGGCACCGTCGAGGCCGAACCCCTGGACGTGAAGGTCGTTGACCTGGGTGATGAGGGTGTCGGCGACCGCGTCGAGGTCGGCGAGCTGGTCGGGGATGGCGCGGTTGGCGCCTTCCATCAGGCCGGCGATCTCACCCGAGGTGACCGCAGCGGGGTAGTTGTCCTTGGCCCAACGGACCTGGGTGTTGGTCAGGTCGAGACCGTCGTGGGGGGCGGGCAGGTCGCCTTCGGTGTCGAGGACGAGCGATTCGGCCCGGTCGCCGCGGACCAGGGCGGTGCCGCCGAGGAACACGTTGGTGGTGCCGTGCTCACCTGGCTGGGTGGTCACACCGACCAGCTCTCCGAGGCGGTCGATGAGCCGGTCGCGCTGGTCGGCGAGGTCGTGGGGCGCCAAGCCGGCGGCGGTGGCGTTGCGGACCGACTGGTTGAGCTCGGCGACGCGGGCGGCGGTCGTGTTCACCTCGGTGACGAGCGCGTCGGCCTGGTCGACGCTCGACTGGTGGAGGTTGGCCAGTTCGGTCGCGGCCCGGTTCAGCTCGCTGGCGACGGTGCCGGCCCGTTCCAGCAACGAGATGCGAGGCGCACTCGAGCCGGGCTGGTTGCCGACGTCGTCGAACGAGGCCCACATGTCCGAGAGCTGGTGGGCGAGCCCCACATCGCTGGGCTCGGGGAAGATCATCTCGATGCGGTCCATGATCGAGCCGAGGCGCTCGAGGTGGGCGCCGGTGCCCACCTCGCGCACCGCCCTGGCCTCGAGGAACTGGTCGCGGATGCGGACGATGGTCGAGACCTCGACCCCGTTGCCGATCCCGTCGGGCTTGGACCACACCGCCGGCACCACGCCGGCCCCGCTGGACTTGAGGTCGACCCGCTGGCGGCTGTAGCCGGGGGTGGCGGCGTTGGCGATGTTGTGCCCCGCGGTCTGCACCGCCTTCTGGTGGGCGGTGAGCCCCGACAGCGCGGTCTGCAGCGACGAGAAGTCCGACATCAGACGTCCCAGTCGATGAGGGTGGGCTTGGCGAGCTGTCGGGTGCTGGTGCCTTCCACCGAGTAGCCGTCGTTGCCGGGCGCGCTGGCCACCCTCGACAAGAAGTCGTGGGTGTCACGCAACCCGTGGTTGAGCAGCTCCCGGTTGTCCCGGCTCACCGCCTCGACCGATGCGATCAGCGACAGGAACGCCGCCTGGTGATCGCGAAGGATCTGGTCCCACGGTTCGCCGGCGGCGACGGCCAGCTCGGTCAGGCTCGCGGTCTCGGGCACCTTCAACAGGGGTGCGACCCCAGCCACCGACGTGGCCCGGACGAGCTCTTCGGAGCGGAGGCCGTCGATGGCATCCTCGACGTCGCGGGCCGACATGTCGATCCAGCGCGACTTGCCGGCGGCGAGGACCATCTGCTGGACCTCGAGACGGTAGAGCAGCACCTCGACCAGGGCGCGCTGTCGCCACAGGGTCTGGCTGAGCGTGCTCAGGCGGTCGGCGACGGCAGAGGGGGCCATGACGGACCGTTCGGCAGCGACGCCGCGGTGATGAGGCTTTCGTCGTCGCGAATCTCCCCCTACGGGATCGGTCGACCACGATGCGCGCGGACTGGGCCAGGTGAACCATTCTCGGTGGCCGGCGCGGAAATTCGCGGGCGAAGCCTCATCGGCCCCTCGGCCGGTCCGATCGATCGCCTGCCGCAGGAAGCGGTAGGTCCCAGCTCCACATGGGTTGGTACCGAGTTCCACATTCAAGGAGGAAGACGGAACAATGAGGATCAACCAGAACATCGCAGCGTTCAACTCGTACCGGAACCTGTCCCAGACGAACAACGTCATGGGCAAGAGCCTCGAGAAGCTCTCGTCGGGCTTCCGCATCAACCGGGCGGCCGACGACGCTGCCGGCCTCGTGATCAGCCAGGGTCTGCGTGCGCAGGTCTCGGGTCTTCGCCAGGCCACCCGCAACGCCCAGGACGGCATCTCGGTCGTGCAGACCGCAGAAGGCGCCCTCAACGAGGTCCACAGCATGCTCAACCGCATGCGTGACCTGGCCGTGCAGGCCTCCAACGCCTCGAACGACAGCGACGCCCGTGCGGCGGCCCAGGCAGAGATCGACCAGCTTTCCGCCGAGATCGACCGCATCGCGGATTCGACCAAGTTCGGTTCGCAGAAGCTGCTCGACGGCAGCTTCGGCTCGACCCCCGCGAGCGTCACCGGACTCGATGCCGATGGTGCCTATACGACCACCGCTGGTCACGAGTTCACGATCAACATCAACGGGACCGGCGCGGTCACGGTATCGATGTCCGCCCTCGCTGGCGACGACGTCGAGACAGCTGCAGCCGCGCTGGAGACCGCGATCAAGTCGGCGCTCGCCGCCAGTGGCAACGCCGATGCCCAGGCCTTCACCGACAAGGTGTCGGTCTCCGGCGAGACCGTTGGTGCTGGCTCTAGCCTCACCCTCGAAATCGGGGGGCTCGGCGACACCGAGACCTTCACGCTCGCTGACTCCGGAACCGACACTGCCCTCGCGGATCTCGGCATCAGCCCCGGCGACATCGATGCCGCTGCTGGCGATGCTGCCAAGTTCCAGGTCGGCGCCAACAAGGGCGAGACGATCGAGGTTGCGATCGGTGGCGTCGACGCCACCACCCTCGGTGTCGGCGGCATCGACGTCGAGAACGACGCCGAGAACGCCATCGACTTCATCGACGGCGCGATCAACGACGTCTCCGCCCTTCGTGGTGACCTCGGTGCGGTCCAGAACCGCTTCGAGTCGACGGTCAACAACCTGCAGGTCACCACCGAGAACCTGGCTGCCTCGGAGTCCCGCATCCGCGACACCGACATGGCCCTCGAGATGGTGCAGTTCACCCGGCACCAGATCCTGCAGCAGGCCGGCACCGCCATGCTGGGCCAGGCCAACGCCATGCCCCAGTCGGTGCTCGGGCTCCTCGGCTAGTACCCCACCGAGCCAGAGAGGGGGAGCGGACAACGGGGTCCGCTCCCCCTCCGGCCCGGTCAGTCCACCTGACCACCGACCGAGGGAGCGAGCGTGAGCTACATCGACGGCCTGGCCTCCGGGCTCGACACCACCGCGATCATCCGACAGCTCATGCAGGTCGAGTCGATCCCCAAGACCCGGCTCCAAGAGAGGGCGAAGATCGCCCAGGCCGGCCTCGACGCCTACGCCTCGGTCCGCTCCAGGATCTCCTCGGCCCGCACCGCGGCCAACGAGCTCGCATCGAGCACGGACTGGCGGGGTCTCACCGCCACCTCCTCGAACCCCGACGCCGTGTCGGTCTCCGCCGGCACCGGTGCGCCGGGCAACTCGCTCAGCTTCACCGTCGAGTCACTCGCCCAGGCGATGCAGCAGTCGAGTGGCGACAGCTTCGCAGGGCTCGACGCCACCCTCGACGGCCGGACGGTCAGCATCACCGCCGACGGGACCACCCACGACTTCGACACAGCGGGCACCCTCGGCGAGCTCGTCACCCAGATCAACGACGCCGGCGTCGGGGTCACCGCCAGCACGCTGCAGGTCACCTCCGGCGAGCACCGGCTGATCCTCACCGCCGAGGAGACCGGTGTCGACAACGCGTTCTCGGTCACCAGCACCGGGTGGACCGATCCGTTCGCCATCACCCGGAGCGCCGCAGACGCCCAGCTCGACGTCGGTGGGATCACCGTCACCCGGTCCACCAACACCATCGACGACCTGATCGAGGGCGCCACCATCACCCTCCACGCCAAGACCACCTCCGAGGTCACCATCGACGTCGAGCGCGACGTCGCCGGCATCAGCGACAAGGTCGCGGCGATGGTCGACGCCGTCAACGGGGCGCTCGCCGAGATCGACGGCTTGACCGACTACGACCCCGAGACCAACGAGCGGTCGATCCTCACCGGCGACTCGACGGTGCGCACGGTTGCCCGGCGCCTCACCAGCGCTCTCACCGGTGCCGTCGGCCAGAGCGCTCTCGGAACGCCGGGCCTCGCCGGCGTCGAGCTGCAGCGCGATGGAACTGTCACCTTCGACGAGGCCGCCTTCGCCGCGGCCTACGAGAGCGACCCCGTCGCGGTCGAACGCCTCTTCGTCGACGGCGCCGAGACCACCGGCGACCTCACCTACGTCCGGGCCGGCTGGCGGGCCCAGCCCGGCAGCTACGCCGTCGAGGTCACCGACAACGGCGACGGCACCTTCGCAGCCACCGTCGACGGCGAAACCGCCGAGGTGACGGTCCGAGACGACGGCAGCCTCCGGGTGGCCATGAGCACCCTCCACGAGCGCCTCGGTGGACTCACCGTGGACGTGGCCGCCGGCCAGACCGGGGCTGTCGGAACGGTCGACTACGAGCCGGGCGCCGCCAAGCGACTCACCACCGCCACCAACCGGGCGCTCGACGCGGTGAACGGACAGCTCACCACCGCCGAGCAGTCCCGCGAGAACCGGATCAAGGACCTCAACCGCCAGATCGAGGCCTGGGACGTGCGTCTCGAGAAGCGGGAGGCCGGGCTCCGCCGTCAGTACACGGCGCTCGAGTCGATGCTCGGCCAGCTCCAGAACCAGAGCCAGTGGCTGACCAGCCAGCTCGCCGGCCTCCAAGCCAACTACAACCAGTAGCCACGAGGGGAACGGATTCCCATGTATGCACCCACCACGACCGCCCGCAGCAAGTTCGTCGCCGACGGCGTCGGCACGATCCCACCCGAACGGCTCCTGGTGCTGCTCTACGATCGACTCCTCCGGGACCTCGACGACGCCACCGTCGCTATCGGCAGAGGCGAGGTCGCCGGCTCCCATGAGGCGCTGACCCACGCGCAGGACATCGTCGCCGAGTTGCACAGCGCGCTCGACTTCGACCGCTGGGACGGTGCGCAGGCCATGGCCGACCTCTACACCTGGCTCGCCGACCTGCTCGGCCGGGCGAACATCACCAAGAGCGCCTCGCTGGTGGCCGAGGCCCGCTCGCTGGTGCAGCCCCTCCGCGACACCTGGGCCGAGGCCTACCAGTCGCTGAGCGCCGCTTCCGCCGGCGCCCCGGCGGCTTCGGCTGGCGGCCTGGACCTCTCGGGATGAACGACCGTTCCCCGGAGCTGCGGGTGTGGACCGCGGTCCTCGATCGCATCGAGGCGGCGCTCGGCCACGTGGATCCCGACGGCCTGCTCGAGCTGGAGTCGGAGTTCGAGGCCATCGGTGGGTTCGATCCCCCCGAGGGCATGGGGACGATGCCCGAGGCGTTGCACGAGCGGGCCCGACTGCTGCTCGAGGCGGTGAACGCCACCGCCGAGCGGGTCGCCGCGGCCAAAGACGCGATCGGCGGCGAGCTGGCCCGGCACCAGAGCGTCCCCCGTCGCCCCTCCATCGTCGACGAGCCGCCGGCGCCGAGCATGGTCGACCACGACGCCTGACCCTCGCTCCTGCGCCCCGGCCGCCCCGCCTCCCCCTGCCAATGGCAGCAGTTTGCTCCCCCTGTGGGAGGAAAACGCTGCCATTGCGAGTCGCGGGCCGGTTGGGCCATTGCGCAGCGAGCGCGCTCGCTCTATGTTGACCTGAGCCTTCCCCCGGCGATCGACGACCAGGGGAGGCACCGTGCCCGTCCCGCTGGAGTACGACCGGTGGATGGTCGCCCATCACGGCGTCATCACTCGCGCTGACTTCGAGACCCTCGGGTTCACCGCCCGTCAGACCGATCGGACGATCGCGTCGCAACGGCTGATCCGCATGGGTCCGGGGGTCTATCGCTCGCCCTCGGTTCCGGCGGGTCGCATCCAGTGGATGGTGGCAGCCTGCCTCCGCCAGCCGCTGGCTGCGATCGGCTTCACCACCGCGGGCCAGGAATGGGGATACCGAGGCATGCGCGACACCCGTGTCCACGTGTTGTTGCCTCGCGGCGCACGGCTGACCCTCGACGGTCTGATCATCCATCATTCCCGCCGGATCGATCCGGTCGACGTGGCTGGTCGGCGATCCGACGGCATCCGTTTGACCAGCCCGCCGCGGACGCTCTTCGACTCCGCGGCGATGCTCGGGCGTCGGAAGACGGTCAGCGCCATCGAGCAGGCGCTGGCCGAGCGGCGCTGCACCCTTGGGACGCTCATGGCGACCTCGAAGCGGTTGTTCCAGCCCGGTCGTCCCGCAGCGGTGATCTTCCGTGAGGCGCTGCTCTCGCGGGCAGAGTGGCGAGGCGTCGCCCGCTCGGACCTCGAGCTCGTCGTCATCGAGGCGATCACCGGTCGGGGGTTGCCTGCGCCGATCGTCAACATGCCCCTCGTCCTGGTCAACGGTGAGGACATCGTCGTGGACCTCGCCTGGCCGCGCTGGCAGGTGGCGGTCGAGGTCGATCACCCCTTCTGGCACGACGGTGTGGTCGAGTCGGCGCGCGACAAGCGGCGCGATCGCAAGCTGACGATGTCTGGCTGGCAACCGGTGCGCTTCCCCGAGCTGGAGATCGACCACGCGCTCCCCGAGCTGATCGACGACCTGGCCCACATCCTCATGAAGCGGGGCTGGGAGGGGGCGGGTCGCTGAGGAACTGGGCCGATCGCATCATTCGGCGACGAAGGCTCAGCGGGGGAGGGGTGACGCCGACCCCTCGCAGCGAGCACGGAGCGCTCGGTCGATCGCCAAGGACTGGCGAGTCCGATTGATCGATTCGCGCGAGGTCTCTGTGATGCCAACGATGTGCTCTGCTCGCCGGGGCGTCTGCTGATGCAGATCGGTGATCCCACCTTCCAGGCGTTGCAGGCCTCGTTGCAGGGCCTGAGCCTTCGTCGCCAGGCCGCCGAGGACAACATCGCCAACGTCGAGACCCCTGGCTACCTCGCCAACCGGGTCGAATTCGAGGACTCGCTGCGCACCGCCATCGACCGCGGCGATCCGTCGGCGATGAACCCGGCAATCTCCCGTTCCACCGCCGCGACCCGGCTCAACGGCAACAACGTGGCGTTGGACGAGGAGATCGTGGGATTGACCGAGACCGCGCTCCGCCACCAACTCGTCGTCGAGGCCATGAACGGCAAGTTCCGCCTCCTTCGCACCGCGATCACGGGACAGTGACATGACGATGTTCGGATCGCTCGGGATCGCCGCCTCGGGCATGAACCTGTTCAAGACCTGGATCGACGCCACCGCCGACAACGTCGCCAACGTCAACACCGTCCGGTCGACCGAGGATCCCGCCTACCAGGAACGCCAGATCGTCGCCGAGACCGCACAGTTCGAGCGGGGCAAGGTCGGCTCCGGCGTGCGGGTCGCGGGGGCGCTCTTCGGCGATCCCGAGGGCCGCCTCAGCTACGACCCCTCCCACCCCCTTGCTGACGAAGAGGGAATGGTGCGCATGCCCGACATGGACCTCAGCGACCAGATGACCAACCTCATCATCGCCCAGCGCGCCTACCAGGCCAATGTGACCGTCTTCGAGCGAGCCCGCGATGCCTACCTGCGCGGCCTCGAGATCGGACGCTGATCATGCCGATCCAACCACCTCCGGGCATCGGCGGCGCCGGCGGCATCGTTCCCGCCGGGTTCACGCCCTCGGTTCGCCCGAACCAGCAGGTCGACCCCGCGGCCGAGGAGCGCGGCACCGCGTTCGGCTCGAAGATCGCGTCCGCGCTCGAAGACCTCCAGGCCTCGCACGCGGAGACCGACCGCCTGGCCCAAGCCGCCGCCACCGGCGACCTGGCCGCCGTCGAGGACTACATGGTGCAGGCCACCCAGACCCAGCTCGCCACCCAGCTCACCGTCGCGGTGCGCAACCGGGCGGTTGAGTCGTTCAACGAGATCATGAGGATGCAGATCTGATGGCAGGGTTCGACCTCGTCAGCCTCAAGGAGCGGGCCAGCTCGCTCAACGCCACCTACACCAAGGGCCAGAAGGCCCTGATGGCCGGCGCGGTGGTCGCGGTGTTCGCCGGGGTGTTCCTGTTCACCCGCCTGGCCGGCGAGGGGGAGTACGCGGCGCTGTACACCAACCTCGAACCAGCGGACGCGGCCGCGGTGACCGAGCAGCTGTCGGCCGAGGGGATCCCCTACCGCCTCGAGAACGGTGGGACCACGGTGCAGGTTCCCCGAGGTGAGCTCTATGAGACCCGCATACGTCTCTCGGCCGACGGATTGCCGGCGGGCGGTTCCGCTGGCTGGTCGATCCTGGACGACCAGGGCATCACCGCTTCCGAGTTCAGTCAGCGGGTCGGCTATCAGCGGGCGCTCGAGGGTGAGTTGGCCCGCACCATCCGCTCGATCGACGCCATCGAGGGGGCCACGGTGCACCTGGCGTTGCCCCGCGACACGGCGTTCGCGCTCAACGACCGTGAGGCCAGCGCTTCGGTGCTGGTGAGCACTCGAGCGGGTACCACCCTCGATGGTGGACAGGTGCAGGGGATCGTCAACCTGGTGGCCTCCAGCGTCGATCGCCTGGGACCCGGCCAGATCACCGTGGCCGACTCGACCGGGATGGTGCTGGCGGCCCCCGGCCAGCGCTCGGTCGACTACGCCGGCAACGACATGAACATGCGCCAGGTCAACGCCTTCGAGGAGTCGGTCGCCAGCGAGCTCCAGGCGATGCTCACCTCGGTCGTTGGACCGGGCAAGGCCGTGGTCAACGTCACCGCCGAGCTGGACTTCGACGAGCAGACGGTGACCCGAGAGCTCTACGAGGACGTCGCCGACGAGGACGGCGGTCGGGTGGCGCTCGAGGAGCAGGTTCGAAACGAGGAGTACACCGGGCCGGGCCAGGCGGCAACGGGTGTGTTGGGACCCGACGGCGAGGCCGTCGATGCCGAGGGTCCGCCGACCGAGTACACCCTCGACGAGTCGAACGTGGTGTTCGGGGTGAACCGCATCGTCGAAGCCACCAACCGGGCACCGGGCAAGGTGACCCGCATGTCGGTCGCGGTGCTGGTGGACGAGGAGACCGTCACCCCCGAGATGGTTGACCAGATCGAGCAGGTGGTGACCGCCGGCGCCGACATCCGCCCCGACCGGGGCGACCTGCTGGCGGTGAGCGCCATGCCCTTCGACACCAGCGTTGCCGACCAGATGGCTGCCGATCTGGCCGAAGCCGACGACACCGCGGCGTCGGAGGCCCAGATGCAGCTCTACCAGACGATCGCCCTGGTGGTCGTGGTGCTGATCGTCCTGGCGCTCGGCTACCGGACCATGCGCAAGGCCGCCAAGCGGCGTGCGGCGCTGGCCGACTCGATCGAGATGCGAGCCATCGAGCGTGCCGCGCCCGACTCGCTCACCCCGGCACAGATGGCCAGGGTCAACGAGGCGGCCGACGCCCACACCGCTGCGGGCAACTCGCTCGACCTCGTGTCGCTCAACAACCTCATCGGTGGTGTCGGCACCCCGACCGTCGAGAGCGAGGCGACCGTGGCGAACGAGGTGGCCGAGATGATCGACAACCAGCCCGACGAGGTGGCCCAGCTGTTGCGGGGCTGGCTCGGTGACCGACGGGGGGCCGGCCGATGAGCCTGGTCGAATCGAGATCGGCAGAGCGCATGACCGGGGCTCAGAAGGCGGCGGTCGTGCTCATGTCGATGGGCACCGAGCGCGCAGCGAAGGTGCTGAGGACCCTTCGGGAGACCGAGGTCACCGAGATCATGTCCGAGGTCGCCCGGATGAACGACGTGAGCGAGGACGTCGTGGAGGCCGTGCTCAACGAGTTCGCGGTGACCGCGTCGGCTCGTCACCACTTCGCCGTCGGTGGGGTCGACTACGCCAAGGAGCTGCTCGAGGCCAGCGTCGGCAAGGGCAAGGCCGAGGAGATCTTCTCTCGCCTGTCGATGAGCCTGGTGAGCGCACCGTTCGAGTTCCTCCGCAAGGCCGACCCGCGGCTGGTGCTGGGGTTCATCCGGGACGAGCACCCTCAGACCATCGCCCTGGTTCTGGCCTACATGCCGCCGGATTCGGCAGCGATGGTGCTCGGTGGGTTGCCGGAGGAGCTCCAGCGCGACGTGTCGGTCCGGGTCGCGACCATGGACCGCACCTCGCCCGACATCGTGGCCGCGGTCGAGGGTTCGCTCGAGCGCCGCCTGTCGTCGGTGCTCCAGCAAGGTGACCTCTCCTCGGTGGGCGGTGTCCAAACGCTGGTCGACCTGCTCAACCGCTCGGACCGGGCCACCGAACGGCTGATCTTCGAGGGGCTCGAGAACTTCGACGAGGTGCTCGCCGACGAGGTGCGCAGCCGCATGTTCGTCTTCGAGGACATCCTCACCCTCGACGACAAGGCGGTCCAGCAGGTGCTCCGCCAGGTCGACTCCAAGGACCTGGCGCTGGCGCTCAAGGGTGTTCGCGAGGAGGTGCGGCGAAAGATCCTCGACAACATCTCGTCGCGCGCGGCCGAGAACCTGCTCGAGGAGATCGAGATGCTCGGCGCGGTCCGGCTCAAGGCCGTGGAGGACGCCCAGGGTGCCGTCGTGCGGATCATCCGGGCTCTCGAGGAGGCCGGTCAGATCGTGCTCACCCGATCCGGCGAGGAGTTCATCGACTGACATGGCCATCACCGAACCTGCCAGCGCCCGAGTCATCCGAGGGATCGAGGACGATCACGTCGGCGACCATCCCTTCGCCGCGGTGTCCGACCTGCCACGCCTGGTCGCCGGCCGTCCCCGCCAGACCGGCAACCACGCCCTCGATGCGATCCGTACCGCCGGGTGGGACGAGGGCTTCGACTCCGGTCGCGCGCAAGGAGCCGAGGACGGCTATGCGGCCGGCTTCGAGCAGGGCCTGGCCGAGGGCCGCGCCGCCGGCCACCGCGAGGGTCTCGAGACCGCACAGGCCGAGGCGCGGCGCCAGATCGAAGCCAGGGTCGCGGACGCACTCGACGCGCTCGAGGCCAGCGCCACCGACCTCGCCGACCGCGACGCGGCCACCTTCGCGGAGGTGGAAGCCACCGCAGTCGACCTGGCGGTCGCCCTGGCCGAATCGATCCTCGACCGCGAGGTGGTCACCGCCACCGATCCCGGTCGCGACGCCCTCCGGCGGGCCCTGGCGCTGGCTCCCGACCACGACGAGCTGGTGGCCCACCTGCATCCCGACGACCTGGCGGCGCTGGGCGAGGTCAGTGATCTCGCACCTGGCCGGGCCCTCACCCTCGTCTCCGATCCGTCGATCCGCCGGGGCGGTTGCCTCGTCGCGGCCGGTGCCGCCCGGCTGGACGCCCGCATCGACACCGCCCTCGAGCGGGCGCGGGAGGCCCTCGCGCCATGACCGCTTCCACCCTGTCCACGCGCACCCACACCGCGCTCTGCGCTGCTCGGCCCGTCCGGGTGGGCCAGGTGCGGCGTGTCGTCGGCCTCACCTTCGAGGTCGATGGTGTCGATGTGGCCATCGGCGACGCCGTCAAGGTCGGTCCTCCCGACCGGTCGATGCTCGGCGAGGTCGTCGCCATCGGACCTGACGGGGTCGTGGCCATGCCCCTCGGGCACCTGCACGGACTCCGTGCCGGCGATCCGGTGGAGGCGACCGGAGGCTCGTTGACGGTGCCGGTGGGCCGGCAGCTGCTCGGACGGGTGCTCGACGGTCTCGGTTCGCCGATCGACGAGGGCCCCAGTCTGGCCGACGCCCAACGGGTCGAGCTGGCCGGCGCGCCACCGCATCCTCTTCGCCGCCCGACCGTCGACACCCCGTTGCACCTCGGTGTGCGGGTGCTGGACACCCTCGTGCCGGTGGGCCGTGGACAGCGGATCGGGATCATGGCCGGGTCGGGGGTCGGCAAGTCGAGCCTGCTGTCGATGATCATGCGCGGCACCGATGCCGACGTCTCGGTCCTGGCCCTCATCGGAGAACGTGGCCGGGAGGTCCGCGAGTTCATCGAGCGCGACCTGGGCCCCGAGGGCCTGGCCCGATCGGTGGTGGTGGTGGCGACCTCTGAAGCCCCGGCGCTGGTGCGCCTGCGGGCCGCCTTCGCTGCCACCCGGATCGCCGAGTGGTTCCGGGACCAGGGCGCTCACGTGAACCTGTTGATGGACAGCCTCACCCGCTTCTCGATGGCCCAGCGCGAGATCGGGTTGTCGGCCGGCGAGGTGCCTGCCACACGGGGATATCCCCCGTCGGTGTTCGCGCTGATGCCCCGGTTGCTGGAGCGGGCGGGCGCCTCCGAGCACGGCAGCATCACCGGCATCTACACGGTGCTGGTCGAGGGAGACGACCTCAACGACCCGATCGGCGACACGGCCCGATCGCTCCTCGACGGTCACATCGCGCTCTCGCGACGGCTGGCTTCGGCGGGACACTTCCCGACCGTCGACGTGTTGGAGTCGGTGTCCCGGGTGGCGCCCGCGGTGACCACTGCCGAACAGCAGGCGCTGGTCGTGAGGCTCCGGCAGCTGCTCGCCGCTCATCGCGAGGCCAAGGACCTGATCGAGATCGGCGCCTATCAGCCCGGGAGCAACGCTCTGGTCGACGAGGCTGTGGCTCGCCACGACGCCATCGAGGCGTTCCTCCGCCAGGACCTGAACGAGGTCTCGGGCCCGGGCCAGGCCTGGCAGGGGCTCGCCGGTGCCCTTGGGCTCGACCCGGCGACGGTGGCGTCATGAAGCGCTACCGCTTCCGGTTCGAGCATGTGGCCCGGGTCCGCCAGATCCAGGAGGAGCAGGCCAGGGCCGATCTGTTGCTGGCCCGCCAGCGGCTCATCCAGGCCGGCGCCGATCTCGCCAGCCGTGCCCACCAGTACGAGGCCCGCCGGACCCGCACCGAGCGGTCGTCGTCGTCGCAGTTCCGCAGCGACCGCGACCGCGACGACCTGCTGTCGATGGCGGTCATCGCCGCCCGAAGCGCGGAGGCCAACGCCCAACTGCTGCTCGGACAGCAGCTCGACGCCTGGACCGAGGCGGCGCGGAAGGTCTCGGCGATGGAACGTCTCGATGAGCGGATGCGCGACCGTCACTCCGTCGAGGAAGCGCGCGAGGAGCAGGCCGAGCTGGACGATCTGGTGTCGCCGCGGCTGGCCGCCCGCAAGCGGGAGGACTCATGACCACACCCACCGGCGGCCTCGCCGCCATCGAAGCCCGCATGAACGACATCCGGGCCCGGTTCGACCCGCAGCCTCAGCGGCGGCCCGGCGGCGCGGGTGAGACGGGATCGGTCGGCGGGACCGGCTTCGCGCAGGTTCTCGGACAGCTGGAGTCGCGCGGGGCCGGTCCTCTCGCAAGGGCCGGCGGCCTGTCGGGATCGTTCGCGGCGCGCGGCTTGGCCGCTCCGCTCGGCCGCGGCAGCGAGGTGGTCCAGCGTTCGATGGAGTACCTGGGTGTTCCCTACTTGTGGGGTGGCACCAACCCCGACCAGGGACTCGACTGCTCCGGGTTCGTCCAGCGGGTTCACCGCGACCTCGGCATGGAGCTGCCCCGCGTCAGCCGGGACCAGGCCCGCGGTGGCCAGCCGGTGGCCTCCCTCGCCGATGCCCGACCGGGTGACGTGCTGGCGTTCGGACAACCGGTCAACCACGTGGCCATCTACCTGGGCGACGGTCAGATGGTCCACGCGCCCCGTCGTGGTGACGTGGTCAAGGTCGAACCGATCGATCGTCCCATCACCGCCATCCGCCGCTACAGCGCGGCGGCGCCGGGCGCACCCACGGGGGGCGTGCAAGCCTTCGGTGGGGGATTCGACGTGGCCTCCGCCGGAGCACGGCCCGTCTCCTCGGTCCCGTACTCGCAGCTGTTCAACGCCGCTGCGGTTCGCCACGGTCTCGACGCTCGGTTGCTGGCCGCGGTCGCCCAGGTCGAGTCCGGCTTCGATCCCAACGCCGTCAGCTCTGCCGGTGCCCAGGGCTTGATGCAGTTCATGCCCGGGACTGCCGCCGGGCTGGGGATCGATCCCCGTGACCCTGCCCAGGCCATCGACGGCGCGGCCCGGTACCTGCGGACCCAGCTCGACGCCTTCGGATCCCCGGAGCTGGCGCTCGCCGCCTACAACGCGGGGCCCGGTGCCGTGCAACGACACGGTGGAGTTCCACCCTTCGCTGAGACCCAGGCCTATGTGCCCAAGGTGCTCGCCGCCATGAACGGAGTTCGTTGACATGCAGATCATGTCGCTCGTCGCGCCCACCCCACCCTCCGACGACGCTCAGCCCCGGTCCGAGACCGACGTCGATCCCGAGACCGGAGAATCGGACTTCATGGCCATCCTGGCCGGCGCGCTCGCCGCCCTGGGTCGCCGCGACGCGGCCGGGACCGAGGAGGGATCGCAGCAGACCGAAGACGGTGAGGTGGCCGCGGCGCTCGTCGAGGTCGAGGTCGAGAGCGGTGCGGATGACACCGCAGAGGTGTTGGTCACCGAGGTCCCGGCCGAGCTCGCTGCCGATGCCGGGGCCGCGAACGCCGAGGCGGTCGAGGGTGAGCCTGCGGCCGCCGATGCTGAAGCTGCCGAGGGCGAGGCGGTCGAGGGTGAGCCTGCGGCCGCCGATGTCGAAGCTGCCGAGGGCGAGGTGGTCGAGAGAGAGTTCGCTGCTGCTGGGGCCCAACTCGAGGATGGCGCATCCGATGGCGAGGCATCGGTGGTTGACGGCGCCGACACGGTCACGACCCCCGACGCCGAGGGCGCGACGACCGAGACGGCCCCCGAGCTCGACGCCGAGGTGGCCGGGACCGGGGCCGCGGCGCCGGATGCGGCTGGCGGACCCCTGGGTGAAGAGGCCGGGGCTGCCGGCTCCGCCGAACTGGATGGCGTATCCGCGCTCCAGACCCCGGCGCCGGCCCAGGTTGCAGGCGCTGAGGCCGAGGCGAACTCGGAGGGGTCGAGCCGCTCCGCAACGCGGGCGGTGCTCGACACCACCACCGCTCCCAGCGCGTCCGCCCCCGCGCCGGATGCAGCGGCGTCGGCCAAGGCTCCGACCACGGTGGCCGAGGCCATGTTCGACGCCGAACTCGATTCGCTCGAAGGCGACGACCCGTGGCAACAGGTTGCCCGGGTGGTTCGGCCGCTCCGCCAGCTCGCCGACGGATCCCACCGGATCGCGCTGGCGCTACGGCCCGCCGAGCTCGGCAGTGTGCACCTGGAGGTGGCGTTGGAGGACGGCCGGCTCACCATGCGAGCGGTGACCGAGACCGTCGCCGCCCGCGAAGCACTCGTCGGAGCGCTCCCCGAGCTGCGAGCCGAGCTCACCCGGTCCGGTGTCGGGATCGGTTCGCTCGACGTCGGCGAGGACACCATGGCCGGCGACGGTGCCGACGACGGGTCCGGTGGCGACGAGACCACCGGTCGTGCCAGCCGTGGCCGGGCGGACACCGACGGCGCCCTCGGCGCTCCTCCCACCATCGCCAGCGGTCCCCAACCGACACCCATCGTGGCCGCGGGCCGGCTCGATCTCACCCTCTGACCCTCAGGAGTCCCACCGATGTCGTTCATCCCACCCGTCTCCCCCGCAACGCCTGACAACTGGGGCGCCCCTGGCCGTGAAGCCGACAAGTCGTCCACCGAGATGGACAAGGACACGTTCATGAAGCTCCTGGTCGCCCAGCTCAAGTACCAGGACCCGCTCTCGCCCTCGGACCCACAGGAGTTCCTCGCCCAGACCGCCCAGTTCACCTCGGTCGAGAAGCTCGAGCACATCGCCACCCAGGTGTCCGAACAGACCTGGGCGATGGCGCTCAGCACCGCCGGGGGTCTCGTGGGCCAGGAGATCACCTTCCTGCGAACCGACGGGACGACCGGCACCGGCGTGGCCGGATCGGCCACCACCGACCCCGAGGGCATCGTCCTCAACGTCGGTGACGAGCAGGTGCCGCTCGGCGCCATCTCCCACATCGCCCCGCCCGGGACCGAGGGAGACGAACCCGCTCCCGACCAGACCTCCGAGGAGCCTGAGACCAGCACCGAGACCACCACCGACACCACCGACACCACCACCGAGTCGGCCTCCGCCGACGAGGCCTGACCACCCCCCCCCAATCCGATTCCCACCTACCCACCCGCGAGGAGCACCCAATGATCCGTTCCATGTTCTCGGCCATCTCCGGCCTCAGGAACCACCAGACGATGATGGACGTCGTCGGCAACAACATCTCCAACGTCAACACCACCGGCTTCAAGTCGAGCACCACCGTCTTCCAGGACGTGCTCAGCCAGATGGTCCGGGGCGGCGGTGCCGCCCAGGAAGAGCTCGGCGGCACCAACCCCGCCCAGGTCGGTCTCGGCTCACGCATCGCCGCCATCACCACCAACTTCGGTCAGGGTGCGCTACAGCGCACCGGCCGGGCGACCGACCTCGCGGTGCAGGGCGACGGGTTCTTCGTGGTGGAGCAGGCCGGCCAGGAGCTCTACACGCGGGCGGGGTCGTTGTCGATCGACGCCCTCGGCCGCCTCGTCACCCAGGAGGGCGGCTTCGTCCAGGGATGGGGCGCCGACGCCGCCGGTGAGGTGAACACCAACGCCGGCGTCGGCCAGCTCGAGATCCCCGTCGGGGATCTCACCGCGCCGGTCACGACCGAGAGGGTGTCGCTCGGTGGCAACCTGCCGGGCGACGCCGACGACGGCACCACCATCGCCAACTCGGTCGAGATCTACGACGAGCAGGGCAACCCGTGGACCCTGTCGGTCCAGTTCGAGAAGACCGGCGACAACGCGTGGGACGTCGCGATCGACTACGTCGATCCCGACACCGGCGAGCTGACCGGCACCTACAGCGCGGTGGCGTCGCTGGCCTTCGGGCCCGACGGTGAGCTGACCACCGACTTCGAGGAGGACGTGACCGCAGGGCTCCCGGCGTCGTTCACCGGCGACTTCGAGCTGTCGTTCGGCCGGGAGGGCGGGCCCAACCGTCTCACCCAGTTCGGCGATCTCAGCACGGTCGCGATCCTCGATCAGAACGGGTCGGCCGCGGGCTCGCTGCAATCGTTCACCGTGTCCCAGGAGGGCCTCATCGTCGGTTCGTACTCCAACGGTGGCACCAAGGCGATCGGCCAGATCGCCCTCGCCTCGTTCGCCAACCCCGAGGGGCTCGAGAAGGTGGGCGGTTCCAACTACCGGGCCACCATGAACTCCGGCCTCGCCCAGATCGGGACCTCCGGGGCCGGTGGCCGGGGGCTGATGTCCACCGGCACGCTCGAGATGTCCAACGTCGACCTGGCCCAGGAGTTCACCAACCTCATCGTCGCCCAGCGCGGCTTCCAGGCGAACTCCCGTGTGGTCACGACCTCCGACGAACTGCTCCAAGAGGTCGTCAACCTCAAGCGATGACCTGACCGGCGCGGCGTCGGATGAATTCGCCCCCCAGTCCTCATGACCGGGGGGCGACTTCCGATGACCCCGGTGCCCAGAGACAACCAAGGGATCGAAAGAACGGATTCGGATGATCCTCCTGCGACGACTCAACGGAACTGAGTTCGGTATCAACGCTGATCTCATCGAACGGATCGAGATCACACCCGACACGGTGGTGAGCCTGGTCGACGGCACCAAGTACGTCGTCGCCGACACCGTCGACGAGGTGGTCGAGCGGATCATCGCCTTCCGTGCCCGGATCCTGGCTACCGCCGAAGCCGGCCACGAGGGCGCCGCCGCCGATGGCGTCGCTCCCGCGTCGCCGCTGCGACTGGTGGCCGAACACACCGAGGAGACCTGAGATGGAGCCGGCATCGCTCATCGGCCTCATCCTCGTCCTGCTCGGCGTCTTCATCGGTTCGCTGCTCAAGGGCGTGTCCCCCGACGCCTTCTTCGGCGTCCCCGCAGCGCTGCTCATCGTCATCGTCGGGTCGCTCGGCGCGGCGATGATGTCCAACTCGATCGGCGACGTGAAGAACGTGGGGCGGGCGCTGCTCAAGGCGTTCAAGCCCGGCGACACCGGCGACCCCAGCACCTCGATCGACACCATCGTGTCCTTCGCCGAGCGCGCTCGGCGCGAAGGCCTGCTCGCCCTCGAGGACGAGGTGGAAGAGATCGACGATCCCTTCATGCGCCGAGGCCTGCAGTTCGCCATCGACGGCGGTGACCCCGAGATGGTGCGCGACGTGATGGAGACCGAGGTCAACGCCATGCGCGAGCGGCACAAGGTGAACGCCCAGTTCATGACCACCGTCGGGATCTTCTCGCCGACCTTCGGGATCATCGGCGCCGTCATCGGCCTCATCGCGACCTTGAGCCACCTCGACGACCCGTCCCAGCTCGGCAAGGGCATCGCTGCGGCCTTCATCGCCACCTTCTGGGGCGTGTTCGCGGCCAACGGGATCTTCCTGCCGATCGGCAACAAGCTCAAGCGCCTCTCCGCCGAGGAGCTGGCCCACAAGCACCTCATCATCGAGGGGGTGCTGTCGATCCAGGCGGGCTCGAACCCCCGCATGCTCGACGACATCTTGACGTCCTACCTGCCGCCCAAGGCCCGGTCGGCCCGCATGGAGGAGCGCAGAAGTGCGTAAGAGCAAGGGCCACGTCGAACACGAGGAGGAGCACGAGAACCACGAGGCGTGGGTCATCCCCTATGCGGACATGATCACGCTGCTCATGGGGCTGTTCATCGTGATGTGGTCGATCGGCACCGCCGACCTGGCCAAGCTCGAGGACATCCGCTCGGGGTTCGCCTCGTCGTTGGGCATGGGCGTCAGCGCCGCGGGACCGGGGGCGGGAGGCCCTGGCGTCCTCGACGGGGTCGAACGGCCCTCGCTCGAGATCGAGCGGCTCCTGGCCGAGACCCAGATCATGACCCCGGACCGTTTCGGTGACGCCGTCGACGCGCTCGAGCGCGAGGAGCAACAGGCCGAGGCACGTGCTGTCGAGTCGGCCCAGCTCGCCGAGGTGGAGCGAGCCATCACCGAGCACGCTCGAGCAACTGGGGTGGCAGACGTGATCGACTTCCGCCACGAGGAGCGCGGTCTGGTCGTGTCGATCGTGAGCGACCAGGTGCTGTTCGATGCGGGATCCGCATCGTTGCGATCCGATGGGCGTGAGGTGCTCGATGGGCTGGCCGAGGCTCTGGTCGAGCTGCCCAACCACGTGGCCATCGAGGGCCACACCGACAGCGTTCCCATCGCCAACGCCCGGTTCCCCTCGAACTGGGAGCTGTCGACCGCAAGGGCCACCTCGGTGCTGCAGTACTTCCTCGAGGCCTACGCCTTCCCGCCTGATCGCCTGACCGCCAGTGGCTATGCCGAGCAACGACCGCTCGGCGACAACGACACGGCGGCAGGTCGAAGCAAGAACCGCAGAGTTGACATCGCCGTGTTGTCGATGGAGCCCCACGGAGGGGGCGATCAGCCATGACCATGACCGACGAACCCACCACCGAGCCATCAGCCGCCGCGGAGGACAAGAGGTCCAAGAAGGCGAAGAAGGGCCGGTCGAACCTGTTGCCGGCCCTGGTGCTGGCTGCGGGCATCGCTGCCGGCGGCTACTACGTCGGCGCTCCCGGGGCCGACGCCGGGGCCGAGACCGACGCTGCAACCGAGGACGCGGCCGCCGAGGAGGTCGAACCCGGTGTGGTCGTCGAGCTCGAGCCGATGACGCTCAACCTCGACGGAGGCCGGTTCCTCCGAGTCGGGGTGGCCGTGCTCACCACCAGCGAGTTCGAGTCGTTCGCGGACGATGAGGGCACCATGCGGCTCACTCCCGACCACGGCAGCCAGCTGCGCGACCAGCTCATCGCCATGTTCGCGGGACGACAGATCTCGGAGTTGACCGGTTCGGACAACCTCGATGACACCAAGGCGGAGCTGCTCGATCGAGCGAACGAGGTCCTCGACGACCAGGCGCTCGAGGTCTATCTGACCGAGTTCGTCACCCAGTAGCGCCCGAACTTTTCGAAATGGGCCGGTCGGCCCTCATCAGCTTCCCACGCTCGCCGATCACCGATCCGTGTCCACCACGGTCCCCCGACAAGATGGCGTCGACAGCGATCGCCAGGTGCGAGCGTTCGATTTCCGGCGACCCAACAAGCTGAGCCGCGAGCACGTCCGCAGCCTGCAGATCGTGCACGAGACCTTCGCCCGCCAGCTCACCACCCTGTTCTCGAGCAGCCTGCGCGTCGTCTCCGACGTGTCGGTGCTGTCGATCGAGCAGCTGAGCTACGACGAGTACATCCGCGACACCCCGAACCCCGCGCACTTGTCGATCCTGTCGATCGATCCGCTGCCGGGTGTCGCCATCTTCCAGTTGCCGCTGTCCACCGGCATGACCATCGTCGACCTGATGCTCGGCGGTCACGGCTCGGGTGCCGGGCCCGATCGGCCCTTGAGCGACATCGAGCGGGGCCTGGTCGGAACCATCACCGACCGGGCGCTCGAGGAGCTGGCCTACTCGTTCGAGTCGGTCACCAGGATCAGCCCCGCGGTGATCCAGCACGAGTCGAACCCGCAGTTCGCCCAGATCGTGGCGCCGTCGGACATGACCGTTGTCGTGATGTTCGAGATCAAGCTGGGCGCCGAGGAGAACGTGGCGTCGCTCTGCTATCCGTACTCCGCTCTCCAGCCGATCCTCGACACGATCGCTCAGGCCGCAACCCACGCCCAGGCGGGGCGGGGCGACCTCGAGACCATGCGCCAGCGCCTGTCGGACCGCCTGCTCGACGTTCCCGTCGACCTGGTGGTCGAGTTCGACCAGGCACGCCTGTCCTCCGGCCAGATCCTCGCGCTCGAGGTCGGGGATGTGATCGCGCTCGACCACGGTGTCGACGAACCGCTGTCGGCCTTGGTCGACGGGGTCCCGACCTTCGAGGTGCGTCCCGCCAAGGCAGGGAAGCGCCTTGCCGCCCAGATCATCGGCCCAGATCCCACCACCCACGTCCCAGGAGGTCCTCGATGACCCCGGCCACCACCACATCCCTTGCCGAGGCGCTGCCCGTCCTCACCGAACGGGTCGTCGCCGCGGCGGCCAGGTTCCCGGCCGACGGGCTGGTCGCCGGCCCGGCCGACACCCAGGAGGTGCTCGACGAGCTGCTGCCCGCCGAGGACGCCTTCGTGCTGGTGGTTCCCGCCGGGCCCGCTCCGAGTCAACGCCTCGTGCTCGTGGTGCGTCCCAGCCTGTTGAAGGCGCTGGGACTGAGCGATGCCGACGGGCTCGCCGACGCCCTGTCGCCGGTCATCGCCGAACTGGCCGGGCCCCACGAGGTGCACGAGGACCAGGTTCGCCTCGGGATCGGGTCCATCGGGCTCGCCGACGTCCCCGCATCCGGTGGTGGCTCCGGGGAGACGCTGGTCGCCTCGGGTCTGTTCCTCGGAACCGATCATGTGGCCACCGTCGGAATCGGCATCCCCGGCGACGGCGATGATCCCGGCGACGTAGAGGCCGGCGACGCACCCCCGACCGGCGGGATGGACCTCCCCGAGGTCGAATCCCCCCGACCGGGCACCGCCGGCGCGGGTGACGTCGTGCCGGGAGCGACCGAGGGGGTTCGGTCCTTGAGCCTGCTGCGAAACGTCGAGATGGACGTGACCGCCGAGCTCGGCCGGTCGAGGATGACCGTCGCCGACCTCCTGTCGCTCACCCCCGGCTCGGTCGTCGAGCTCGACAAGGTGGCCGGGAGCCCCATCGACCTGTTGGTCAACGGCACCCTGATCGCACGGGGCGAGGTCGTGGTGATCGACGAGGAGTTCGGCGTCCGAATCTCTGAGATCGTGGATCGGGCCGAGGACCACTGATGGCCCCCGAGATCAACGCGGTCGAGGTGCTGATCCGCCTGGCGGCCTCGCTGGGCATGGTGGTGGCGATCATCCTCGTCGCCGCCAAGGTGTTGCGCCGTCGCGGTGGTCTTCGTTTGGGCCGTTCGGCCGGTGGGCCGCGCGTGGACGTGCTCGACCGCACCTCGCTGTCGCGCAGCGCGTCGGTGGCGGTGGTGCGCGTCGGAGGACGGGGCCTGGTCGTCGGGGTCACCGACCAGTCGGTGACCCTGCTCACCGAGGCCCCCGAGCTGGTCGACCGCTATGAATCCCAGTACGAGGAGGCCGAACGGACTGCGCCTCCTGTGGAGCACGAGGTTTCACGGTGGCCGGAGGTCACCGGTGCTCCCGAGCCGGCACGGATGAACTTCTTCGAGGCGCTACGGGAGTCGACCGTCCGACGGTCGTGATCGCAGCCGCCCATGAGGTGGTACCCAGATGTCCGTTCCTCCACCGACACGGTGGAAGCGACCCCCGCCGACCTCGCCGTCGGTGCGTGGGATCGTGGGTCGACTGGCCGCGGCAGCGGCGCTGCTCGGCATCTTCGTGCTGCTCGTCACCGGGCCGGCAGCGGCCCAGGTCGCTCCCGAGCCCGAGGTGCCCACGCCTGCGGCACCCGGTGCCCCGACGCCGGGACAGCCCGGACAGGCCGACCCGCTCGATGAGCCGGAGGGGCCCAACGCCTCGCTCTCGATCGACCTGAGCCAGGGGGAGGCGCCCAGCCAGAGCGTGGTCATCATCTTGGCCCTGTCGGTGCTGTCGGTCGCCCCGTCGTTGCTCATCATGCTCACCAGCTTCGCCCGCATGGTGATCGTGCTGTCGCTCACCCGCAACGCCCTGGGGCTGCAGACGGTGCCTCCGAACCAGGTCGTGATCGGCCTAGCGCTGTTCCTCTCGTTCTTCGTCATGGCTCCGACGCTGAGCGCCATGAACGAGGAGGGCCTCCAGCCCTTGCTGGCGGGAGAGATCAGCCAGGGCGAAGCCTACGACGCCGCCTCGGCGCCGCTGAAGGACTGGCTGCTCATCAACACCCGTGAGGGCGAGCTGCAGATGATCGTGGAGGCGTCGGGTCAGGACGCGCCCGAGGAGGTCGAGGACCTTCCGATCACGACGGTGGCACCGGCGTTCATCCTCTCCGAGCTCAAGAGTGCCTTCATCATCGGCTTCGTGATCTTCGTGCCGTTCCTGATCATCGACCTGGTCGTCTCCGCGGTGCTGATGTCGCTCGGCATGATGATGCTCCCACCGGTGTTCGTGTCGCTGCCGTTCAAGCTCCTGTTGTTCGTGATGGTCGACGGATGGTCGCTCATCGCCCGCACCCTGCTGGAGAGCTACCGATGAGGGAGCTGTCATGACCGATTCGATGGTGGTGCAGATCGGCCTCCAGGCCATGCTGCTGGCCGCCAAGCTGGCCGGCCCCATCCTGTTGACCACCCTCGGTCTCGGCCTGGGCGTCGGCCTGGTGCAGTCGGTCACCCAGATCCAGGAGCCCACGCTCACCTTCGTGCCCAAGTTCATCGGCACCGCGGTGGTGCTGCTCGTCGGTGGCGCCTGGATGCTGGCCGAGGCCGTGGCCTTCACCGAGTCGTTGTTCGAGCTCGTCCCCACCCTCCTCAGCTGAGCCGGACGACGCGCCCCGATGGTCCTCGACATCGACCCCACGCTTCTCGCCGGGTTCCTCTTCGCCCTGGTGCGTACCGGAGCGTGGATCGCGGTGGCGCCGCCGTTCAACTCCAACGCCGTACCCATCCGGGTGAAGCTGGCCATCTCGGTGTCGCTGGCGATGCTGCTGGCGCCCACCTTCGATGCCGACCCCGGCGTGCTCGAGACGACGACCTTCGTGACCATGCTCGCCTACCAGGCGCTGGTCGGTGTGGCGTTGGGCTTCGTCGTGCAGCTGTTCTTCGCCGCGGTCCAGGCTGCCGGTCAGATGATCGACATGGCAGGCGCCTTTGCCAGCGCGTCGCTGTACGACCCGTTCTCCAACGCGTCGTCCACCCCGATGGGTCGGCTGTTCCAGCTCGTGGCCATCACGATCCTGTTCGCCATCGACGGCCATCTCATGCTGGTCCGGGGCCTGATGGCCAGCTTCGAGGCGGCGCCGCTCAGCGGGCTCCAGCTCGACGGCTACGCCGAGTTCCTCGTCGGCGACGTCACGACCTTCTTCGTGGCCGCGGCCCAGATCGCGTTCCCGATGCTGGCCGCGCTGTTCCTGGCCGAGGTGGCGTTGGGGCTGCTGAGCAGGGCAGCTCCCCAGATCAACATCCTGGTCATCGGCTTCAACGTCAAGATCCTGGTGCTGATCTTCCTCGGTGGGCTCACCCTGGCGGTGCTCCCCGCGGCCGTGGCGCGGATCGTGGAGCAGTCGGTCATGGCTCCCAACGCCTGGTTCGGGGGGTGAGCGGTGGCCGAGGACAAGAGTCAGAAGACCGAGAAGGCCACCCCGCGCAAGCGTCGGGAGTCGCGCAAGGAAGGCCAGATCGCCAAGTCGCAGGATCTCTACGGGTGGGTCGCGGTGCTCGGCGGTTCGTTCGTGATCCCGCTGCTCATCTCGGGCGTCGGGGGCCGGCTCACCGACCTGTTCACCAGGCTCCCCGATGTGATCGCGCGGCCCGAGGTCGCTTCCATGCACCAGGTGACGTCATCGCTGGCGGTGTCGGTGTTCGGCCTGCTCTCGGTCTTTCTGGTGGGGGCGATGCTGCTGTCGATCGGGGTGACCCTGGCCCAGGTCGGCTTCGTGCTCTCGGGCAAGCCGCTCAAGCCCCAGCCGAAGCGGATCGATCCCATTCAGGGGTTCAAGCGGCTGTTCTCGGTCCGCACCGCGTGGCAGGCAGCCACCGGTGTGGCCAAGATGTCGGTCGTCGGGCTGGTCTCCATCCCGCTGCTGTACGGCGTGGCGAGGGACCTCAGCGGCGACATGCAGTTCGAGCTTCGTTCGGCCATCGCCTATGTGGCCGGCAGCACCCTTGCCATCGTCAGGATCACCGCGGTGGTCGGTCTGGTGATCGCCCTCGCCGACTACGCGTTCCAGCGCTGGCGCACCGACAAGGACATGATGATGTCCAAACACGACGTCAAGCAGGAGACCAAGAACACCGAGGGCGATCCACAGGTGAAGGCCCGCCAGCGGGCGATCCGCATGAGCGCCTCCCGCAACCGGATGATCGCCACCGTCGGCGATGCCGACGTGGTGGTCACCAACCCGACTCACGTCGCGGTGGCGCTGCGGTACCGCCCCGAGACCGGTGCCCCCCGGGTGGTGGCACGGGGAGCCGACGCCGTCGCCTCGAGGATCCGACACGAGGCCAGGATGGCGTCGGTGCCGATCGTCGAGTCCAGGCCGCTCGCCCGTGCGCTCTATGCATCCTGTCGGGTCGACGAGGAGATCCCCCGCACTCTGTTCGAGGGTGTCGCCACCGTCCTCGCCTTCGTCCACCGTCTGCGTCTGCATCCCTCGATCAGCGGCGAGCACCTGCTCGAGGTGCCGGTGACCTGGGACCCCGCGCTCTCGGATCTGGCCGCCGCGAACCGCACCCGACGACGGTTGCGGGACCAGGGCGCCGCCGAAGAGCACGCGTCCTAGCCTCATCTCGGCCAGGTTGCTGCCGAACACCAGCGAGACCAACAGCGAGTTCTCCCGCCAGGACGGCGGAGACCCACCGGCACGGACGCCCGGCAACCGACAGAGAGCTGTGAGCGACCGACGCATCGGAAGGACCCTCTTCCCAGCTGCCGTCATCTTCGTGGTGGCGATGATGGTGATCCCGCTGCCCACGTGGCTGCTGGATCTGTTGCTGACCATCAACATCGCCGCTGCGGTCCTGTTGCTGCTCGCCAGCCTCAACGTCAGCCGGGTGCTCGACCTGGCGGTGTTCCCGTCGCTGCTGCTGGTCGCCACCTTGTTCCGGTTGGGCCTCAACGTCAGCTCGACCCGCCTCATCCTCAGTCGGGGCGAAGCGGGCGAGGTCATCGACGCCTTCGGCAACTTCGTGATCGCCGGTTCGATCGTGGTCGGGCTCGTCGTCTTCCTGATCCTGGTGATCATTCAGTTCGTCGTGATCACCAACGGGGCCACCCGGGTGGCCGAGGTGGGGGCGCGGTTCACCCTCGACGCCATGCCCGGCAAGCAGATGGCCATCGATGCCGACCTCAACGCCGGGGTGATCGACGACAACGAGGCGCGGGTTCGCCGGGCCGAGATCGGCGCCGAGGCCGACTTCTACGGGGCGATGGACGGTGCGTCCAAGTTCGTCAAGGGCGATGCCATCGCCGCCATCATCATCACCGTCGTCAACCTCATCGGCGGTCTCGTCATCGGGGTCGCGCAGTTGGGCCTGCCCGTCGGTGACGCCGTCTCGCGCTACAGCCTCCTCACCGTGGGCGACGGGCTCGTCTCCCAGATCCCCGCCCTGTTGGTGTCGATCTCGGCCGGCCTGGTCGTCACCAGAGCCGCCGGCGAGTCCGACCTCGGCACCGACGTGTTCCGCCAGTTCGCCGCCCAGCACCATGCGCTCAAGACCGGCGGCATCGCCTTGATCGGCATCGGATTCGTGCCCGGTCTCCCGGTGCTTCCCTTCCTCGTCGTCGGATCGACCCTGCTCGTGGTCGGTCGGCGGCTCGGCAAGGAGGCCGCCGAGCTCGATGCCGAGCCCGAGCGCATGCCTCCGCCTCCCGATCCCGACGACCCGGTTGAGCTCGCCCGTTCCATGAAGGTCGAGCCGGTGAGCCTGGAGCTGGCGGTCGACCTGGTCGATCTCGTCGATCCCACCGCCGGCGGCGACCTGCTCGACCGGGTCCGCGGGCTGCGGCGCAAGCTGGCGATGGAGATGGGCGTGATCATCCCGCCGGTCCGCACACGCGACAACCTCGATCTACCGCTCGGCACCTACGTGGTCCGTCTCCACGGCGTCGAGGTCGGTCGGGGGTCGGCTCCACCCGGCCAGGTGCTGGTCATCGCTGACGACCTCGCCGCGCTCCCCGGGGCCGAGACCCGCGAAGCGGTCTTCGGACTGCCCGCGAAGTGGATCCCCACCGGTCACCGGGCCCACGCCGAAGCGGTCGGCGGCACGGTGGTGGACCGGGCCTCGGTCATCACCACTCACCTGGCCGAGATCTGTCGGCGCCACGCCCCCGACCTGCTGGGTCGCCAGGACGTCAAGGGCCTCGTCGACCTGGTGAAGCGTTCGGACCCGGCGATCGTCGAGGACCTGACCGCCGCCCAGGTCACCCCCGGGGAGATCCAGCTGGTGCTCCAGGGGCTGCTTGCCGAACAGGTGTCGATCCGCGATCTCGTCCGGATCCTCGATGCGGTTGGTCAGCGCGCCCGCCAGACCCGCGACACCGAACAGCTCATCGACGCCGCCCGGTCGGCGGTGGGCCCCGCGATCTCCATGGGCTACGCCCAGGACGGCAGCTTGCCGGTGCTGACCCTCGAACCGATGCTCGAGCGGGCGCTGGTGTCGTCGGTGCAGCCAGGTGAGGAAGGACGCGTCCTGGCCATCGAGGCCGACCACGCCGAAGCGTTCAGCCGGGCGGTCGCCGAACGCCTCATGGCAGCCGAGGCGACCGGACGATCGCCCGTGCTCGTCTGTGCGCCGATGCTGCGGTCCCCGCTGCGCCGGTTCCTCGTTCGCATCATTCCCCAGCTTCCGGTCCTCTCCTACGACGAGCTGGCCGAGCATCTGACCATCGAGACCCTCGGGACGGTGAGCCTTGAAGAACCTGCTCAAGTTTGACGGACCCCGGCTCGAGGATCTCCTCGAGCGGGTGCAACGCGAGCTCGGACCCGATGTGACGATCGTCGACGCCACTCGCAGCCGCCGCGGCGGATTCGCCGGCTTCTTCGCCCACGAGTGGTTCGAGGTGGTGGTGGAGCACGACGGTGCGACCCTTCGCGACCAGGTCGATGGGCCCGAGCAGCGCCGCCCCGCGGACGGTGCGGGAGCCGATGGGCACGACGATGATCCGTTCCTGGCCATGGCGCTGGCGGTCGACGACCGTCGCGAGACCGGCGGCTCTGTCGACGACGTCGGCTCACCGCAGGTCGCGGAGTTCGCCCTGGCACTCGCGTCTGCCCAGCGGGACGCCGCGGTGGGTTCGGACCATGCCCACCACCAGACCGCCGCTGCCTCGGTCGCTGCCCCGAGCGCCGCGGTATCGCCGATGACACGCCCACGGTCGTCGGGTCTGGCTGCGGTCCCGGCCCCACGCACCCGGCGCCTGCGCGACCTCGACCTGAGGTCGCTGCTCGCCCACCTCGACCAGCTCGTGCCCGGCGAGGCGCTTCCCGACACCGCGGCACCGGTAATCGCCGTGGTCGGGGACCTGGCATCGTCGCGGTTGGCGGCGGACGCGCTCACTGCCCAGCTGGGTCTCGATGTCTCCGACGTGGTGATCGCCCGGTCCGAACCGGTCGAGGGCACACCACCGTGGCTGGAGATCACGACGCCGGGCCAGGCGCGGGCCAGGGCCAGTCGCTGGCGGGGGAGCGGTCACGCGACGGTGTTGCTGGTTGAGCTCGCTCCCGGGCGCGAGGGCCATGCCTGGGCCGAGTCGATGCTCCAGGCGGTGCAGGCCGATCAGGTGCGGCTGGTGGCCAAGGCCTGGCAGCTCAGCGACCACCTGGCGGCCAAGGCCCTCGCGCTGGGTGGCGTGGACGGGCTCGACGTCGTCGAGGTCGATACCGCAGCCGAACCCGAGCTGTTCCTCGAGCTGGACCTGCCGGTGCTGGCCATCGACGGGCGACGGGCGACCAGCGAGCTGTGGGCCTCACTGCTGTACGAACGGAGGATCGATGAGCATCGCGATGAGTGATCATCAGCTGGCATCACGGGTGGCGAGGGAGCTGTCGAGCCCAGAGCCCGGCATGCACTTCGGGATCACCCTGGTGGTGGGCACCGTGGTGGCCGCTCCGGTCCTCGGCGCGGCGCTGTTCGGCCGCCAGTCGGTGCCCACCGCACTCGCGATCTACGCCGCCACCCTCGTGGTCGTGTGGGTGCTGGCCGGACTCCTGGGAGGGGCGTTGGCCCTCGCCGGCCGCGGTCGCTCCGTCGACGAGGCGGGAGCGATGCCCGAGGACCAGGCGCGGCCGGGGACGGCCGCCTCCTCACCCAGCCCCCAAGGGTCCCCACCCGCACACTCCGAATCGGTAGGCTCAGACGGTGCTCATTGAGTCCGAACGTCTGGGCGCGGTCGAGGTCGACGACACCAAGGTCCTGACCTTTCCCGACGGTCTGCTCGGCTTCCCCGACGCGCGTCGCTTCGCCCTCCTCGACGCCGGCGACGACGGCACCTACTTCTGGTTGCAGGCCCTCGACGATCCGCAACTCGCCTTCCTGGCGGCGGTGCCGTGGGCGTTCTTCCCCGACTACGAACCCGAGCTGTCCATGCCCGATCAAGAGACGCTCGGACTCACCGACCCTGCCGATGCACTCGTGTTGTGCCTGCTCACCTTCAGCGACGAAGCCGTCACCGCCAACCTTCTCGGTCCCTTGATCGTCAACGCCACCACGCGCGAGGGACGCCAGATCGTCCTCGGCGACTCGGACTACTCCGCCCGCATGCCGCTGGCGGCGGCCTGATGCTGGTCCTGTCACGCCGATCCAACGAATCGATCGTCATCGGCGGTGAGGTGGTGGTCACCGTCCTCGAGATCCGGGGCGACCAGGTCCGCCTCGGGATCGATGCACCCCGAAGCGTCACGGTGCACCGCGAGGAGGTCCACGCCGAGATCCAGCGCGCCAACCAGTCGGCGGCGACGGTGCGCTCCGACGATCTCGGCCGTCTGCCCCGCGCTCCTCGACCGTCCTGACCGCGCGGACGCCGCGTCCCCGCGAGCGACCCTCCCGGCATCGCGTTCTTACGCTGTACAGGTCGTTCGACCCACCCCGCTCCGAGCTTGCGGACCAAGATGGGTCGAACGGCATGGGGCCAGCGGATCATTTCGAGCTCGAGCCGTGAAAAGCCCTCCAGTTCTGGCGTTGTTCGCTCGATGCCCTGTGCGTGGAACATCGGGACTCGCAGGGGAGCAACACCAGGATGAACGCCGAACAGCAAGCACTGGTCGACTCTCACCTTCCGCTGGTCGAGCACCTCGTGCTGCGAGCGAGCGCAGGCTTTCCTCGCCACGTCGACCGTGGCGAGCTCATCGCCGCCGGCACCCTCGGATTGGTCGAGGCGGCACTGCGCTTCGACGCCGATCGGGGCGTGCCCTTCGGTCGCTACGCCGCCCGTCGGATCCGGGGCGCGGTGCTCGACGCCGTTCGCAGCGCCGACTGGGCGCCGCGCTCCACCCGCCAGATGGCACGTCAGGCCGATGCTGCCACCCAGGCCTTCGCCAGCCGAACCGGCCGCACCCCATCGGACACCGAGTTGTCCGGCGAGCTGGGTGTCGCCGAATCGGAGATCCAGGAGCTGCGTGGACGGGTGCATCGCGGTGTCGTTCAGTCGCTCGAGCTGCGACCGACCGACGATGAGGGCACCAGCCCGCTGGAGCGACTGGTCGATCGGAGCGCCTCCAGCCCCGATGAGGTCCTCGAGCAGGAAGAGCTCAAGGGCTATCTCCGTGCGGCGCTGAAGCACCTGCCCGAGCGGCACCGCATCGTGGTGGTCGGTCACTACATCGAGCAGCGATCCTTCGAGGAGCTGGCAGAGTTCCTGGGCGTGACCCCGTCCCGGGTGTCGCAGCTGCGCGCCGATGCGGTCGAGATGATCCGCGATGCCATCGACGCCCAGTACGAACCCGGGACCGAGACCAAGCCGGTCGGTCGCGTCGCGATCCGCAAGGCCCGCTTCGCCGCCGAGGTCGCCGCTCACGCCGACTGGCGGACCCGGCTCGACGCGTCGAACCGGTCGGTGGAGTCGATGCGCAACCTTGGCATCGACGGGGTGGTCGACGATCGCGAGAGCGTGACCAGCTCGGCGGCTGCCGGCGCCTGAGGCCGGCCATCGCTCTTCGGCCCCTCCCGGGGCCGCGCGTTCAGCGATGGGCCAGCCGGGGAGGGCCGTCGAGTCCGAGCACGATGTCGTTCATCCAGGCCAGGGCCTGGCGGTAGCCGAGCACGGTCGCCGACGGGTCGGCGCCGAGCAGGTTGAGCCGCGCCAGGTCCCCGCGCTCGTAGGCGATGACGATCTCGAGCACGGATCCGAGCGCCCCTGCCCGGTGCCGCAGGGCGTCGGCGATGCGGTCGGCGATGGGGATCCGCAACAGGATCTGATCCATGGACAGTCCGAGCAGCGTGTCGAGGGTGGAGAACAGCCCGGTGGTGAAGGCGGCGTGGGTCAGCTCGGGATGCTGTCGGCGCACCAACTCCTCGCAGTGTCGGGCCCGGATGAGGCTGAGCTGCACGATCTCGGGCGGGTGGTCGGTCACCTCCGACAGGGCGAGCAGTGCGGCGGCGGCCCGCACGGTGTCGATCCCCAGGTAGACGATGGCGTCACGGGTGCGCTCGACCCGCCGTTCGAGCGCGAGGTAGCTCGAGTTCGCCATCCGCAACAGCTTGTAGGACATGCCCAGGTCGGTGCTCACGAGGTCGTCGATGTCGTCGAAGTCGACCTCGGGGCGTTCCAGCGCAGCCAGCAGCTGCAACACGGTGAAGCGCTGCAGCGGGACCGTCGGTTCGTCGATCTGCTCGGCGGGGCGCAACACATCGCCTCGCATCCACGTCGCGCCGAGTTGGCGGCACCGTTCTACCGCTCCGGTGTCGGGGAGGTGGGTGACCAGCACCTGGGCACGAGGGGTGTGGTTCAGCACCTCGGCCACGGCGTCGTCGGCTCCGGCGTCGCGGTGATCTACCCGGATTCCGGCACAGGACCGGACCGCCTCGGCCCGATCACTGCACCGGTCCAGCGACCCGATGACCGCTCGGTAGCCGTCGGCTCGGACCTGACGCAGCACCTCCACTCCGCGCTCGTCGATCTCACCGCCGACCTCGAGCACCATCCGATGGGGAGGAAGGGCTAGGTGCGCCCCGTCGGCGAGCACGTCGACGGGGACCTCGACGAAGCCGAGCTTGCCCCCGATGAGGCTGTCGAGGCCCACCTCCAGCAACGCCCGTGTGAGCAGCTGACGCGAGCGCCGCGCGTCGTGGGAGGGGCGGCGCTCATCGGGTGCGGAGCCGGGCTCGAACTCGTCGATGAGCAGCTGGAACCCCGCCACTCCCAGACGGCGGTCGAACACCGGAGCGCGGCCCACGTAGATGACCGAGCCGGACGGACCTTCGCTGAGGATGGGTCGCGGAGGTTCGGAGTCGATCCCCCATGGCGCCGGGGGCGGGGCGGCCTCGACAGATCGTTGGGGCCAACCTCTCCGGGCGCGTCGACGGAGCTTGCGCTCGAGCATGGGGGAGTGGTCGGACGCCGCGTCGGTGCGACGAGGACTCGGGGGTGGAAATCCCGGTCAGCGGACGTCCTCGGTGAGGTGACCGAAGTCTCTGGCTACCCGAAGGGGGCGACGGTGAGCATGAGTAGTCTCGGCCGTCGTGGACACTGAGGGACGGTCCGGCCCCACCGACCTCACCACCGAAGCCCCGGGGATCACGCCGATCAGTGTGGTCCCGTGGCCGCTCATGTGGCGAGAGCGGGTGCAGCGGCGGCTCGGCGACAGCGCCCGCTATCCCTGGATCGTGCTGGCGACCGCCTTGTTCGGGCTCTTCACCGTCGGGTTCACGATCACGATCCTCGCGGTGGCGATACCCCGCATGGCCCGCGATCTCGATGCCACCGAAGCCACCCTCACCTGGGTCATCACCGGTCCCATGCTCGCCTTCGCCATCATCGGGCCGACCGCGGGCAAGCTGGGCGACACCTACGGCCACCGCCGGATCTACCTGATCGGGTTGAGCGGAGCCGCGGTCTTTGCCGCCGCCACCGCCGTGAGCTGGAGCGCCGGGTCGCTCATCGCCTTCCGGGTGTTGGGCGCCACCCTGGGAGCGGCCTGCGGTCCGGCATCGATGGCGATGATCAACCGCCTGTTCAGCCGCGAGGCTCGGGTGCAGGCGATGGGATACTGGTCGCTGGTCATGGCCGGCGGACCGGTGCTCGGCGTCGTCGCCGGCGGTCCGATCGTCGAGGCCTTCGGCTGGCGGTGGATCTTCCTCGGTCAGGTGCCCTTCGTGCTCGCCGGCCTGTTGATCGCGTTCGCGCTGTTGCCCGAGAGCGAGCGCACCGAACGCCAGCCCTTCGACGTGGTCGGATCGGTGCTGTTGGGTGGCACTGCCGCGTTCGCGGTCCTCGCCCTCAACCGGGGGCCGCTGCTGGGCTGGGACCATCCGGTCGTCATCGCCGGGTTCGCCTGGCTGCCGGTGGGGATCGTGCTCTTCCTGTGGCGTCAGAAGGTGTTCGCGTACCCGCTCGTCCCGCTCGAGTACCTGCGCCGCCGCAACTTCGCGATGCCGATCGGGGCCTTGATGCTCACCAACTTCGCCTACATGGGCGGGTTCATCATGACCCCACTGCTGCTCCAGGACGTCCTCGGCTACGGCGAGACCCGCACCGGGTTGCTGTCCATCGCCCGGCCACTGCTGTTCGCCATCGCCGGTCCCATCGCCGGCTACCTGGCCGTGCGGGTCGGCGAGCGCAACTCGGGCACGTTCGGCGCGCTGTGCGTGGTGGCGTCCATGGTCGGCCTCGCCCAGGTCGCTCCCGGCACGCCCGACCCCTTCATCGTGCTGGTGCTCGGACTCTCGGGTGTCGGGATGGGGGCGGCGTCGCCGGCGATGGCCGCATCGATCGCCAATGCCGTCGACGAGCGAGATCTCGGCATCGCCGGTGCCGCCCAGCAGATGATGACCCAGATCTCGGTGGTGGCGGGGATCCAGATCCTGCAGACCGTCCAGGCCAGCAGGGTGTCCGACGAGGGGCTGGTGGGGTCGTACTCCCAGGCCTACCTCGTCGGCGCCGGGGTCGCGGTGGCGGGCATGATGTGTGCCCTGTCGGTTCGATCCACCAAGGACCAGCCCCCCGACCTCCAGATGGCGGGTCTCAGGTCTCGGTGAGCTCGCTGAGGCGGGCGGCGATCTCCTCGGCGACGGGGTCGAAGGGTTGGCCCTGCAGCGCCATCAGCTTGGCGAAGTCGCCCTCGACGACGAGGCGACCGGTCATGAACGCTTCCATGGCAGCGCCCTGGTCCCGGGTGACGAAGAGGCGTCGTGCGGTGGCGTAGTCGACCCGGATGTGGAGCTCGGGGTCCTCGATCGAACCCAGGTCGAGCATCAGGGTGCCCTGACTGGTGTCGAGGTAGGCCGCGATCGACTGGTCGGCGAAGGGGGCATCGGTGACGGTGACGTTGGCCCGAATCGCGACGGGGGCGGGCGGAAGCCGGTCGTGGTATTCGTCACGGATCTGGCGCGCCGCCTCGATCCACTCCGAACTGAGGAACAGATGCCGGTTCACGGCGTGAACGCTACAAGACGCCGCCGCGACACCGGTAGGGTGGAGTGAGAGGGAGGTACCGACATGGGGGACATCGGCAACGACGCCAGCGCGACCGCCACCGAGGCCACACCCGCGTCGCGCCCCGGGCGCCTCGAGACCCGCGCCCGCAACCCCAAGTGGAAGAACGTCCCGCTGTGGATCGACATGTCGATCTGCATCAACTGTGACACCTGCATCCGCCACTGCCCGCCCCAGTTCGGGGCGATCTTCAACCACGGCATCGACGTCGTCATCATCCCCGAGCTGTGCTCGGGGTGCGGCAAGTGCGTCGAGCCGTGCCCGGTCGACTGCATCTACGAGGATCCGAACTGGTCACCTGCGCCCGACGACTGGTGGGACGAGCCCGCGACCGACGATCCGTACCGCTGAGCCACCCGGTCGCACACCCTCCGAGGAGCACCATGCCCGAACCCACCCCCGACACCGCCATTCGTCGCGAAGGCGAGGCCCGGGCCGAAGTGCTCCCCGGTGCCGAGCCACTGTCGGCCGAGGGCGGCCCCATCGGGGTGCTGGTTCTTCACGGGATCACCGGCACGCCCCAGTCGATGCGTGGCCTGGCCGAGGCGTTCGTCGACGCCGGGTTCAGCGTGGAGATGCCCTTGCTCCCCGGGCACGGCACCTCACTCGACGAGATGCTCGACACCGCCTGGGACGACTGGTCCTCCGCGGCGGAAGCCGCCTATGTCGACCTGGCCGGTCGATGCGAACGGGTGGTCGTCGCCGGGCTGTCCATGGGCGGCACCCTCACCCTGTGGCTGGCGTCCCGACACCACGACATCGCCGGCATCGTGTTGATCAACCCCGCATGCCCGCCCCCTGGGTCTTCGGCCGAGACCCTCGCCGGGCTCGAGGCCTTCGCCGATGCCGGGGTGGAGGCGTTCGACGCGATCGGCAACGACATCGCCGACCCCGACCAGACCGAGCTCGCCTACGAGCAGACCCCGGTCAAGCCGCTCATCAGCCTGCTCACCGAGGGCGAGGAGCTCGCCGGTCGACTCGGGTCCATCGAGTGCCCGGTGCTGCTGCTCACCAGCCCCCAGGACCACGTCGTCGCCCCCGAGCACAGCGAGCACATCGCCGCGTCGGTCGGCGGGCCGGTCGAACGTGTCGCTCTCGAACGCAGCTACCACGTCGCCACCCTCGACCACGACCGCGAGCTCATCAACGAGCGTGCCGTCGAGTTCGCCCGGCGAGTCGGCTCCTAGCGTCGCCGGTCAGGGCAGACCCGGCCCGAAGGGGGCGCGCCTTGCGAGTCAGGCTTCCATCGATCGGACGGTCCGGAGCAGTTCGATCAGTGTCTCGAGGTCTGGGTCGGGCAGGTCGACGCCGAAGCCGATCTCGCCGAGCAGTGATGAGGCGCGCTGGCCGAGTCGACGCCCGGCCGGAGTGATCTCGGCCAAGGTGCCGCGGCGGTCTTGCGGATTGGGCTTGCGGCACACCAAGTCCTGGGCCTCGAGCTTGTCGACCAGCTTGGTGGCGCCGGTGGGGTGGACCAGGAGCCGCTCGCCGACCTTGGTGATGGGCAGGGAGCCGGAGCGAGAGAACGAGAGCAGCATGAGCACCTCGTAGCGGGCGAAGGTCAGCCCCAGGGGCCGAAGCGTGCGTTCGATCCGGGTGCTCACGACCTGGTGGGCGTGGATGAGCGAGACCGCGGCGTGCATCGAACGCGGTCGGTCCAGATCATGAGCGAGGAACTGCCGATTGGCCTCGGCAAGGGGATCGAAGGTCGCGTCCCGGTCGTGTCCGACAGTGCGACGGTAGGCCCTCCCCATGGTGGGCACGACGCTACACCCTCCTGGACCTCGACATGTATGTGAGCGCTCATCTACAGTCCGGGCATGCACATCCAGCCGAGAGACATCGGAGTGAACCGTTGACCGCAGGTGCCTGGCAACCGCTCGAAGGCCTCCGGGTGATCGAGGTCTCGACCTATGTCGCCGGGCCGTCAGGTGCCATGGCGCTCGCCCAGCTCGGTGCCGAGGTGGTGCGGGTGGACCCGGTCGGAGGAGCGACCGACGTGGGCCGGCTTCCCCTCGCTCCGAGCGGTGTGAGCATCTACTGGGCAGGGCTCAACCGAGCCAAGCGCTCGATCGAGATCGACCTGCGCTCCGATGAGGGGCGCGAGCTTGTGACCGACCTCCTGCGCGCACAGGCGCCCGCTGGTGGGATCCTGCTCACCAACGCGGTTGGACAGGAGTGGCTCGGCTACGAGGCGCTTCGGGCCGAGCGTGAGGACCTCATCCATGTCCAGATCGAGGGGCTCAGCAGCGGCGGACCAGCGGTCGACTACACCATCAACTCGGGTGTGGGGCTCCCCCTCATCACCGGACCCGAGACGCTCAATCAACCGGTCAACCACGTTCTGCCTGCCTGGGACCTCCTCACCGGTGTCCACGCGGCGATGGCGGTGCTCGCGGCAGAGCGTCATCGCACGATCACCGGCGAGGGGCAGTCGATCACCGTCGCCTTGGCCGATGTGGCGGTGGCGACGATGGCTCACCTGGGGTTCGTCGGTGACGTGGCGATCAACGGCAGGAGCCGCCTGCGTGAAGGCAACTACCTCTACGGCAGCTTCGGCTGCGACTTCGCCACGGCCGACGGCGAGCGGGTGATGGTGGTGGCGCTCACCCCACGTCAATGGAAGCACCTCCTGGAGGTCACTCGCCTCGAGCAGGTCGTCGCGGCGCTCGAGACGTCGCTCGAGGCCGATCTGAGTCGAGAGGAGGAGCGGTACCGCCACCGTGAGGTCCTTGCCGCGCTGCTTCGCCCCTGGTTCTCGAGTCGTCCCTATGACTTGGTGGCCAAGGAGTTGGACGCGAGCGGGGTCCTGTGGGGTTCGTACCGCACGGTCGAGCAACTGGTGATCGATGACGACTCTCTGCTCGCCCAGAGTCAGATCTTCGCGTCGGTCGACCAGCCCGGCATCGGAACATACCCGGCGCCCGGCTCGGTGCTGCGGTCGGCCGACAACCCACCCGAGGTCCGTCTGGCGCCCCTCCTCGGCGAGCACACCGATGAGGTGCTCACCGAGCTGCTGGGTCTCGGCCCCGAACGGCTCGAGCAGTTGCGTGCCTCCGGACTCATCGGTGGATCGGACCAGGCGACGAGATCGGGATGACGCGCGAACCCCTCACTGCCCACGACGAGGTCAACCCTCGATCGGTCCGGGCGTTGCACGACCTGATCGAGGCCGAGGGTCCACCACCGGGACCGGGCGATCCGCTCCCTCCGCTGTGGCACTGGCTCGCGTTCCTCCCGGAGTCGCGGCAGTCTGGGTTGCAGGAAGACGGACATGTCCCGATGCCCGCCGCGCCCACCGACGGTACCTATCGACGGATGTTCGCAGGCGGGCGGGTCGAGTTCCGCTCACCGCTCGCGGTCGGTTCGCCGTTGACTCGTACGACGACCTATTCCGACCCGGTCGAGAAGGAGGGGCGCAGCGGTCGGCTGATCTTTGTGACCGTCCGGCACGAGATCTCATCGGAGGGCCAGCTCGGCGTCGTCGAAGAGCAGGACCTCGTCTACCGTCCGGCCTCGACCAGCTCGAGTCCTTCGCGGCCGCAGGCTGATGCGTCGGGCACCGACGATCGCGAGCCCATTGCGTCGGCCGACCTCGAACGAACGGTCGTTCCAGATTCCCGGATGCTCTTCCGGTTCTCCGCGCTCACCTACAACGCCCACCGGATTCACTACGACCTCGCCTACGCAACCGGCGTCGAGGGCTACCCAGGTCTGGTCGTGCATGGGCCGCTGCAAGCGGTTCTCCTCCTCGATCTGCTCGGTTCCGAGCGGGACCACCTGGCTGGGTTCCGCTTCCGTGGTCAAGCGCCTGCATTCGCCGGCGCCCCCCTCCGGCTCCGCGGCGATCGGAACGAAGCAGAGTCCGTCGAGCTGGTCGCGGTCGACCCGCGGGGGACGACGACCATGAGCGCCACCGCGGCCGTCGAGCGATGACGCCCAGGACCTATCTCTTCGTTCCTGCCACACGGGTCGACCGTGTGCCGAAGGCATTCGACTCGGGCGCCGACGCGGTCATCGTCGACCTCGAGGACGCCGTGGCCCCGTCGGCGAAGGATGCCGCCCGCCGGTCGCTCGTGGACGACCTCGCCGATCAGCCGGTCCATGTCCGGCTCAACGCCGACGAGCACCTCGAGGCCGATCTGGCCGTCCTCGCCGAACTGCCACAGCTCCGCGGAGTGATGGTCCCGAAGGTGGAGTCGGCAGCCGTGGTCGACAGGGTCCGCGTCGCACTCCCGCAGATCGAGGTGCTGATCGCGCTGGTCGAAACCCCCCGGGGCATCCTTCGTTGCGACTCGTTGGCAACCCTCGAAGCGGTCGACCTGCTGGCGTTCGGAGCGGTCGACTACTCGGCTGCACTTGGGGTCGACCCGTCGGAGCCGCTGCTCCTGGTGCCACGCTCCCGGCTCGCACTCGCGGCGGCGGCTGCCGGCAAGCCGCCGCCCATCGACGGCCCCTTTCTCGCCATGGACGACGATGCAGGTCTCGAAGCCGACTGCAGGTCCGCCGCGGCGCTCGGGATGGGGGCCAAGCTCTGCATCCACCCGCGCCAGGTTGCTGTCGCCGCTTCGGTGTTCGGGTCACCCGCCGAGCTGGGTTGGGCCGAGGCCGTGCTGGCCGAAGCCGGTCGCCGTCCCGGTGAGGGGGCGTTCCGGTTCGAGGGTGCCCTGGTAGACGCACCCGTGCTGGCCCGCGCCCAGCGCATCGTCGACCGCCACTCCACCTGACCGTCGACTGGAGGGAGGGGCGCCGGTCGCGGTGTCAGCGAGGGGTGCCACGGCCACGACAGCGGTCCCTCGGCCCACCGGTAGGCTCGGGGACCATGTCTGCCCCCATCTCCCGGGACGAGGTCGCCCACGTGGCCGATCTCGCCCGCCTGCAGCTCGCCGACGACGAGCTCGACCACTTCACCGAACAGCTCGCCGCGGTGCTCGAGCACGCACGCGACGTCGGCGCCCTCGACGTCACCGGCGTCGAGCCCACCGCTCATCCCTATCCGCTGGCGAACGTGTTCCGGCCCGACGAGGTGCGCCCGACCCTCGACCGCGACGAGGTGCTCACCGAGGCCCCCTCGGCCGAGGACGCCATGTTCCGGGTGCCGCCCGTGCTGGGGGAGACACCATGACCGCCGCGTCGCTGTCTGCCGCGGTCCGGTCGGGCGAGCGCAGCGCGCTCGCCGTCGTCGACGAGCACCTCGCCGCCATCGAGGCTCGTGAGGACCAGATACACGCCTTCAACCTGGTCACCGCCGAGGCCGCCCGTTCGGTCGCGGCCGCGATCGACCAGCGGGTGGAGGCGGGGGAGGACCCCGGCCCCCTCGCCGGCGTGCCCATCGCCCTCAAGGACAACCTCTGCACCCGGGGTGTCGCCACCACCTGCTCGTCGCGCATCCTCGACGGGTGGCGGCCGCCCTATGACGCCACCGTGGTGCAGCGCCTCGCCGACGCGGGGGCGGTGATGGTCGGCAAGACCAACCTCGACGAGTTCGCCATGGGCAGCTCCACCGAGAACTCGGCCTTCGGCCCCACCCGCAATCCCCACGACACCTCCCGGGTCCCCGGGGGCTCAAGCGGCGGTTCGGCGGCCGCGGTCGCGGCCGGGTTCTCGCCGCTGGCCCTCGGGTCCGACACCGGAGGTTCGATCCGCCAGCCGGCGGCGTTGTGCGGCGTGGTCGGGGTGAAGCCGACCTACGGGCTGGTGTCGCGCTACGGGCTGATCGCCTTCGCCTCGTCGCTCGACCAGATCGGTCCGTTCGCCACCACCGTCGACGACGCGGCGATGGTCCTCGAGGTCATCGGCGGTCACGATCCCGCCGACTCCACCTCGATCCCCCGAGCGGTACCACCGGTCCGCCGTCACCTCACCGACGGTGTCGCCGGTCTGCGGGTGGGCGTCGTGACCGAGCTCTCCGGTGAGGGCATCGCCCCCGATGTGGCCCGCAGGGTGAACGAGGCGGCCGAGGTCCTGGCCGCCGCCGGGGCCGAGGTCGCCGAGGCGTCGGTCCCCGCTGCGGTCTACGGCCTGTCGGCGTACTACCTGATCGCCCCCGCCGAGGCGTCGAGCAACCTGGCCCGCTACGACGGTGTGCGCTATGGCCTCCGCGTCGACGCGGCCACGACCCCGGAGATGAACCTGGCCACCCGCACCGCGGGGTTCGGCGACGAGGTCAAGCGGCGGATCATGCTCGGCACCTACGCCCTGTCCGCCGGCTACTACGACGCCTACTACGGCAAGGCCCAGAAGGTGCGCACGCTGATCATCCGCGACTTCACCGCTGCCTACCAGCGCTTCGACGTCCTGTTGTCGCCCACCTCGCCCACCACTGCCTTCCCCCTCGGCGACAAGACCGCCGACCCGCTCACCATGTATCTCAACGACGTGTGCACGATCCCGTCCAACCTCTCCGGCGACCCCGCCATGTCGGTCCCCTTCGGTACCGGTGACGACGGCCTGCCGGTCGGGGTCCAGGTGTTGGCACCGTCCCTCGGCGAGATCGACATGTTCCGGACCGCGGCGGTGCTCGAAGCCGCCGCCGTGCGCGAGGAGGTGACGTCGTGAGCGACACCGTGCTGCCCGAGGGATGGGAGATGGTCGTCGGCCTCGAGGTCCACTGCGAGCTCTCCACCGCCACCAAGCTGTTCTGCGGATGCCCCAACCAGTTCGGTTCCGAGCCCAACACCAACGTCTGCCCGGTGTGTCTCGGCCTGCCCGGTTCGCTGCCGGTGGTCAACGGGTCTGCGGTCACCTACGCGATGCGCCTCGGTCGTGCCCTGCACTGCGAGGTCCGCCGGTCGGTGTTCGCCCGCAAGAACTACTTCTATCCCGACATGCCCAAGGACTACCAGGTGTCGCAGTACGACCTGCCCACCAACGTCGAAGGCTGGCTCGAGCTGCCCGACGGCACCCGGGTCGGGATCGAGCGGGCCCACATCGAAGAGGACACCGGCAAGAGCACCCACGTCGGAGGAGGCGGTCGCATCCACGAGGCCGGGTACTCCCTGGTGGACTACAACCGGGCGGGCGTCCCGCTCATCGAGATCGTCGGCAAGCCCGACCTGCGCACCGCCGAGCAGGCGCGCCAGTACGTCGCCGAACTGCGGGCGATCATCCTCGCCATCGACGTGTCCGACGCCAGGATGGAGGAGGGCTCGATGCGGGTCGACGCCAACGTGTCGGTCAACCGCCCGGGCGACCCTTTCGGCACCCGGTGCGAGATCAAGAACCTCAACTCCCTGCGGTCGCTTGGCCGAGCCATCGACTACGAGGCCCTCCGACAGGTCGATCTGCTCGAAGCCGGCGAGCGGGTGATCCAACAGACCCGCCACTGGGACGAGGCCGACGGTCGGACCCACACGTTGCGCTCCAAGGAGGAGGCCGAGGACTACCGCTACTTCGCCGAACCCGACCTGGTACCGCTCGAGCCCAGCGACGACGATGTCCGGGCCATCGACGAGGCGCTCCCGCCGCTGCCCGCCGACCGTCGACGGGCCGTGGCCGAAGCAGCAGGGGTCGAACCGTCGGCCGCGGCCATGACCGTCGAACGCGACCTCGACCCCCTCGCCCTCGCGGCGATCGAAGCCGGCGCCGCTCCCGACCGCGTGCTCACCCACATCGACAACAACCTCGCCGTCGACGGCGCCGACCGCCTCGACCCCCGGGCCTTCGCCCGCCTCATCGCCATGGAGACCGGCGGTGAGCTCACCGCCACCCAGGCCAAGACGGTGCTCGCCGACATGGTCGAAACCGGACGCGGCCCCGAGGAGCTCGCGTCCGAGCACGGGTTCGAGGCCATGGACACCGGCGAGCTGGCGTCGGTCGTCGACGGGCTGATCGCCGAACACCCCGACGAGTGGGCGAGCTACTGCGACGGCAACCAGAAGGTCGCCGGGTTCTTCGTCGGCGCGGTCATGAAGGCCACCAAGGGACAGGCCGACGGCAAGGTGGTGACCTCACTGCTGCGTGAACGGGCCGGCAGCTGACCCTCGTGGTTCAGGCCACGCTGAGGTGCCTGAGCCGAAACGTCGCCGCCGCAAGGCCGACCACCATCGCCGCCACCGGGACGACCACCGCGACACCGATCGAGGCGTCGCCGAGCCGCAGGCTCACCTCGGCCATCTCGGCCAGCACCGACCTGGCGTAGTACTGGATCGAGAGCTGACTGGACGAGGTGCCGGCCCTGGCGATGAACCCTTCCCAGATCAGGATGTAGAGCACGCCCCAGGCGAGCGGGCGCTTGGTGAGCAGTCCGAGCAGGACGAACAGCCCGAGGTAGCCGACCACCGCCAGGATCGCGGCCAGCGCGGTGGCGGCCACCAGAGTGCCCCCACCACCGGTGAGCGCGGCGGCGATCACCAGCGACACCACCACGGTGGGTCCTGCGGTCAGGAGTGCGGCCGCGCCCGCTGAGGCGACGATCAGCGCCCTGGGGATCGGTCGCAGCCACAGGTACACCAGCGTGTTGTCCTCGAGGCAGTCGCCGAGGGTGGCAGAGGCGATCACCAGGGTCACGATCGGAGCGAGGATGGTGAGCCCGTAGGCGTTGACGAGGTCGGCGCCGGCCTGGGTCGCCGAGGACGGTCCGGCGGCTCCGATCGCGAACCCGACCACGACGGCGAGGGCGCCCAGGGCGACGAGACCGGTCAGGCGCGCCCGGCTCACCGACACCGACACCAGGGTGGTGGTCAGGGCCCGAAACGGCCTCAGCCGGCCCATCACCGACCTCCGACCAGGTAGCGAAAGACGCTCTCGAGGTCGTCGTCGAGGCCGACCAACTCATAGAGGCGAGCGTCGCTCCGCCGAGCGAGGGTGGCCACCGAGGTCCGGAAGGTGACGATGTCGGTGGTCTCGACCATGACGCCGTCGGCGCCGTCGAGGCGCACCGCCATTGCTGCTCCCGCGGCCAGGAGCGCCCCGGCCAGCTCGCGAGGATGGTCGGAGCGGAGGCGGATGCGGTGGGGGCGGTCGTCCATCAGCGCCCGGATGGCGCGGAAGTCGCCCTCGGCGGCCAACCGGCCCTGAGCGATGACGAGGATGCGCGAGCCGATGCGTTCGACCTCGTCGAGGACGTGGCTCGACACCACCACGCACCGCCCTTCGTCGCCCAGACGGTGGAACAGCTCGATCATGTGCGAGCGCTGCCGCGGGTCGAGCCCGGTGAGGGGCTCGTCGAGGATCAGCACACGGGGATCGTGCACGAGCGCCTGCGCGAGCTTGACCCGCTGGCGCATGCCCTTGGAGTAGGTGCCGAGGACGCGTCGGTCGGCGGGATCGAGCTCGACGGTCTCGAGGGCAGCGGCTGCGGCCGCGGTCGGGTCGGCGATGCCCTGCAAGGTGGCGGCAAGGGCGACGAACTCCAGTGCTCGCTGGCGGTCGAACAGGCCGTCGTGCTGGGACACCAGGCCGATGTCGCCGGCCAGCGAGGTCTCGCGTCGGGGGTCTCGATCCAGGACCCTGACCCTGCCGAGGGTGGGAGCGATCATCCCGCACATCATCCGCAGCACCGTGGACTTGCCGGCACCGTTGGGGCCGAGCAGCGCCGTCACCCCGCCCCCGATCCGAAAGCTCACCTCTGACACCGCGACGAGATCGCCGAAGTGCTTCGAGGCCTCGTCGAAGTGGATCGTCGCCGGGCTCATCGGGTGACCACCAGACGCCGGTACCGCACCACGACCACGACCGCGAAGACGAGGGTCCAGCCTGCGTTGGCGGCGGCGACCAGTCCGGTTGCCAGCTCGGGCCGTGCCGGATCGACGTCGGGGTAGATGCGGGTGATCAGCTCGAAGGGAAGACCGAGGAGGTCGAGCACCGCGAGCGTGGAGGACAACTCGGCGCCGTTGATGAGCGCGCTGGTCACGATGCCGCTGAGCAGGAGGGTGAGCAGGATCCCGGCCGAGGCCAGCGCGTTGCGGTCGGTGAAGCTCGACACCGCCAGCGACAGCGAGGTGTGGAGCGCGGCGATGACGGCGCCGGCCAGGAGGATCCGGCCCAACACCGTCAGCCAGTCGGCCGGTGATGCGGGTCCGGCCCCTTCGAAGGTGAAGGCAAGCAGCATCAGCAGGGGCGGGCCGATCGTGACCACGGCGAGCGAGATGGCCACGGCGAGCGCTTTGGACAGGAGGTAGGTGATGCGATCGAGTGGCGAGGCAAGCAGCAGCCCCAGCAGTCGGGTGCGCCGGTCGGTGCAGAGCAGCTCGGGGGCGACGAACGCGGCGAAGATGACGATGGCCGAGGTGATGTAGCCGTAGTACTGGCCATAGCTGGGGAGCACCCCCTCCTCGATCAGCGACCCCGGCAGGACCGCCGCCATGCCGACGAACACGGCCGCGGGCAGCATCGACAAGACGATGATGATCACCGGGAGCACCTTGGCCATCGCTCCCCGTCGGATGCCGAGCACCCGAGCGATGCTGTGCAGGGTGACCGCACGGATCGACCCGGCGGTGCCGTGGCGTGGCCCGCCGTAGGAGCGGTAGCCCTGGTCGGCGATGCGTGCCGCGTCGCTCATCGGCCCACCATCGCTCACGCCAGCTCCTGCAGGAAGACCTGTTCGAGGCTGAGGCGCTGGGGGACCAACGACCGCAGGGGGGCGTTCGCCTCGGAGACGGCGTCGCGCACGGCGTCGAGCCCTCGGTCGACATCGGCGGGGTGCAGGTCCACGCTCAGACGCGTGCCGTCGATGGCAACGATCCAACCGGCAGCCTCGAGCGCGGCCGCCACCAGGTCGAGGTGATCGTCGACCTCGGCCACGATGCCGGTGCTGTCGCCCCGGATGTCCTCGATGGCCCCCGACGCGAGCACGCCGCCGTTGCCCAGGATCACCACCGAGTCACAGACCCGCTCGACCTCGTCGAGCAGGTGCGAGGACAACACGACGTCGATGCCGAACTCGGTGCCGATACGTCGGATGAGCGCCAGGATCTCCTCGCGCTGCACCGGGTCGAGCCCGTCGGTGGGCTCGTCGAGCAGCACGAGCACCGGATCGTGGGCGATCGCCTGGGCGAGCTTGACCCGCTGGCGTTGTCCCGTGGACATCGTGCCGATCGCCCGGTAGCGCTCCTCGCCCAGACCCACCAGCCACAGGGCGTCGCTGGCACGGGTGGTGGCGGCCCGCCGGGGGATGCCATGCACCCTGGCGATGAGGGCCACGAGGTCGTGGGCCCGCATGTCGGGCGGCAGCACGTGATGCTCCGGTGAGTACCCGATCCTGGCCCGCACCTCGGCCCCGAGCGCTGTGGGATCGTGGCCCAGGACCGTGAGGGTGCCGCTGTCGGCCCGGTGCAGGCCGAGGATCATGCCGAGCAGGGTCGTCTTTCCGGCACCGTTGGCACCGAGGAGTCCCGTCACTCCGCTGCCGATGCGAAACGATGCGGCCTCGAGCACGCTCGTCGAGCCCCACCGCTTGGTGATGCCCTCGCCGGTCACCGCGGCGTGCTGGTCGGTCGCTGGTGTCATTCGAGGTCATGTTAGATCGTGAGGCTCACTAGTCTGCGGGCATGAGCGATCCCATGAAGCCCCGATCCCACGAGGTCACCGACGGCTACGAGCGCGCGCCGGCACGGGCCATGCTCCGTGCGGTCGGCATGACCGACGCCGACTGGGGCAAGCCCCAGGTGGCGATCGCCTCGTCGTGGAACGAGGTCACGCCGTGCAACATGCCGCTCGACCGGCTCGCCAAGGGCTCCAAGCAGGGCGTCCGCGACGCTGGTGGCTACCCGCTCGAGTTCACCACCATCGCCGTCAGCGACGGCATCTCGATGGGCCACGAGGGGATGCGTGCCTCGCTCGTCTCCCGTGAGGTCATCGCCGACTCGGTCGAGACCGTGATGCACGCCGAACGCCTCGATGGCATGGTCACCCTGGCGGGATGCGACAAGTCACTGCCCGGCATGCTCATGGCCGCGGCCCGCATCAACCTGGCGTCGGTCTTCCTCTACGGGGGGTCGATCCTTCCCGGCAACCACAACGGCACGGTGCTCGACATCACCAGCGTGTTCGAGGCGGTGGGGGCTCGCGCGGCGGGGAACATCGACGACGCCGAGCTCGACGCCATCGAGCGCGAGGCCTGTCCCACCATCGGCGCCTGCGCCGGCATGTTCACCGCCAACACCATGGCGTCGGTGGCCGAAGCGCTGGGCATGTCGCTGCCGGCCAGCGCCTCGGCGGCCGCGGTCGACCGCCGCCGTGACGAGTTCGCGGTCGCCAGCGGTGCGGCGGTGGTGAACCTGTTGCGGTTGGGCATCCGCCCCCGCGACATCCTCACCAAGGGCGCGTTCGAGAACGCCATCGCGGTGACGATGGCCCTCGGTGGGTCCACCAATGCCGTGCTGCACCTGCTGGCCATCGCCAACGAGGCCCAGGTCGACCTGCAGCTCGAGGACTTCAACAAGGTGGCGGCCCGCGTGCCGCATCTGGCCGACACCAAGCCCCACGGCAAGTACCACATGTGGGACATCGACCGGATCGGTGGGGTTCCGGTCGTGATGGCGATGCTGCTCGAAGCCGGCGTGCTGCACGGTGACGAGGTGACCGTCACCGGCAAGACCGTGGCCGAGAACCTGGCCATGATCGACCCGCCGGGACCCGATGGCGAGGTCGTGCACCGCTTCGATGATCCGATCCACGACATCGGTGGCATCGCCGTGTTGCGAGGTTCGCTCGCTCCCGATGGCGCGGTGCTGAAGGTCGCGGGGATCGACTTCGATCACTTCGAAGGTCGGGCCCGGGTCTTCGATGGCGAGGACGCCGCCATGGAGGCGGTCCTCGCCGGTCGCATCGAGGCCGGCGATATCGTGGTCATCCGCTACGAGGGCCCCAAGGGTGGTCCCGGGATGCGCGAGATGCTGGCCATCACCGGCGCCATGAAGGGCGTGGGCCGCGGTGGCGACGCGGCGCTGCTCACCGACGGACGCTTCTCGGGAGGCACCCACGGCTTCTGCATCGGCCACGTCGCTCCCGAGGCGGTCGCCGGCGGGCCGATCGCCTTTGTGGAGGAGGGCGACCGGATCCTGGTCGACGTCGCGTCGCACCGGATCGATCTCCTGGTGGACGAGGACACCCTTGCCGCCCGCCGGGCGGACTGGAAGCTGCCCGAACCCCGCTACACCACCGGGGTGCTGGCCAAGTTCGCCCGGCTGGTCCAGGGGGCCGAGCGAGGGGCGGTCACCGAGGCCTGATCCCGCCGTAGTGGCGAGTCGTGTTGCGGGGAGGTGACCGTGGCTGCCAGACTGGTGCACGTGAGCACCGTGTTCGAGCTTCTCGTAGTGTCCTAGCGCACGCTGTCGCTCTCCCCGCGTGCGCTCCTCGGCCTCCCCATCGGGAGGTCGTCGTCGTTTTTCGGACCATGTCTCCCTGACCACTCAGCCCTGTCGACCCCAATGCTGACCTGTACGAACTCGAGGATCCCCACATGTTGACCAACGGTGGACACGCCCTGATCAAGAGTCTGGAGATGGAAGGTGTCGAGGTGATCTTCGGATTGCCCGGCGGTGCCATCCTCCCGGTGTACGACCCGATCATCGACTCGCCGATCCGCCACATCCTCGTGCGTCACGAGCAGGGCGCCGGCCACATGGCCGAGGGCTATGCCCATGCGACCGGCCGTCCCGGGGTCGCCATGGTCACCAGTGGGCCGGCCGCCACCAACATCGTCACCCCCCTCTGCGATGCCTACATGGACTCGATCCCCATGGTGGTCATCACCGGCCAGGTGGCGAGCGGGGCGATCGGGACCGACGCCTTCCAGGAGTGCGACACGGTCGGGATCACACGGTCGGTCACCAAGCACAACGAGCTCGTGACCGACGCGGCCGACATCCCCCGCATCATCCGCGAGGCCTTCCACATCGCCACCACCGGTCGCCCCGGCCCGGTCCTGGTCGACATCCCCAAGGACATCGTCGATCCCAAGAACCCGGCCTCGGCCCTCGAGTGGTACTGGCCCGAGTCGGTCGATCTGCCCGGCTACCAGCCCGAGACCCACGGTGATCCCGCTGCGATCCGCGCCGCGGCCGACCTCATCTGCGAGGCGCGCCGACCGGTGCTCTACGTGGGTGGTGGCATCCTCAAGGCGCGGGCGGCCGAGGCGCTGCGCGAGCTCGCCGAGCTCACCGGCATCCACGTCGTGACCACGCTGATGGCCCGGGGTGCGTTCCCCGACAGCCACGAGCTGGCCCTCGGCATGCCGGGCATGCACGGCACCTACACCGCGATCACCGCCATGCAGGAGGCCGATCTGTTGGTGGCGCTGGGCAGCCGCTTCGACGACCGGGTCACCGGCAAGCTCGACGGCTTCGCTCCCGACGCCAAGATCATCCACGCCGACATCGACCCGGCCGAGATCGGCAAGGTGCGCCGGCCCGATGTCGGGATCGTCGGCGACTGCCGTCTGGTGATCGAGGATCTGGTGTCGGTGCTGCGCGAACGCGGTGGCGCCGAGTCCCAGGCCGACCGTTCCGAGTGGAGATCCCGGGTCAGTGGGTGGCAGGAGCGGTATCCGCTCGCCTACGAGCCGTCCGATCCGGGCGAGGCGCTCAAGCCGCAGTACGTGCTCGAGCAGCTGCGCGACTCGCCGACGACCCCCGACGACACGATCCTGGTGTCCGGGGTCGGCCAGCACCAGATGTGGGCCAGCCAGTACTGGGGTTTCGACCATCCCTACACCTGGGTGAACTCCGGCGGTCTGGGCACCATGGGCTTTTCGGTGCCGGCGGCCATCGGCGCCAAGGTCGGCAAGCCCGACCGCACCGTCTGGGCCATCGACGGCGACGGCTGCTTCCAGATGACCGCCCAGGAACTGGTCACCGCCGCGGCCGAACGCATCCCGGTCAAGGTCGCCATCTTGAACAACGCCTACCTCGGAATGGTGCGGCAGTGGCAGGAGATGTTCTACGAGGAGCGCTACTCCGAGGTCTACCTGTCGCCCGACCTTCCCGACTACAAGATGTGGGCCGAGTCGATGGGGTGTGTCGGGATGCGGGTCGAGTCGCCCGAGGAGGTGCCGGCCGCGATCGAGAAGGCCAACGCCATCAACGACCGGCCGGTGGTCATCGACTTCCGCACCGACGCCCGCGAGAAGGTGTTTCCCATGGTCCCGGCCGGGGCTACCAACTCCGAGGTCGTGGTGCAGCCGTCGCAGGAGGGGCAGCTCCGATGACCGAGTTCGGCCACCGCACCCTCACGGTCCTGGTGCAGAACAAGGCGGGAGTCCTTGCGCGGGTCGCGGGTCTGTTCGCCCGGCGGGGCTACAACATCGAGTCGCTGGCGGTGGCGCCGACCGACGACGAGTCGCTCAGCCGCATCACCATCGTCGTCGACGTCGAGTCGGCGCCGCTCGACCAGATCGTCAAGCAGCTGTTCAAGCTCATCAACGTGGTGTCGATCAGCGAGCTCGATCCGCGGCACTCGGTCGAACGTGAGCTGTTGCTCGCGACCGTCAAGGCCGAGGGGGAGGAGCGGGCCCGGGTCCTCGAGTTGGTGCAGATCTTCGAGGCGAAGATCCTCAACGTCACCCACGCGGCCATCACCGTCGCCCTCGAGGGGAGTCCGGTCAAGGTGGACGACTTCGAGGAGCTGCTGCGACCCTATGGGATCGTGGAGCTCCAGCGAACCGGTCGCGTGGCGCTCCCCAAGCTCGAACGAACCCCCTGAAACCAACTCGGACCTGAACAGGAGACCCTCAGTGGCCAACGTGTTGTACGCAAAGGACGCCGACCGATCGCTCATCGCCGATCGCAAGGTGGCGGTGATCGGATACGGCTCGCAGGGCCACGCCCACGCCCTCAACCTCAAGGAGTCGGGGATCGACGTGCGGGTGGGCTTGCGCGAGGGTTCCTCCTCGGTCGCCAAGGCCGAGGAGGCCGGCTTGCGGGTGCTCTCGGTCGCCGACGCTGCCGCCGAGGCCGATCTCATCATGATCTTGTTGCCCGACACCGAGCAGGGGTCGGTGTACGCGGAGTCGATCGAGCCGCACCTCTCAGAGGGCGATGCCATCTTCTTCGCCCACGGGTTCAACATCCGTTTCGGCCAGATCGTGCCGCCCGCGGGGGTCGACTCGGCCATGGTCGCGCCGAAGGGTCCGGGTCACCTGGTGCGGCGCACCTACAGCGAAGGCGGGGGAGTGCCGTGTCTGATCGCGGTGTCCCAGGATGCCAGCGGCTCGGCCGAGGCGCTGGCGCTGGCCTATGCCGACGCCATCGGCGGCACCCGGGCGGGGGTGTTGCGCACGACCTTCGAGGAAGAGACCGAGACCGATCTCTTCGGCGAGCAGGTGGTGCTCTGCGGAGGGTTGACGGCGCTGGTCCAAGCCGGGTTCGAGACCTTGGTCGAGGCCGGCTACCAGCCCGAGTCGGCCTACTTCGAGTGCCTCCACGAGCTCAAGCTCATCGTCGACCTCATGTACGAGCAGGGCATCGGCGGGATGCGCTACTCGGTGTCGGACACCGCCGAGTACGGGGACCTGACACGGGGCCCACGGGTGATCAACGACGCGGTGAAGGCCGAGATGAAGGTGATCCTCGACGAGGTCCGTTCCGGCAAGTTCGCGGAGGAGTGGATCGCTGAGTCCCGTGCTGGGCGTCCACGGTTCCTCGAGCTGGAGCGCCGGGGACACGACCACCCCATCGAGAAGGTGGGCGCCGAGCTGCGCCAGATGATGCCGTGGATCTCGGCGGGGAAGACCCGGGTGCAGGACGTGTCGGGCGGTCAGGGCTAATTCTGACTGGCCAGGTCGGGAATTGAGGGTCTAGGCTGCGGCGGATTCGTCACAGGAGGACCGATGACCGACCGCGACCTGGGTTTCGAGACCCGCCAGATCCATGCTGGACAGCAGGCTGACCCCACGACCGGGGCGGTGGCCGTCCCCATCTACCAGACCACGTCGTACCGGTTCGACAGCGCCGAACACGCGGCGAACCTGTTCGCGCTCGCCCAGCCGGGCAACATCTACACGAGGATCATGAACCCCACCCAGGTGGTGTTCGAGACGCGGATGGCCGCGCTCGAGGGTGGGATCGCCGAGACCGCTGCTGGTGTCCCCGGAGCGCTCGCGGTCTCCAGCGGCCAGTCGGCCGAGACGCTGACGATCCTCAACCTGGCCGAGTCGGGCAGCCATGTGGTGTCGTCCGCCTCGCTCTACGGCGGCACCTACAACCTGTTCCACTACACGCTGCCCAAGATGGGCATCGAGGTCAGCTTCATCGACGACCCCGACGACCTCGACGCGTGGCGGGCCGCGGTCCGCGACAACACCAAGGTGTTCTACGGCGAGTCGATCGGCAATCCCCGCAACGACATCTTCGACCTCGAGGGGGTGTCGGCCATCGCCCACGAGCACGGGATCCCCCTGGTGATCGACAACACCGTGGCCACGCCCTATCTGATCAGGCCGCTCGAGTGGGGTGCCGACGTCGTGGTCCACTCGGCCACCAAGTTCATCGGCGGTCACGGCACCTCGATCGGTGGGGTGATCGTCGACGGTGGCACCTTCGACTACGAGGCGAGCGGGCGGTTCCCCAACTTCACCGAGCCCGACCCGAGCTATCACGGCCTGCAGTACTTCCCGATGCTCGGCCACGGCGCGTTCATCGCCAAGGCCCGGGTGCAGCTGTTGCGAGATCTGGGAACGGCGATCAGCCCGCAGAACGTCTTCTACTTCCTGCAGGGGCTCGAGACCCTGAGCTTGCGCATGGAGCGCCACGTCTCCAACGCGCAGGCGGTGGCCGAGTTCCTCGAGGGACATGATCAGGTGGAGTCGGTGGCCTACGCCGGATTGGCGTCGAGCCGGTGGTATGAGCGGGCCCAGCGTCTCGCCCCCAAGGGGGCCGGTTCGGTGCCGGCCTTCGTGATCAAGGGTGGTCAGGAGGCGGGACGCCGCTTCGTCGAGGCGCTCGAGCTGCACTACCACGTCGCCAACATCGGCGACACCCGCAGCCTGGTGATCCAGCCGTCGACCACGACCCACAGCCAGCTCTCCGAGGAGGAGCAGCTGCAGTCGGGGGTCGAGCCCGGCCTGGTGCGCCTGTCGGTCGGGCTCGAGACCCTCGACGACATCATCGCCGACCTCGAGCGAGGCTTCGCCGCCGCCGCTGAGTCGCGGCCGGTCTCTGGTCGAGCCGCTCCCGAACACAAGCCAAGGCACACCCTGGTCCTGCCCGGTTTCGACGTTCCGCGCCCCGCGCGGCAGGTCTCTGATGCGCGTCACGAGCGGGACGCGCCCGAGTTGACATCGGGCACACCGTGCACGATCCTGTCCGTTGGACAGACAATCAGGTCAACAGGCCGTATCTTCCTCGGAGGGATGAATGACAACTGGACCCAACGCGTCGGGGCTTGCCAGCCCGATCCCCCTCGAGGAGTTCGATCGCTCTGCTGGGAGCTTTGCTGACGCGGTGGGGATGCCACCGAGCGTGTACACCGATTCGGCCTTCTTCGACTTCGAGATGCAGGCGGTGTTCGAGCGGGAGTGGATCTGTGTGGGGCGAAGCGATCAGGTGGTGAACACCGGCGACTTCTTCACCATCACTGTGCTGGGCGAGTCACTCATCGTGGTCCGCAGCTCCGAGGGCGAGGTCAAGGTCCTGTCCTCGGTGTGCCAGCATCGGGCAATGTGTGTCACCGCCCCGGGGGAACGTCCGAAGGAGGAGTGGCTGGAGCTTCCTCCCGAGACGAGCGGGAACACCCGGACCTTCAAGTGTCCCTACCACTGGTGGATCTACGACCTCGATGGCCGTCTGCTCGGCGCACCGGAGATGAACAGGACGAACGGCTTCGACAAGTCCACAATCCGCCTACCTGAACTTCGAGTGGAAGTATGGCAGGGCTTCATCTTCATCAACCTCAGCGGTGATGCCGAGCCTCTCGCTCCTCGGCTCGGCCCCCTCGATGCCTTCCTCCAGAACTGGCACATCGACGAGATGGTCACCGTTGATCCCGAGCTCATCGAGGATCTGCCGTTCAACTGGAAGGTGATGGTCGAGAACTTCATGGAGGGGTATCACCCCGACCGTCTCCACGCCATCATCCACGATTTCGCCCCGAGCTCGACGATCAACTACGCCCTCTTCGAGCCGGGTCAGGCCTACATGTACGGGCACCATCCGACCGAGGTTGCCGAGGGTGGCTTCAACCCGATCCAGAAGGCGCTGTTCCCCACGATCGAGACTCTGACTGAGGTCGAGCGCAACAGCGTCCAGTTCGTCTACGTGCCGCCCGGGCTGATGATGGGGATCCAGTGCGACTCGGCGTTCTGGTTCACCGTGCTGCCGACTGGACCCGGCACCCACACGCTCTCGATGGCCTACATCTTCCCGAAGAGCACCGTCGAGCTACCGCTGTTCAGGCAGACGCTCGAGATGCAGGTAAGCGGGGTCGAGTTCTTCAACAACCAGGACCTCCCCGCGAACACCGCCGTCCAGCGAGGCATGGAGTCCCGCTTTGCCCCACGTGGTCGCTACTCCTGGCAGGAGTCGGTGCTGGCCGATTTCAACACCTGGCTGATCGAGCGATACCGCGCTGCGGATTCGGTGAATGGCGCACCGGTCTCTGTCCGACGGTAGGTGGGACGCGTGGGGGAGACGGGGCGACCGATCGACGACGACGAGATCCTCATCATGGGCCTGGGTGGCACGATCGCGATGCAGGACCAGGGACAGGGAGCTGTTCCCGTGGAGGGCGTCGCCGACCTGGCTGCGGCAGCGGGACTTGGCCCGGTCACGACGTCCCAGGTCCACCAGACCTCGAGCGGTGCGCTCGGGGTCGAAGAGTGGGTGGAGCTGGCCGCCACCATCTCCGCCGAGGCCGCTGCTGGCCGGCGTGGCGTGGTGCTGACCCAGGGCACCGACGCCATCGAGGAGCTCGCCTTCGCGCTCGACCTCATGCACGACGACGAGATGCCGGTGGTGGTCACCGGATCGATGAGGGTTGGGGATCAGCCGGGCGCTGACGGGCTCGCCAACTTGGCCGACGCGGTCACCGTCGCCCGGTCCGACACGTGCCGCGGCATCGGCGTCACCGCCGTCCTGTCCTCGGAGATCCACGCTGGGGCACTGGTCACCAAGGGCCACTCCGCGTCTCCGGCCGCCTTCGAGTCTGTCCCTGGAGCGCTCGGATGGGTGGTCGAGGGTTCGCCCGAGCTGGTGCTGTCGCCGCGTGTGCGCCTGGGCCCGATCCGGCCCGACCCGAGCACGCTGCATCCCTCCCACGTGGTGCTCGTGTCCTCGCTGCCCGGAGCCGATCCGTCGACGGTGTCGGTGCTCGTCGACGGATCGGTCGACGGTGTCGTCGTTGCGGCCCTGGGAGGTGGCCACGTGCCACCGAGCTGGGTATCGCCCCTCGCCTGGCTGGCCGGCGAGATACCGGTGGTCTACACGACGCGTACCGGCGCTGGCCCGCCACTTCGACGTACCTATGGGTTCGAGGGATCGGAGCGGGACTTGCTTGCTGCGGGCCTGATCCCCGCTCCGACCTTGCCCGTCACCAAGGTGGTGACACTGCTGCGCCTGCTCCTCGCGGCAGGCCACGACCCTCGCATCGCGCTCGGTTCAGGAACCCGAGACACCGATCCGCCGATCATCGAGGCGAAGAAGGAGGCGACGACGTGACCGCACCCGATTCCGGGCAGTCTCTCGAATGGGGTCCGCGCGTGGAAGTACCTGCCCGCAAGGGACGAGGCGTGTTGGTGCGCCGTGGCGAGACCCTCGCTGTGCGCGACGTCCACGGGGCACAGGTGGGGGACCTCTTCGCGTTCGTCGCCGAGGACCCCACCGAACATCTCAGTGCCTCCCACACCCGGTCTGCGTTGCGTCGCTTGTTTCCGGCGATCGGTGAGGCCTTCTTCACGAACCGGCGCCGCCCGATCCTCACCCTGGTGTCCGACACGTCTCCGGGGATCCACGATCTGCTCATCGCCGCGTGTGACCCAGAGCGCTACCGGCAGCTCGGAGTCGAAGGTCACCACGACAGCTGCGAAGAGAACCTCCGCGAGTGCGCCGTGGCTTTGGGGTTCACCCCCGACGTCAGCCCCTCAACCCGGTCAACCTCTTCATGAACACCCCGCCGATGGCCGATGGCACGATCGACTACCGCGAAGCCACCTCGAAGCCCGGCGACCGAGTGGAGCTACGGGCCGAGCTGGACGCTTATGTAGTCGTCTCGGCCTGCCCGATGGACGTCATCCAGATCAGCGGCAGCGGTCCGACCAGCCTCGAGATGGAGAGGGTCGAATGACCGTCGACGGGACGACGATGCCGACTGCCGGCCATGGTCACGCTGAGAGCGAGCACCCCCTCCTGGCTATCGACCGGGTGACGAAGCTGTTCGGGCCTCTGGTCGCGTGCGACGACATCTCCTTTGAGGTCCGTCCAGGCGAGGTCATGGGCCTGCTCGGGCAGAACGGAGCAGGGAAATCGACGCTGATGAAGGTGGTGGTCGGCGTAGAGACGGCTGACCGCGGCCGGGTCGTGGTTGACGGGACCGCCCTGGCACCAGGTGATCCTGCCGTGGCGGCCCGCTCCGGGGTGGGGATGGTCCACCAGCACTTCAGCCTAGTGAGCTCGCTCACAGTGTGGCAGAACGTATTGCTTGGTGACGCCGAACGGTTCAGTCCCAGACGGGCAATCGGTCTCGTCGAGTCGATTGGGGAGCGCTTCGGCATCGAGGTCGACCCCATGGCACGGGTGGAGGACTTGTCGGCTGGGATGCGTCAGCGGGTCGAGATCATCAAGTGCCTCCGCAGCGATCCGAAGGTGATCATCCTCGATGAGCCCACTTCGGTCCTGACCCAGGCAGAGTCGGTGCGGCTCTTCACCGTGTTGCGGTCAATGGTCGACGATCACGGCTACGCCGCAGTACTGATCAGCCACCGGCTCTCGGAGATCCTCGCTGCAACCGATCGGGTCACGGTGTTGCGGTCGGGTGCCGTCGTGGCATCCATGCCGACGGTGGAGACCGATGCCCCGTCACTGGCGAGCTTCATGCTTGGGCGGGACGTCGCGCTCGATCGTGAAGGTGCGGCTCTCGGCCTCGGTGACGTCGACGAGGCCTTTGACGCGGACATCGAGCGCCAGGCCGAGATTGATCGCTCATTGGAGATCGACTCGCTGACCGTGCACAGCGATGACGGCCACCGTTTGCTCGACGAGTTCTCACTGTCGGTGCGACGGGGTGAGATCGTCGGGCTTGCGGGTGTCGAGGGCAATGGTCAGAGCGTCCTGGTCGAGGTGTTGAGCGGGCTAATCCCGGGCGGAACGGGGTCGGTGTCGATCGCCGGAGCCGACTGTGGTGAAGGCGTGCCAGCGGATCTCTCTGCGCTCGGAGTAGTCCCTGCCGAACGCCACGACTCGGGTTGCGTGCTCGACATGTCGATCGCCGAGAACCTGGTGCTCAACCACCTGGATTCGGTGACACGCAGCAGCGTGATCGATCGAGAAGCGATCGACGCCAACGCCAGGATGTTGGTCGAGGAGTTCGACGTCATGTGCAGCGATGTACACGCTCCCATGTGGACTCTCTCCGGTGGCAACCAGCAGAAGGTTGTGCTCGCCCGGGAGCTGTCGCGAAGACCAGATTTCATCATCGCCGAGCAGCCGACACGGGGACTCGATGTCGGGGCCATGGAGTATTTGTGGCACCGCCTCAGACTCGCGGCGAGCGAGGGGGCCGGCATCCTGTTGGTGTCGACCGAACTCGACGAGATCCTCGCCTTGGCAGACCGAGTGGCGGTGATTTTCCGAGGGGCAGTCGTGGGCGAGATGCTCCGTGCAGACGTCGACCTCGGACGGCTCGGCCTCCTGATGGGTGGTGAGACGGAGTGACCACCTCGCCCAGGGACGTCCTCTACCGGATGCGGGGCCGGCTGACGCCCGCTGCTGCGGCCGACCTCGCCTGGTTCGCCGGTCTCGCCGCCATCGCCGTCTTCTCGGCGCTCGCTCTCGCCGCCACGCTGCTCTGGATCGCGGGGAACCCGCCCGGCTCTGCCTTCAGCTCGATGCTCCAGGGCAGTCTCGGGTCGTTGTCATCCTTTGTGACCACCCTCAACCACACCGGCCCGCTCCTCATCGTGGCGATCGGTGCGGCGATCGCCGGTCGAGCAGGTTTTGTCAACATCGGTCAGGAGGGGCAGTTCGTCATCGGAGCGACGTTGGCAGTGGTCGTCGGCCTGACCGTGCCCGGCCCGATCGTGTTGGTTCTTCCCGCCGTGCTCCTCGCTGCGGCACTTGGGGGAGCCTGTTGGGCCGGCATCGCTGCGATTCTCCGCCACCAGGCACGCGTGAGCGAGGTCATCACGACGCTCCTGCTCAACTTCATCGCCTTCGCTCTGGTCTCGTACCTGGTGAACCGCTCGTGGTTGCTCCAGGAGACCGTCCCTGAGGGATCGATCCAGCCTGCGGCGCCACAGAGCGATCCGGTCAGTGCGACAGCGCGCCTTCCCGTGCTCATCTCCGGTTCGGGATACCGGCTCCATGTGGGGATCTTCCTCGCGCTGGGGCTGGCGCTCGCGGCCGGGTTCGCGATCGCTCGGACCACGTGGGGGTTCCGGCTCAGGATGTTCGGCCTCAACAAGCGTACCGCGAAGCGGGCGGGAGTGTCCGACCTCGCCTTCGGTAGCGGTGCCCTGCTCATGTCAGGAGCATTCGCTGGCCTTGCTGGTGGGGTGATCCTCTCTGGGGTGGCGTTCCGGGTGAACCCAGGGCTGTCGAACAACTACGGATGGGAAGGACTGCTCGTGGCGCTCGTGGCTGGGTTCAGCCCGATCTTTGCCATCTTCGTCGCGTTCCTGTTCGGCGCGTTGCGTGCGGGAGGTGGTGTGCTTGCCGCGACCGGGGTGAACTCGGCGATCGTCGGAGTGGTCCAGTCCCTGATCGTCCTGGCGATCATGCTCCCCTCCCTGTACGTGCGTCGGCGCAAGCGCCGTCGTCAGGCGCGCCTCATGGTCGAACAGATCGAAGCGGAAGCCGGAGCCAACGTAGCGAAGGCAGGTGCGTAGGTGGTCGGCGACATCACACTCCTACTGGACAGCGCAACGCGCTTGGCTGTGCCGCTGGCCTTCGTGGCGATGGGCGAGCTCGTCGCCGAGAAAGCAGGGACCCTCAACATCTCGGTCGAAGGGGGGATGCTTGCCGGGGCCTTCGGCGCGGTGGTCGGCTCCTCGGTCTCGGGATCTGCCATGATCGGGCTCCTCGCAGGAATCGCGATCGGCGGGGTTGTGGCCCTGGTGCAGGCCTACCTGTCCCACGCGCTCACGGTGAACCAGTTCGTGGTGGGCCTGACGCTGAACATCCTCGCTCTGGGTCTCACGACGTTCCTCTTCGTGTCAATGAGCTTCAATCCAGAGCGGTTCCCAGTCTGGTCGATCCCGCCCTTGGCCCAGATCCCTGTTCTCGGCGAGGTGCTGTTCGAGCAACGAGCCCCGTTCTTCGCCATCTACCTGCTCGTACCGCTCGCCTGGTTCCTGATCCATCGGACCCGGTGGGGTCTCGAGGCCCAAGCAGTGGGCGAGAACCCGCAGGCGGCGGATGCCACCGGCATCTCCGTGAACCTCCGGCGGCGGCAGGCGATCATCATCGGTGGCCTCTACGCCGGTTTCGGTGGGGCCTTCCTCTCGATCGGGGCCATCGGCGGTTTCAGCCCGAACATGACAGCGGGCCGAGGGTTCATCGCCATCGCCGCTGTGATCTTCGGGGCGTGGAGCATCAAGGGGGCCCTGCTCGGCTGCTTCGTGTTCGGGTTCATGGACGCACTTCGGCTCGCGTTGCCGGCCCTGGGCATCGAGCTCAACCCGCAGCTGCTCATCGCCTCTCCGTACATCATGGCACTCCTCGCCTTGTACATCTTCCGCCAGCGTCAGCGTCAACCACGAATGCTCGGCATCGGGTTCGAACGCAGAGCGGTGTGAAGCATCCATCAGCCCCCGAAGCACGAACGACTGATCACCAGAAAGGAACACCCACCAGAATGAGCTTCTCCCATCTCATCAACGACGACGTACTCCAGGACCTCGAACGGTCGACCGGAGATGTGGCGACCGCCAAGTTCTTCCCGCCCCACATCTACACCTCCGAGGAGTGGTTCGAGTTCGAGAAGAAGGCCATCTTCGAACGGAACTGGCTCTGCGTCGGGCGCGCCGACCAGGTCGCCAACTCGGGGGACTACTTCACGATCGATATCAACGATGACCCACTCGTCGTGCTGAACGACGACGGAGATATCCGGGTGATGTCCAACGTGTGCCGGCACCGCGGGCATCTCCTCATGGAGGGAAGCGGGAGCATCGAACGCGGCCTGATGCGCTGCCCACTGCACTTCTGGTCCTACGACCTTCAAGGCGCGGTGGTGCACACACCCGAGATGAACAAGACCGAATGGGACAAGTCGGCCTGCACCCTGCCATCGCTGAAGGTGGAACTCTGGCAGGGGTTCATCTTCTGCCACTACCAGCAGGATGCATCGCCACTGGCTCCCACGCTGGTCGCGCTCGAGCAGGAGATGGAGAACTACGGGGTCGCCGACATGGTGAGCCTTCCGCCCATCGAGGTCGACAGCTACCCCTGGAACTGGAAGATCATGCTCGAGAACTTCATGGAGCCATATCACAACGCGTACCTGCACAAGGGCATCCATGACTTCGCCCTGGGTCATGGCTTCTGTGAGCACACCCCTGACGAGAACGTGATCATGCATCCGACCGGCTTCGACCGGAAGGACGCCGCGTTCAATCCAGTCCACCGGGCGCTTTTGCCACCGATCGAGACGCTCACCGAGGAACAGCGAAACCGGGTGATGTTCGCGATGGTCCCGCCGATGACCCCGATCGGGCTCGTGCCGGATCACATGTTCTACTTCGTGATCCTGCCCAAGGGGGCAAATGAGATCTCGTTGCGCATCGGCCTCTGTGTGCCTCCGGAGTCCGTGAAGGTCGACAACTTCGACCACATCATCCGATGGATCGTGGACGGGGTGATGATGTACAACGAGCAGGACGTCAAGGCCGACACGCTGGTCCAGAAGGGCCTTCGGTCCCAGTTCGCTCCGCGTGGACCGTTCTCCTGGAAGGAGACGACCATCGTGCAGCTCAACCGCTGGCTGGTCCAGCGCTATCGGTCCTACGCCAACGAGGTCGGCCTGGCCACGTCGTGATGAGACGCCGCGGTGCACGGACCCGTCGCGTTGGTTGGCTGCGACAGGCATTCGACCGTGCCCGTCGGGCTCTGGACAACGCGCCGTTCCGTCGGGCTCACGCCCGCCTGATCGGTCCCGACTTGCAGTTCGCGGATCAGGCGATACGAGAGGAAGGAATCGAGATGACCGAGAGAAGTGAGATCGAGCGACTGCGGACCGAGGTTGCGCGGCTGCGGGAGCGGGTCGAGCATCACGATGCTGTCGACCGCATCGAGAAGCTGATGTATCGATACATCCATGCGTGTGACGTGGTGAAGTCGGCGGAGCTGATCGCTTCGATGTTCACCGAGGATGCGAAGTGGGAGGGCCAGGGCAACTTCGCTGAGTTCGGCGTTACCGAGGGCCGTGCCGGGATCTATGAGATGTTCCTCGACAACCCGTCGATGCTTCCCTTCACGGCGCACTATCTCGCCAACGCGTCGATCGGTGTAGCCCAGGACCTCATGACCGGATGGGGTCAGTGGCAGGTGCTGGAGGCGGCGACCCTCCGGGACGGTCGCGCCCAGGTCTGGATGGGTGCCTGGTACGAGAACGACTTCGCGTGCCTCGACGGCAGTTGGTTCATCAAGCACATTCGGTATCGGGACACCTTCGTCACACCGTTCGAGCACGGATGGTTGAAGACCCGGTATGTCTCGCCGCTGACCTTCGAGACCCGGGGTCAGCTCTGAGCCCGACGGCTCCTCCAGCCGATGTCGGCAGTCCCGTTCGGTGGACCGAACCCACACAAGGAGAGTTGAGAATGAGCGTCTTCGACGATGAGCTCCTCGCCAGCTTCGAGGAATCGGTCCAGCCTGTGGACGAAGCTCGGTTGCTGCCCCCTGACCTGTACCGTTCGCAGGAGTGGTATGACTTCGAGAAGGAGGCAATCTTCCTCAAGGACTGGCTCTGTGTCGGACGGTCCGATCAGATCCCCGAGCCTGGCGACTACCGCACCCTGACGCTCTTCGGGGAGCCGCTGATCATCGCGAGGGACAAGGAGGGGCAGGTCAACGTGATGTCAGCGGTGTGTCAGCACCGTGGCATGGTGGTCGCCGATGACAGTGGCAACTGCAATCGGTTCACTTGTCCGTACCACCACTGGGCCTACGGTCTGGACGGTGAGCTGCTCGGAACGCCAGCGATGGATCGGGCCGTCGGGTTCGACAAGGCCGACTACCCGTTGCCACGCTTGGCTGTCGAGCTGTGGCAGGGCTTCATCTTCGTCTCCTTCGGCCCCGACCCGAGGCCTCTCGCACCGTCGTTGACGAAGATCGATGCGATCCTCGAGAACTACGGCTTGGAGAACACCAAGACCCTCGATGGGCGGACCCATGCCGATCTTCCGTGGAACTGGAAGATCATGATGGAGAACTTCAACGACCCCTACCATGCCAGTCGACTGCACGGACCACTGCAGACGTTCGCTCCCAGCCACATGAACGACTTCCTCGAATGGGACGACGAGGACAACGCGATCGGTCGGATCCAGCACTTCACCGAGAAGGACGGGTCCTTCAACCCGATGAAGCGAGCAATGTTCCCGGTGTTCGAGGGATTGACCGACGAGGACCGCATGCGGGGGTCGTTCGTCCTGATCCCACCCACCTTGGCGCTGGCGATCGTTCCTGACGAGGTCGCCTACTTCATCATCGACCCGACGGGGCCGGAGTCGATCACGATCCACATCGGCTACTGCTTCGAGCAGGCTGCGCTCGACGACCCGATGTTCGAGTTCCTCTTCGATGCCGCCGATCGGGGCGTGGAGAACTTCAACATCCAGGATCTCTACGCCGATGAGATGACCCAGAAGGGACTGCGCTCGGTCTTTGCTCCGAGGGGTCGGTACTCCTGGCAGGAGGAGACGCTGCAGCAGTTCAACCGCTGGCTGGTGAAGCGCTATCGCGAGTCGTGGCCGGGCGGAGTTCGATGAAGCGCTGGACGTGAGGCGGCGGCGGTCGCCGGTCGGGTCGCGCTGAGCGTGGCCGCGCCCAGGATCAGGACACCCCCGATGAGGGTGACTGGTCCGAGCACGTCCCCGTACGCAGTTGCCGCGATCGTCGTGGCGAACACGGGCTCGAGCGTTGCGAGCATGGCGGCCGTGGTGGGGTCGACTGTTCGGAGTGCGTAGGCGAGGGCGAGGAACGGCAGGTAGGTGGAGACCACACCCGTCGACACCAGGTGGAACCATGCCTCTGGAGACTTGGGCGCCCAGTCCACGAACGGAACGATCATGAGCGCTCCGATCCCGAGGGCGAACGCGTAGCGGCTCAGGGGGCTGCCCGGAGCCGCCGAGCCCCCCACCACGTAGTGGGATGCGTAGGCGGCTCCACTGACCAACCCCCAGAGCAGACCGGTGCCGGATCCGATCGTTGCGGTGTCCCCGGCGATGAGCGCGACGCCGAGGAGCACCATCGCGAGCAGGCCCACGGGTCGCAATCGGACAGGGGCTCCTTGCAGCCATGCGACGACCAGGACGAAGCCCGGTGCGGTGTAGAGCAGCACCCACGCGATGCCGATTCCGGCTCGCGACACCGCTTCGGGGAGCGCGACGAAGAACAGTGCGACGCCGATGACGCCGAGCACGAAGCCGGACGGGAGCTGGCGAACCTCTAGCCGGCTCCGATTCAGGAGGGCGTGGAGCGCGAAGCACCCGGCGCCGACCGCCGCCCGCCAGAACCCCACCTCGCGAGGCCCGACCCCGGCTGCGAGGGCCTCGGTCACCCAGATGCTGAGGAGTGCCCACAGCGCCGCGGCTGCGATGACGAGACCGATGCGGTGCCTGTTGACCATATCAGCAGGACATCCTATGGTCTGACTGTCTGAAGATCGGTTATAAAATGCCGGGGGTCCAGCCGTCTGGCTAGTGGGAGGTCTGATGCAGGGCCATGCAAGCACAGGGATCACGAGGCGAAGACCGTGAAACCGGCGACGTTCGACTACCTCGCGGTCACCAACCTCGATGAAGCGCTCGAGGCGCTCGCATCGGATGAGGAGGCTCGAATCCTCGCCGGAGGTCAGAGCCTCGTCCCATTGATGAACCACCGACTTTCTCGACCGTCACTGCTGGTCGACCTGAACGGGCTGTCGGCCCTCGACATTGTGGAGGTCGATGAGGAGTGGGTCCGGTTGGGTGCCCTGTGTCGGCATCGTCGTCTAGAGCGGGATCCCCAGGTAGCCGAGGTGTCCCCGTTGCTCGCCGAGGCGGCAGGCCACATCGCACATCCTCAGATCCGGAACCGCGGGACCCTCGGCGGCAGCATCGCTCATGGCGATCCGGCTGCCGAGCTTCCCGCCGCGCTCATCGCGCTGGGTGCCAGCGTGCGCCTGCGGGACGGCGAGGGCGAACGCGAGGTGGCAGCGATCGACTTCTTCGAAGGGTTCTTCTCGACTGCCATCGAACCGGGAGAGGTTGTGGTCGACGTCTCGGTTCCAAGAGCGCAGCCGGGTGATGGCACAGCGTTCGCTGAAGTCGCGCCCCGAAGGGGTGACTTCGCCACGGCGGGCGTCGGGGTCGTGCTGCGGCGCGACGCCGAGGGACGCTGCACCAGTGCCCGGGCTGGAGGTTGCGCCCTCTCGTCGGTCCCGGTCGACCTCTCCGCGGCGCTCGAGCCGATGGTTGGCCACGGCGCGCTCTCCGACGACCTCCTACGAGAGATGGCGGCGCGTGTGGCCGGAAGCTTCGATCCGATCGGGGACGCGCACGTGTCGGTCGAGGATCGGGCCGAGCTGGTCCAACTGCTGTTGCTCGAGACCATTCGAACCGCCTGGGCGCGGAGTGAGGGAAGCAGAGGATGACCGAGATCGAGACCGTGGTCAACGGGCAGCCGTACGAGGGCGAGGTCGAGCCTCGTCTGTTGCTCCTCGACCTGCTGAGGGACCGGTTGCGGTTGACCGGCACCCATGCGGCCTGCGAGGAGGGGTCGTGCGGCTCGTGCGCGGTCCTGGTGGATGGCACCGCCGTCCGATCGTGCCTCATGTTCGCGGTGCAGGCCGGTGGGTGCGAGATCGTGACCGTCGAAGGAGTCGGACAGCCCCAGGCGCTGCACCCGGTCCAGGAGTCGCTGCGGGCCAATCACGGGCTCCAGTGCGGGTTCTGCACGTCGGGGATCGTCATCGCTGCGGTCGAGTTGTTGGGTGATAATCCCGCCCCCACACCGGAGGATGTCCGAACGGCCTTGGCGGGCAATCTCTGTCGTTGCACCGGTTACGAGTCGATCGTCGACGCTGTTTGTGAGGCCGCGGGCAGATCTTCGGACCGAGACCACAATAGCGAAGGAGGCGACCGCAGGTGAGCGAAGCAGTTGCCGGAGCCGCCGAGCCGATGATCGGTCAGCGCGTCCCCCGGGTGGAGGACGTCCGCTTTCTGACTGGCCGCGGAACCTATCTCGCTGATCTCGATGTGCCCGGGTTGAAGCATCTCGCGATCCTGCGGAGTCCACACGCTCACGCTCTCATCACGAGCATCGACATCGCTCCAGCGCTCGAGTCCCCCGGGGTGGTCGCAGCCTTCACCGGGGCAGAGCTTGCTCGGGTGAGCCAACCGTTCTCCCATCTCCTGCCGCTACCGACGATCAAGCCGTTGGAGTGGTACGTGCTGGCGATCGAGAAGGTGCGCTTCGTCGGTGAGCCCGTCGCCGTGGTGGTGGCCGAGAGCCGATATCAGGCCGAGGACGCGCTCGAGCTCATCGAGGTCGACTACGAGGTGCTGCCCGCAGTGACCGACCCGATCGCCGCGACTGCGGCGGATGCGCCGCAACTGTACGACGCTTGGGGCTCCAACGAGTTCCTCACCCTCGAGTTCGACACCGGTGATCTCGATGACGCGTTCGCGTCTGCCGATGGCGTGTTGACCGAGCGCTTCACCCAGCATCGGGTCATCGGGCTTCCGATGGAGGGCCATGGAGCCTGCGGCTCATTCGACCCGGGCACCGGCGACCTGCTGCTCCATGCATCGTCTCAGCAGCCGCACAATCTCCGAACCGTGGTGTCCGACGTCACCGGGCTGAGCGAAGCGAGAATCCGGGTGGTCGCCCCGGACATGGGTGGCGGGTTTGGGAACAAGCAGCACTTCATGCGAGAGGAGTCACTGGTCGCCCTGGTCGCGATGTTGGTGCCTCATCCGGTCATGTGGGTGCAGGACCGGTCGGAGAGCCTGGCGGCGAGTGTCCACTCCCGGGACCAGGTGCACGAGGTCGAGCTGGCCTATCGGGACGACGGAAGGGTGCTGGGCCTCAGGGCGAAGATCGTCGCAGACGTGGGAAGTCCCGAGCTGTACTTCACCGGCGCGGCGCCGGCGATGGTGACGACGAGCCTCATGACCGGCACCTACGACATTCAGCGCTACGCCTATCATCTCCACTGTGTGGCCACGAACAAGTGCCCACTCGGCACGTACCGAGGGTTCGGGCAGCCGCAGGCACAGTTCTCGATCGAGCGGATGATGGATCTGCTCGCGGAGCGCCTCGGAAAGGACCCTGCGGAGGTTCGGCAGCTCAACATGATCCCCGACGCTCCCCGACCCTACTCGTCGGCGACCGGCGCCGCCTATGACGTGGGCAGCTTCTCCGCTCAGTTGGAGCAGGTACTCGAGGAGGTCGGCTACTGGAGCATTCGGGAGCGCCAGGAGGCTGCGCGGGCTGAGGGTCGTCACCTCGGCATCGGCCTCGGATCGATGGTCGAGGCCACCGCGCCCAACCTGCACGTCGTTGCGGGTCGCTACGGGGGCTTCGAGATGGCGCTGGTGACGGTCCAGCCCGATGGTCAGGTGACGATCGCGGTGGGGACCAAGTGCCAAGGCCAAGGGCACGCCACGATGCTCGCTCAGGTCGCATCCGACGGACTAGGAGTGCCGCTGGCCCACGTCCGCGTCGAGGAAGGCGATACAGCAATGCTGCCCTATGGCATGGGCACGTGGGGAAGTCGTTCTGCGGTCATGGGTGGTGGGGCCGTGCTTCGGGCCACTGAGCGCTTGCGAGACAAGATGCTGAGGATTGCCGCTGCGATGCTGGAGGTTCCGGTCGAGGCGGTGGCCCTCGATGACGGCATGTTCCGCACCGGGGAAGCCGAGCTGCCGTTCGCTGCGGTGGCGGGTGCTGCCTACCTGCACACCTTCCTGGTCCCCAAGGGAGAGGACATGGGACTCAGCGTGCTGGAGGCCTACGATCCGGGCAACACGAGCGCCTTTCCCGACGAGCAGGGGCGCATGAACGTCGCCGCGACCTATGCCACTGCGGCCGCGGCCGTCGTGGTCGAGGTAGACGTCAACACGGGGCACGTCTCGGTCGAGGACGCAGTTATCGTCCACGACTGTGGACGGGTGATCAACCCCATGATTGTCGATGGTCAGATCCAGGGCGCGTTCGCCCAGGCCGTTGGCGCCGTGCTGCTCGAGGAGGTCCTCTATGACGAGTTGGGTCAGCCCCTCACCACCTCGCTGCTCGACTACAAGATCCCGGCGTTCGACTCGGTCCCCGAGTCCGGACCGTCCATCGGGAGACCCCCGCTGCACTGTCCGGAGGGTTCCGTGGTGCCGGTGAGGCCGGGATCATCGTCGGGCCCACCGCGCTGGCCAACGCTATCCATGACGCGCTGAGGCCCTTCGGGGTCACGATTCGCCAGACCAACCTCGGAGCGGCCCGACTCCGCCAGCTGCTCCGCGAGGCGGGGCACGAGATCGATCCCCTTGCCGGCGTCCGGATGCGAGGCACGAACCTCGCGATGGGTTGATCCTCGTATTCCTTGACGCGCCCCCCGCCGCTCATTAGGCTGACAGCCTGATAGCAGGACGGTCTGACAATCAGGCAATCCGTGAAGGCTCGCGGTGCCAAAGCCGCCCTTCCGAAGAGGGCGGTCGGGTTCCGAGCCAGTGACCATCTGGGGGGTCGGTTCCATCCCGATCCGAAACGACAAGGGAGGGCACATGCCCCACAAGCGAATCTCACCGACTCGAACCCTGTTCTTGATCCTGCTCGTGCTGGGCCTCGTAGCGACGGCATGCGGAAACGACGATGAAGCCGACACAGGAGCGAACGGTTCTGGAGGTGATACAGATCAGCCCGATGACGGCGACGCTGATGAGCCGACCGACGATGAGGGCGCGGGCACGATCGCATACATGGTTGCTGGAGATCGCAATGACGGGGGATTTTACGAGGGCCAGGCCGATGCCGTTGCCGGTGCGGGCGCGGCCGCTGGCTATGAGGTGATCGTGGTAGACAACGTGAACCCCGGCGCAGCGCGCGAGGCATTCGAAAACGTCGCACGCCAGGGCCCCGACCTCATCATCGCCGGTGGCGCCGAGCTGGCGGAGGGCTTCGTACCGGTCGCCGAGTCGCCCGAGTACGCCGACAGCACCTTCGTGATGGTGACCTCCGCTCCAGCTGCGAGTGAGCACTACGCCACCGTGGGGGCGAACGAGAACGAAGCTCACTACGTCGGCGGGGTCGCCATGGGCCTGCTGCTCGAGCGAAGGCAAGCAGACACTGGCTGCATCGTTGCCGGACCAGAGCTCCAGTTTGTCAACAACATGGACATCTCGATGCGGGCGGGCTTGGAGTACGTGAACCCGGAGCTTGACATGTTGGTCACCTACACCGGCGACTTCGAGGACACCGCACTCGCGCAGGAGGCCATCACCGCCCAGATCAACCAGGGATGCGAGGTGGTCTATCCCTATCTGGGTGGAGCGCTCTCCGCGGTGGTTAGGACGGGCAACGAAGCAGGCATCAGCGTGGCTTCGACGTCGATCGACCGTTGTGATGACACGAGTGCCGAGTTCGACATGGCCATCTTGTACAACCCAGCGCTGTACCTCGAGGAGGTCATCGCCGCCTTCGACGCGGGAGAGATCACCGAGGGCGAGCAGTGGGCACTGTTCGGAGTGGCCGATGGCGTCGGCGTCGGAGCGATCCTTTGCGATCCGAGCGAGGAGGAGCAGGCAGTCCTCGACGAGGTCGTGGCCGCGATCGACTCCGGAGAGATTGCCGGGTGGCTCGGCTGATCGAGCAGCCGCCAGCTGATACCTGAGGTAGCCGAAGCTGAGGGCCGGAGCGGACGGGAGGCACGCCCGCCGATCCGGCCCAGCTTCCTACCCCATGACGACCATCGACCATGAAGAGCGAAGAAGCCATGAGGATCACACGACTGAACCATGCGGTGCTCTATGTCCGCAGCGCCCGCCGAATTGCCGAGTTCTACCAGGAGGTGATGGGGTTCTCGCTGGTCATCTCCGATCCGATGGACCGGTTCGCGTTCCTTCGGGCGGGCGAGTCGGAGAACCACCACGACCTCGCCTTGTTCAGCGTTGGCGAGCAAGCGGGACCGCCTTCGGGTGGCCGCACCGTCGGGCTATACCACATCGCATGGGAGGTCCCGACCCTCGCGGATCTGAAGGCGGCTGAGCGGCGTCTCGCCGAGGCCGGCGCGCTCATCGGTGCGAGTGACCATGGCGTGAACAAGAGTCTCTACTCGCGCGATCCTGACGGCAACGAGTTCGAGGTCATGTGGCTGGTCCCTCCCACTGAATGGGGCGATGAGGAGAACGAAGCGATCGTGCGACCGCTCGACCTCGACGGGGACGTGCGCCGCTTTGGCTCTCAGGAGGTGACCTGGCGACTCGAGGTCCTCGAGGGCTGAGGTCTCTCATTGGGCGGACGTCGAGCACCAACACACTGCGATCGTGGGGTCCCGGCGGCTCCCACCTGATCCGGTCAGGACATGCGGGAGACCATCTGGTCCTCCACGTCGTGGAGATGGGCGGTGATCTCCTCCACGGCCCTCGACGCGTCGGCGCTCTCTATTGCTTCGGCGATTCGGTGATGCGCCCGCACCGAGGTGTCGATGACGTCGGCAACTGCCGCATCGTTGTCGCGAGAGCCGAGCAGCTCGTGGAACTCGTCTGAGGCGAAGAGGCTGTCGAGAACCTTTCCCGAGAGCTCGGCGAGGGTCTCATTGCCGCATGCTGTGGCCAAAGCCCAATGGAACTGACGGTCGAGGTGGCGGAACTCCTCGAGGGGCATTCCGGCCTGGAACTGTCGGGCGATGTCAGCGATACGTTGGCGTTCGTCCTCGCTGGCCTTCTGCACGGCGAGGCGCACGATCGGCGGCTCGAGGATCTCCCTGACCGCGAACAGTTCGCGTACCCGGAGCTTGCGGCGGTCGTCGCCGTCGAGCCTGAAGGAGGGCAGATGCTCGATCACATAGGAGCGGTTGCCGCGCTTTTCGATCAGGCCCAACGTGAGCAGACCCTGGACAGCCTCGCGGACCGAGGTGCGCGCGCGACGTCGAACTGCTCGGAGAGCTCCCGCTCGGACGGAAGTGGGCTGCCGGGGGGCATCGCCCCTGAACGGATGCTCTCCTCGATCGCGTCGCGAACCGCAGATGCGACGGTCGTCCTCGCGATCGGGGAAAACCGACTGTTCGGCGATGACATTGAGGTTCCCTTCCCTGGTCGCACGTTGCACCGGGTGTGCCTGCTGTCCGCCAGGCGCACCCTCCAGGGCGCGTGGGGGCGGTCTTTCTGCTGCACAGTAGTTCAGCGTTCATCGTAGAGGATCGATGAGTCAGTTTGACAGCTCACCCAGACGTTACTATTGTCAGACCAACAGTCAATCGGACTGAGCGACACAGTGGGAGGCTCCCGGAACCGGCTTGACCGGGCGGAGTCTGGGTCTCGTGCATGTCGCGGCTCCACAGACACCCACAGGCAAGGAGACGAACATGACTGCACCACCGATCGGGAGCTTGCTCATCGGGTCGAGCAACGTCGATGAGATGAAGACTTGGTATCGGCGCGCGGTTCGGGGTCGAGGAGAACGAGGGTGGTGCCTTCGAGTACGGGCCCGTCCAGTACTTCATCGAGGAGCACTCGGAGGTGTCCGGGCCCGCAACCGACGCCGCTCGCTACGTCATCAACTTCCACGTGGACGACTGCCGAGGCCTGGAAGCGCACCTGAAGGACCTTGGGGTCCGATGGATCCGTCCGGTGGAGCAGATGCCCTTCGGACTCATCGGCACCGTGGCCGACCCCGACGGCAACTACCTGCAGATCATCGAGTGGGGTGCGAACCCAGAGGCGCACGTCGACGCCTGATCTCCCCGGACCCGGCGTGGGTGCGTGCCGCGCAGGCGCGCACCCACGCCGGTCTCCGGTCCGTCCACCACGGCGCGGCTCTGGTGCCGGTGCTGCGGCCAGCGATCACTGAGGAGGATTCCGAACATTGGGCCAGGGCAATCAAGACGTGTGGTTCGTCGACGAGGGAAGCTTCGATGACACCGGGCGACCAGGTTTTCGTCGCCGTGTGATCGATGCTGAGGGAATGACGATCTGGTTCTGGAGGATCGCGGGAGGAGCAACCGGCTCCTACCTGCACCAGCACCCCAACCACGAGCAGTTCGGACTCATCGTGCGCGGGGGGCTCGACTTTCGGATCGGTGAAGGTGACGAGCCGACCGAGCGCACGGTCCTGCGCCCGGGTGACCTCTACTTCGCCCGGCCCGGAGTCTGGCACGGCGATTCGGTCTTTATCGGCGACGACGAGTATGACGAGTGCTGGATCATCGACGTCTTCGCGCCACGCCGAGTCGGTGCACCCGAGGAAGAGGTGGCTCATGGCTGACTGGCGACTCGCGGTGGACATCGGCGGCACGTTCACCGATGTCGTGCTGCTCGATGCCAATTCCGGCAACGTGGTGGTGGACAAGGCCCTTACCACTCCCGCTGCACCGCTCGACGGCGTTCGTGCCGGCATCGCCCAGCTGCTGACCAAGGCGGGCGTTGCCCCGTCCGAGATACGGGCACCGATCGTTCACGCGACGACTCTGATCACCAACGCACTCATCGAGGGAAAGATCGGTCGGGCCGCGCTGGTGACCACCAGCGGGTTCGGTGACACGCTGCTCATCCGGGATGAGCACCGGTACGACATGTACGACCTCCAGATCGAGTTCCCGGAGCCGCCGATCCCCAGATCGCTTACCTTCGAGCTCGACGAACGCACCATGGCGACCGGTGAGGTCCGTCATGCCCCGGAGTCGGCGGCTCTCGATGCGCTGGCGGCCTCGCTTGTCGACAACGAGGTCGAATCCGTTGCGGTCTGCCTACTGAACTCCTACGCCAATCCATCCAACGAACGACTCGTCGTCGCCCATCTCGTCGACGCGCTCGACGCCCCGATCTGCATCTCCAGTGAGGTGTCGCCCCAGATCCGCGAGTACCCGCGCATGATCACCAGTGCCTGCAATGCTGCCACGATGCCGGTCATCGGGCCCTACCTCGACGAGCTCGAGGAGTGGCTCGCTGCCGAGGGGTTCGGCGGTGGTGTCCTGATGATGCTCTCGAACGGCGGCGTGGTCTCGGCTGCCGACGCCAAGCGTGTACCGATCCGCCTCGTCGAGTCCGGCCCAGCCGCTGGCGCCCTCGCTGGATCGTGGTACTCACGCCGCCTCGGCGAGGACCGGCTCCTCTGCTTCGACATGGGAGGGACCACGGCCAAGTCCTGCTTGATCGAGGATCACGAGCCCGATCTTGCCAACACTTTCGAGATCGCTCGGATCTACCGGTTCAAGAAGGGTTCAGGCTTTCCTGTATCGGTCCCGTCGGTCGACCTGGTCGAGATCGGCGCCGGCGGCGGCAGCATCGCCCGAGTGGACGACCTGGGTCTCCTCAAGGTCGGGCCCGACTCCACCGGTGCGGATCCAGGTCCCGCCTGCTATGGCCGTGGCGGCGGCGAGGCCGCGGTGACCGACGCGGATCTCATCCTCGGCCTCCTCGATGCTGACTGGTTCCTCGGCGGTGAGATGCCCCTCGACCGGAGCGCAGCTGAGCAAGCGATCGACAAGCTCGCAAGCTCCCTCGGGCTCAGCACCGACGAGACCGCCGCTGGCATCCACGAGCTCGTCAACCAGAACATGGCCGCCTCTGCTCGGATGCACGCCGTGGAGCACGGCGTCGATCTGCGGGGGGTGCCACTCATCGCGTTCGGAGGAGCTGGACCGGTCCACGCCTGTGGGGTGGCCGAGCTCCTCGAGGCCACCCGGGTCGTCTTCCCCATCAACGCCTCGGTCCTGTCAGCGTTCGGCACCCTGGTGTCGCCGGTCCGGATCGACCTGGCGCGCTCCCGGGTGGCCAGGCTCGGTAGCATCCCCGACGACGAGCGCGACTCGCTCCTAGAGGAGCTGCGCGTCGAGGGCAGGCGCGTGCTCCGACCTCGGCCGGTGTCCCGGATCAGAACGTGGCGTTCCGCTACGGAGTCGATGCCCGTTACGTTGGTCAGGGCAACGAGATCACCATCTGGTTCCCGGCTGGCACAGACCCCGACGCCTGGCCCGTCACCGACGATGAGCTCCTCGCCCGGTTCGAGGACGAGTACCGGCGCATCTACGGTCTGGCCATTCCAGGAGTTGGCCTGGAGATCGTCACGTGGCGGATCTCGGCACTGGCAGCCATCGAAGGCCAGCAGGCCGAGGTGGAGCCCATCGTGCACGCCGCTGACCCGCCCGACTCCCCCCGACCGGATCACGTCCGACCGGCCCGCTTCGCACGGGACACCGGGAGCGCCGACACCCTCGTCTACCGTCGGAGCCAGCTCGTCCCGGGTGCCCGGTTCGCCGGGCCAGCCCTAGTGGAAGAGCGTGAGACGACGGCGGTGATCCGTCCCGGATGGGACGTCACTGTTCTCCCTGACGGCGCGCTTGTCGCCGTCCGCGACCCCGGAGGTACCCGTTGATGGACGCCATCGAGCTCGAGGTCCTCTGGGCCAGCCTCATCGCCACGGTCAACGAGCAGGCCAAGGCCCTGCAACGATCGGCCTTCAGTCCGATCGTGCGCGAGGCGGGCGACCTCGCCAATGCTCTGTTCGACCGGGATGGCAGGATGATCGCCCAGGCGGTGACGGGAACCCCTGGCCACATCAACTCCTCGCCGCCTCGGCACCCGCCATCCTCGCCGAGTACCCGGCGGCCACCCTCTCACCCGGTGACGTGCTCATCACCAACGACCCGTACAAGACCGCGGGCCAGTTGCTCGATGTCACGGTGCTGTGCCCGGTGTTCCGGGACGAGCGGGTCATCGCCTTCTTCGGCTCGACGATCCATCACACCGACGTCGGTGGCTACGGCATCGGGGCGGGTGGACGTGATGTGTTCGAAGAAGGCTTGTGGATCCCCATCACCAAGCTGATGATCGGTGGAGAGCGCAACGCCGACGTCTGGAAGTTCATCCTCTCCAACGTCCGTCAGCCCGATCACATGGCAGGCGACCTCCATGCGCAGGTCGCGTCCGGTGAGGTCGGTGCCCAGCGGCTCCTCGCGCTCTGCGACACCCATGGGCTGGCCGACCTCACCGAGCTCGGCCAGGAGATCATCGATCGATCCGAGGACGCCACGCGGCGGGCGGTGCGTGCGCTTCCGGGCGGCACCTATGAGGCGACCTCGATCCTCGACCTCGCTGATGGTTCGGAGATCACGGTGGCGGTGGCGATCACGATCGATCCCGATGCCGGTGAGATCTTCGTCGACTACGAAGGCACCTCGGGTGCAAGTCCGTGGGGCATCAACGTCGCGCCCAACTACACCCATGCTTACACGACCTTCACCATCCGGTCCGTGCTTAACCCCGACATCCCGAACAACCATGGGAGCCTGGCCCCTATCCGGATGCGAGCCCCTGAGGGCAGCATCGTCAACGCGGTGACGCCCATGCCGGGGACCGCTCGCCACGTGGTCGGCATGTTCCTGCCGATGCCACTGCTCAAGGCGTTGGCCCAGGTGGTCCCCGAGGCGGTGATCGCCGAAGGTGCAGGTGCGGTGTGGACCATGCAGGTGAGCGGCAACCACGACGACGGCAGCCCCTTCATCACCGCCATGTTCACCTACGCAGGTGGGGTCGGTGCCCGATCTCACAAGCCCGGGCTCTCCGCCACGTCCTATCCGACCGGTGTCTCCGCTGTGCCGATCGAGGTGGTCGAGGCCTCTGCCCCGCTGCGGTTCCTGCGCAAGGAGCTGCGCGCCGGGTCGGGTGGTGGTGGGATCTCCAAGGGTGGGTTGGGCCAGACGATCGAGTTCACCGTCGACACGGAGCGTCCATGGCAGCTGAACGCGGTGACGAGCCGGTTGGCGAAGGGCCCAGCGGGACTCTTCGGTGGCGACGCGGGGGAGACCGGTCGGTTCACCGTGAACGGCGAACCGGTGGTGACCCAACAGCGCCTGACGCTCCAGCCCGGCGATGTCGTCCGTCTCGATCTCCCCGGCGGTGGAGGGTACGGATCCGTCGACGACGACGACGCCCGCGTCTGACGATGCGTCGCCGGTTCCTCCCGACCTTCACCGCCCGTTGGGATCGGGCGGTCGCGGCCCGGGCAGATGCGCCGTTCCTCTTCTGGCTCGGCGAAGACGGAGTCGTTACCGAGTGGACCTACTCGGAGTTCGACTCGTTGGTGGGCGAGGTAGCGACCTGGCTCGACGAACAGGGAGTCGGGCGCGGCGACTCGGTCCACCTGACCCTTGCCAGCTCACCCGCCTTCGTGGCGATCTGGCTGGCCACCGCCCGGCTCGGCGCATGGATGGTCCCATCCGATCCCCACGCGTCCTCGACCGAGCTAGCAGGCCACATCGCCCGCACCAAGCCGACGGTCGGCTTCTGTGCCATCGAGCGGGCCGAGGTCTACCGAGAGGCGGTGGCGTCGCTCGCTAGTGACACCGCGCGCGGGATGGTGGCGATCGACGAGTCCGACACCCGACTGGATCAGATCCGGATGTACGGGTCATCGACGAGTGCCCGGGGCTCGGGCCCGCTCTCGACAGTTGCGCCCCTGCCGACCGATCGACTGGCGGTCATGTTCACTTCGGGTACCACCTCGGCACCGAAGGGGGTCGAGCTCACCCAGGCCAACTACGCGTTTGCGGGAGACGTCATGGCCGCGGCCGCCGGACTCGGACCGGGGGACCGTCAACTGGTTGTGCTGCCGCTCTTCCACGCGAACGCCCAGTACTACTCGTTCGCCTCGGCGATCTCGGCCGGTGCCAGTGTGGGTCTGGTCGGTTCGTTCTCCGCGAGCCGCTTTCGGGAACAGGCGGCTCAGCTCGGGGCGACCCACGCCAGCCTCTTCGCCGCGCCGATGAGGATGATCCTGGCCCGAGACGCTGGAGGAGAGGTCGAAGGGCTCGCTCTGCGACATGTCTGGTTCGCCCAGAACCTCACCGATGAGCAGTACGAGTCCTTCGCTGAGCTCGTGGGCTGTCACCCCCGTCAGCTTTATGGCATGACCGAGACCTTGCCGGCTGTGCTGACGAATCCACCGGTTGGGCAACGACCGAGTGCCATGGGCCAGGTCACGCTGGGGTGTACCGTCGAGGTCTTCACCACGGACGCCGGTCGTCCGGCAGCGCCTGGTGAGGTCGGCGACCTCGTCGTGGGCGGGGTGCCGGGCGAGACCCTGTTCATGCAGTATCTCGACGATTCCGCCACGACCGAGGCGGCCATCATCTCTCACGAGCCGGACGGAGTCGTCTGGTTCCGCACAGGTGACCGGGGTCGGGTCGATGAAGAGGGCTGGTTCCGATTCGAGGGCCGCTCCGGTGACGTCCTGAAGGTCTCAGGTGAGAACGTTTCGATCGTCGAGGTCGAGGAGGTGCTCTCCGACCACCCTTCGGTGTTCGAGGTCGCTGTTGTCGGTGAGCCCGATCCTGTGCGGGATGAGGTTCCTGTCGCCTATGTCGTTGTCCGACCCGAGGTCGAGCACTTCGACCCCGAGGAGGTCATGGCCTGGGCAACCGAACGTCTTTCGCCGTCGAAGCGTCCGCGGGCCGTGCACGTCGTTCGCGAGCTGCCCCGCACCTCGGTGGGGAAGATCCGGAAGTTCCTGCTCGGGCCGGCTGAGAGAGATGCCCAAGGAGAGGGACAGCCATGACTGGCGAGACCGGACCTAACAGAGTCGGCATGCCGCCGACCACCGCGCTCGCGGACGTGTTGCTGATGGGCGGTTCGAACGGATGGATCTCGCCGCCGCTTGAGCCGATCGTGACGTCGCCCCAGCCTGTGGCGGCTCGAGTGGTGACCGTGGAGCTGGCGATGGTCGAGGACGGTGCCGGGCTCGGACCGCTGTTCTCCATCCTGAATCGAGAGTCCGTCGGCGGCCGGATCCTGGTGATCGGTGGAGCGCCGTCGATGTCGGGGGCGGTGTGGGGTGAGATCCTCGGTGCTGCAGCGCGCAACGCAGGTGTGCGTGGCGTCGTGCTCGATGGAACTGCCCGCGACGTGGCAGCGCTCCACGAACTCGCTTTGCCCACCTGGGCCCGAGCCCAGGGAACCGTTGGTCCAGGCCGGTCGGTCGAGGTGGTGGGTGTCGGCGACGCGGTACAGGTGGGCGACGTGCACATCGATGGTGGCGATCTCGTGGTCATGGACGACGGAGGGGTCGTGGCGCTTCATGCCGACATCGAAGGCGAGGTTCTTGCGCGTGCTCGGCGCTATGCCGAGGCCGAAGCGGCTGTGGTCGATGACCTCCGGGGCGGCAGGCCACTGGTGGATGCCTACGAGCACAAGCGCCAGACCGTCGCCTCACTCCGCGAACTCGAGGGGTTTGATTCCTGACCGACCTGGAGTTGCAGGCTGGTCGGGGGTCAGGCCAGGCGCTCGAGGATGTGGTCGATGCAGGTGCACAAGGCGGCCACGTCCTCGGGATCGATCGCAGGATAGAGCGCCACCCGAAGCTGGTTCCGTCCCAGTTTGCGGTAGGACTCGGTGTCGACGATGCCATTGTGGCGCAGCACCGCGGACAGGGTCGCTGCGTCCACCGAGTCGTCGAAGTCGATCGTGGCCACCGTGTGGGACCGCGCCGCTGGATCGGTCACGAACGGAGACGTCAGCGGCGACTCGGTGGCCCACCCGTAGATCGTTTCGGCTGAGCGGTCGCAGCGACCAGCAGCGAAGTCCATTCCGCCGTTGGTGTTCAGCCACTCGACCTGGTGCTGGGCGAGGAACACCGTGGCCAGCGCCGGTGTGTTGTAGGTCTGGTCCTTGCGTGAGTTGTCCAACGCCGTCTTGAGGTCGATCGAGGCGGGGATCCACCTGTCGGAGGCCGCGATGCGCTCGATCCGATCGATTGCTGCTGGCGAACAGGCCGCGATCCACAGCCCACCGTCGGAGGCCAACGCCTTCTGGGGTGCGAAGTAGTACACGTCGACTCGAGACGGGTCGAACCGCAGCCCACCAGCCGCCGAGGTGGCGTCAACAGCCACCAAGCCGTCTGGACCGGGCCGTTCGAGGGGCATCATCACCCCCGTCGAGGTCTCGTTGTGGGTGAGGGCGTACAGGTCGATCCCCGCTGCGGCCACCGCCTCGGGATGGGTCCCCGGCTCGGATTCGATCACCGACGGCGCCTCCAGGTGCGGAGCCGCGGCCACCGACGCCGCGAACTTGGAGGAGAACTCACCGAAGGAGAGGTGCTGGCTGCGCTGTTCGATGAGCCCGAACAGCGCCGCGTCCCAGAACACCGTGGTGCCACCGTTGCCCAACAGCACCTCGTAGCCGTCGGGCAGGGCCAACAGCTCGCTCACCCCCTCCCGTAGCGCACCAACGGCGCCGCGGACCGTAGGTTGGCGGTGGGATGTCCCGAGGTAGGTGGGGGCGACGTCGGCCAGTGCCGCGATGGCCTCGGGCCTCACGAGCGAGGGGCCCGACCCGAAGCGTCCGTCGGTGGGCAACATCGCAGATGGAAGGTCAATGGTGGGGATGTTTTCGCTCACGCGTGCCACTATCGCGGGCGACGATCACAGGAGCGAATCAGAAATGTCCACCCCCCGCGTTTCGAGCCGCGTCGCGGCGATCAGCCCCTCGGCCACCCTGGCGGTCGATTCCAAGGCCAAGGCCCTCAAAGCCGCCGGTGAGCCGGTCATCGGCTTCGGCGCCGGTGAGCCCGACTTCGCGACCCCCGACTACATCGTCGAGGCCGCAGTGGCCGCCTGCACCGACCCGGTGAATCACCGGTACAGCCCCGCACCCGGGCTACCCGAGCTCCGCGCGGCCATCGTCGACAAGACCAGGCGCGACTCCGGCTACGAGGTCGAGTCGTCCCAGGTGGTGGTCACCAACGGCGGCAAGCACGCCGTCTACAACACCTTCCTCACCCTGCTCGATCCGGGTGACGAGGTGCTGCTTCCTGCGCCGTACTGGACCACCTACCCGGAACCGATCGCCCTCAGTGGCGCCACGTCGGTGCCCATCCCCACCGATGCCGGATCGGGGTTCCGGGTGAGCGTGGACCAGCTGGAGGCGGCCCGTACCGACCGCACCAAGGCCATGGTGTTCGTGTCGCCGTCCAACCCCAGCGGAGCGGTCTATCCGCCCGACGAGGTCGAAGCCATCGGCCGATGGGCGGTCGAGCACGGCATCTGGGTGATCACCGATGAGATCTACGAGCACCTCACCTACGGCGATCACGTCTTCACCTCCATGCCGGCTCGTGTGCCAGAGCTGGCCGAGCAGTGCGTGGTGCTCAACGGTGTTGCCAAGACCTATGCCATGACCGGTTGGCGGGTGGGGTGGATGATCGCCCCTGCTGACGTGGCCGGGGCTGCCACCAATCTGCAGTCCCACCAGACCTCCAACGTGGCCAACGTCTCCCAGCGAGCAGCGCTGGCAGCGGTGAGCGGCCCCCTCGATGCCGTCGCCGAGATGCGCGCCGCCTTCGAGCGTCGCGGCCAGAAGATGTGCGAGCTGCTGTCGGCCATCGACGGCGTCACGGTCCTCGACCCCCAGGGAGCCTTCTACGCGTTCCCCTCCTTCGAGGGCGTCCTCGGCCGCGAGATCGCCGGACGCCGACCCGGCTCCACCCTGGAGCTGGCCGATCTGCTTCTCGACGAGGCCAAGGTCGCCATCGTCCCCGGCGAAGCGTTCGGTTCGCCCGGCTATGCCCGTCTCTCGTTCGCGCTCGGCGACGACGACCTCGTCGAAGGCATCAGCCGCATCGCGACGCTGCTCTCATCGGGTTGATGGGTTCGCCCCGCCCCTGCGGCACATGGCCGTCCGCGATCACCGCGGACCTGGTGGTCCGCGCGGCCGCGGGGCTGAGTGACGCACAGGTCGACCCATCGACCGGTGCCATCTGGTGGTCCGAGAGCCGGCCCGACGAGGGCGGTCGGGTGGCGCTTGTCCGGCGCGACCGCGACGGCAGCCTCACCGAACCCCTCCCGTCGGCGATGTCGGTGCGCACCCGTGTCCACGAGTACGGCGGTCGGGCGTGGTGGGTCGGCCACGGCTCGGTGTGGTTCGTGAACTGGACCGATCAGCGCATCTGGCGCCTCGCCGCCGGCAACGACGAACCGGAACCGGTCACCGCCGAACCACCGGCGAATCACGGGTGGCGCTACGCGGATGGCCACCTCAGCCCCGACGGCACCTGGTTGGCCTGTGTCCGTGAGACCCATGTCCTCCCCGACGGCGGCCCGCTCGACGAAGCCCGCAACGAGATCGTGATCCTGCGCGCCGACGGGTCATCGGAGCCGGTGGCCCTCGTGGCCGGCTCCGACTTCGTCGCTGCACCCCGCTTCGACCCAGCGGGAGCGCGCCTGGTCTGGTTGGTGTGGGACCACCCGAGGATGCCGTGGGACGGCACCGAGTTGTGGGTCGCCGAGCTCGACCTCGACGGCGCCCTGCCGCATCTGGTCGATCCGCGGTACCTGGCGGGTGGGCCCGACGAGTCGCTCGTCCAGCCGGAGTGGACCGGCGACGGCGGGCTGCGGGTCGTGTCGGACCGCTCCGACTGGTGGAACCTGCACCGGGTCGAATCCCGCGGCCAGCTGGTCCCGCTCGCCCCCGTCGATGCCGAGGTCGCCACCCCGCCCTGGGTCTTCGGCCAGTCGCGATACGTCGAGTTGGCCGACGGCAGAACCGTCATGGCCCTCAGCCGCGACGGCATGGATCGACTCGCCGTGCTCGTTGGCGCGGACCTGGTCGAGATCGACACACCGTTCACGGCCATCAGCGCGCTGCGAGCGGTGCCCGAGGGTGTGGTGTGCGTCGCGGCATCGCCGCACTCCGAGCCTGCCATCGTCCGGATCCACCTCACGGGAGCCACACCCGAGGTCGAGCTCCTGCGGCCACCACGCGACCTCGGTCTCGACCCCAGCTGGTTCTCGGCTCCGCAGCCCATCTCGTTCCCGTCGACCGGCGGTCGGACCGCGCACGGCCTCTACTACCCGCCGACCAACCCCGACACCGCCGAGCCCGAGGGCGAACGACCCCCGCTGCTGGTGATGAGCCACGGTGGGCCGACCGGTGCCGCCCGACCTCAGCTCAGCCTCGCCACCCAGTTCTGGACCAGCAGGGGATTCGCCGTGGTGGACGTGAACTACCGAGGCTCGACAGGCTACGGCCGGGCCTATCGTCGCCAGCTCGACGGCCAGTGGGGAGTGGTCGACGTGGACGACTGCGTCGCGGCCGCCACCCATCTCGCTGCCCACGGGCTCGTCGACGCCGACCGCCTCCTCATCCGGGGCGGGTCGGCCGGCGGCTTCACCACATTGGCCGCGCTGGCGTTTCGCGACGCGTTCGTCGCCGGTGCCAGCCACTACGGCGTCGCCGACCTGCTCGCCCTCGCCAACGACACCCACAAGTTCGAGTCCCGCTACCTCGACGGGCTCGTCGGTCCGCTCCCCGAGGCCGAGGCCATCTACCGCGACCGGTCGCCGATCCACCACCTCGACGGGTTCGACCGACCGCTCATCGTGTTCCAGGGCACCGAGGACGCGATCGTGCCGCCCAACCAGTCCGAAGCGATCGTGTCGGCCCTCGCCGAGCGGGGGGTCATCGTCGCCTACCTGGCCTTCGAGGGCGAGCAGCACGGGTTCCGCCAAGCCCCCAACATCATCCGGGCCCTGGAGGCGGAGCTGTGGTTCTACGGTCACGTGCTCGGATTCGCTCCCAACGACGCCATCGAGGCGGTGCCACTGGTCACCGGTTGAGGATCGAGCTTGGCGACAGGCCCGCCGGGGCTCCATCATTGCCACATGGCCCGCATCCTCGTCACCGAATCACTCGCCGAACGAGGCCTCGAGCGTCTGCGCGAAGCAGGCCATGAGGTCGACATCCAGCTCGGACCGGCCCCGGACGAGCTGCTCGAACTGGTGAAGGGAGCATCGGCCCTGGTCATCCGCTCGGCCACCAAGGTGACCGCCGAGGTGCTCGATGCCGGTTCGGACCTGGTCGCGATCGGCCGGGCGGGCCTCGGGGTCGACAACGTCGACGTCGCGGCGGCGACCAGCCGCGGGGTCATGGTGGCCAACGCACCGGGCTCCAACAGCCTCTCGACCGCCGAGCACACCATGGCACTGCTGTTGAGCCAGGCCCGCAACGTGCCCCAGGCCCACGGCGCCCTCCAGGCGGGACGATGGGAGAAGTCGCAGTGGGAGGGCACCGAGCTCTACGGCAAGACCCTCGGTGTGCTGGGGCTCGGGCGCATCGGCACCCTCGTCGCCCAGCGGTGCCTGGCCTTCGGCATGCGCCTGGTCGCGTGGGATCCCTGGGTGTCGGCCGAGCGGGGTCGCCAGCTCGGCATCGAGCTGCTCGAGCTCGACGAGCTCATGTCCCAGGCCGACTTCGTCACCATCCATCTCCTCAAGACCCCCGAGAGCGTCGGCCTGATCGACGACGACCTGCTCGCCAAGGCCAAGCCCGGACTCCGGATCGTCAACTGCGCACGGGGCGGGATCATCGACGAGGCGGCGCTCGACCGGGCCATCACCGCCGGCACGGTGGCCGGGGCCGCCCTCGACGTGTTCGAGGAGGAGCCGTGCACCGAGTCCCCGCTGTTCGCCCACTCCCAGGTGGTGGCCACCCCCCACCTCGGGGCAAGTACCGCCGAGGCCCAGGACAAGGCGGGGGTCATCGTCGCGGAGCAGATCGCCCTCGCCCTCGCTGGTGACTTCGTTCCGTTCGCGGTGAACATCGCCGCCAGTGAGGCTGCCGAGGAGATCCAGCCATTCCTGCCGATGGCGGAACGGCTCGGTCAGCTCTTCGTGGGGCTCACCGACGGCATGCCCTCCACCCTCGAGATCGAGTACCAGGGTCACTTGGCCGAGTACGACACCCGCATCCTCACCCTGTCGGTGCTTCGGGGCCTGCTCGGCAGCGTGACCGACGAGCCGGTCACCTATGTGAACGCCCCGCAGCTCGCCGAGTCCCGGGGTGTCGGCGTCCGCGAGATCAAGACCGAAGCCACCCAGGAGTTCGTCAACCTCATCACCTTGCGCGGCGGGGACCACTCCATCGCCGGCACGCTTGCCGGACCGCGGGGCGACGCGCGCATCGTCATGGTCGACCAGCACGCCATCGACGTGCCGCCGGCCGCGAACATGTTGTTCATCCGCAACGACGACCGACCGGGCGTCATCGGATCGGTCGGCACGATCCTCGGCCAGGCCGAGGTCAACATCGCCGACATGGCGGTGGGCCAAACCGAAGGGGGCGACTCGGCGTTGATGGTGATCGCCACCGGACAGGCGATCTCGGCAGATGTGGTCCGCCAGCTCCAGGCCGCCGACGGGATCCTGTCGGTTCACGCCGCCGGTCGCTCGAGCGACTGAACCACGCCTCAGCCGTCGAAGCTGGACCAGCCCGCGGGCTCCAAGGTGTCGAGGTCGGAGGAGAGGATGCCCCGAGCGGACACCGTCAGCAGTGAGTCGCCGACCACGAGCGAGCGGCGGATCTGGCTGCGGTGCTGTCGCTCCCACGACGGGTGCGGTGCACTGGTCGAGGGTTCACCCACCGCCCCCGACGGCTGGTCGGCGTGGCTGATGCGACCCCGCTCGCTGAGTGCACGGGCCTCGACGTCGATGTCGACACCCACCGCCCCGGTGCGCATCGAGTCGTCGCCGTCCTCCCATCGGTAGGCGGTGAACGGCAGCACCGCGAGGTCCTCCCAGAACAGGAACGCCCGGTGATCGTGCTCGACCTCGGAGTTCGTGCCCTCGCCGAGGTCGAGCTGGGACACCCGCTGCGGGTCAGCGGGGTCCGAGACGTCGAACAGCGACACCTGTGAGCCGGTCACCCGCCCGTCATCGGTGGCGTCCTGGCCGACTCCGACCAACAGGTCCTGGCCGACCGGGTGCAGGTATGACGAGAACCCCGGGATCTTGAGCTCGCCGAGCATCTTCGGATCGGCGGGATCGGAGAGGTCGAGCGTGTAGAGCGGGTCGATCTGGCGGAACGTCACCACATAGCCACGGTCACCCATGAACCGCACGGCGTAGATCTGCTCGGTCACGCCCAGGTCGCCCACCCTGCCGACCTCGTCGAGCGTCTCGCCGTCGCGGCTCAGCACGACCACCGAGCTGGCCGAGTCGGAACCGTTGCGATCCTCGGTGACCGCGATCCGCAGGTGCCCGTCGTGCTCGGACATCGAGAACTGGTTGAGGACCCGCCCCTCGACCGATCCCGACGCCAGGTAGTGGGCGGGCCCGGGCTCGTCGATCGCGAACTGGTGGACGTCGGTGCGCTGCGAGCGGCGTGGTGGCACCGGCATGATGTCCTCGGAGGTGGCGGGGTCGGGTTCGGGGTCGAGCCACTGGTTGGTGGCGACGAAGAGGCTGGTTGGCGACGCATAGACGGTCTCGCCGCTCGAGAGCACGCCGACGCCGTCGTTCTCGTTCACCCCGTCGCCGCCCATGTCGGCGGTGAGGACCGACACCAACCCGAACCCGGAGAACACCGACGGCCGGTAGAGCTGGTCACAGGGTGCGACCCGCGTCTCGGTGGTCACGGTGCCGTCGGCGTCGCTGACGGTCAGCGACGGGACCCAGTCGTCGATCGTCGAGGCCTCGATCACCGCCCGGTTGGCCTCGGTGGCCGCCTCCTCGGCGTTCGGGCCGCTCGGATAGACGAATGCCAGGGTGCTCGCCGGGTTGCTCCGGGCAACGATGCGGGCAGTGCCGTCGACCGCCCTGGCGCTGAGGTAGCCACCCTCGACGGTCCAGGTGCGCTCGGCCCGTGGTGTCTCGGGATCGGAGATGTCGACCATGGCGATCGTGGTGAGCTCGGCTGAGGGCAGGTACGGTCCGGGAGCGACTCGGTCACCGCCGCCCGACGCACTGGACCCGGTGCCGGCGGCTCCCGCTGGCGCACCGATGGCCTCCCCATGAAGCGGCTGGGGCGGTCCCCAGTGCTGTCCGGTCCGTTGCAGCACCAGGAGGCGGTCGCCGTCGAGCAGCAGTTCGGCCCCGTGGCCGGCCAGCGGAGTCGACGACAGCAGCTGTGGGTCGGAGGGATCGACCACGTCGATCATGTGTAGGCGGTCGCCGCTGACCGCGGCCGCGAGGGTGCCGTCGGTCTTGACGAGGTCGGGCTCGTCGACGCCCTGTTCCTGCAGGTTCGTGCCCGAGAACGCGGGATCGGTGCCGGTCGCCGTCGGCGCGGGCGCCGACCCGGCGGAGTCGGCCATGTCGTCGCCCGCTTCGGCGAAGGCCATGCGGCCATCGCCGCCGCCGAGGCCGATGGGGTAGCCGTGCTGGTTGCCGAGTCCGTAGGGCCCGACCCGTTCGAGGGCTTCGGCCTTCACGTCGGCGAGGAACGCGTCGCACGAGTCATAGCGCTGCAACAGCGCGGAGACGAGCTCGACGTCGTCTCCTCCGAGCTCGACGGTCTCGGGTGGGCTCGCGGTGGGGTCCTCCTCGCTCGACGAGGTGCAGCCGGCGAGCAGCCCCACCACCGTGATCGCCGCGATCGCCGCTCCCGGGCTCAGCCAGCGTCGTCCCATGTCACACCCTCCATGCCGTGTACTGGTGTTGGAGGTGTGACGAACCGCTCCCGCCTCCGGTTCCCGCCGATCCGGAATCTCAGTCCAGGGAGGGTGCCCAGGCGGGACGGGACGTCTCGAAGCGGTCGATGTCCTCGGCGTAGCGGAGCGTGATCCCGATGTCGTCGAGCCCTTCCAGGAAGCGTTCCTGGGTGGACGCGTCGAGCGGGAACTCGACCTCGAGGCCGAGCGACGGGGCACTCAGGATGCGGCGCTCGACATCGATCGTGAGCTCGAGGGCGGGATCGGCCTCGATGGCTTGCAACAGCGCCTCGCCGGTCGCATCATCGACCTGGACCGGAACGAGTCCGTTCTTGGTGGCATTGTTGCGGAAGATGTCGCCGAACCGGGGCGAGACCACCGCCGCGAACCCGTAGTCCATGATCGCCCAGACGGCGTGCTCGCGCGAGGAGCCGGTTCCGAAGTTGGGGCCCGCGACGAGGATCGAGGCGCCCGCGTACTGGGGCTGGTTCAACACGAAGTCGCGGTCGTCGCGCCACTCCGAGAAGAGCCCGGCGCCGAACCCGGTGCGCTCGACCCGTTTGAGCCAGTCGGAGGGGATGATCTGGTCGGTGTCGACGTCGGAGCGGTCGAGGGGCACCGCGGTGCCCGAGACGATGTGGACGGCTTCCATGGCTTCCTCTTCTCAGTCCAGGTCGGCGGGGGTGGCGAAGTGTCCGGCGATGGCGGTCGCGGTGGCGACCGCGGGCGACACCAGGTGGGTGCGGCCGCCACGTCCCTGGCGTCCCTCGAAGTTGCGGTTGCTGGTGGAGGCGCACCGCTCGCCGGGAGCGAGCTTGTCGGGGTTCATGGCCAGACACATCGAACAGCCCGGCTCGCGCCAGTCGAACCCGGCGGCGGTGAAGATCTCGTGGAGCCCTTCGGCCTCGGCCTGCTGCTTGACCGCGAAGGAGCCGGGGACGACCAGGGTGCGCACACCATCGGCCACGTGGCGGCCTCGGGCGATCTGGGCGGCCGCTCGGAGGTCTTCGATGCGGCTGTTGGTGCAGGATCCGATGAACACCGTGTCGACGGGGATGTCTCGGATCGGTGTGCCGGCGGTGAGGCCCATGTAGTCGAGGGCGCGGCGGGCGGCGTCGCGGGAGCTGGGCTCGGCATAGGAGTCGGGGTCGGGGACCGATGCGGTGATGGGCGCGACCTGCGAGGGGTTCGTGCCCCACGAGACGTGCGGGACGATCTCGCTGGCGTCGAGCACGACCTCTTTGTCGAAGGCGGCACCCGGATCGGTGGTGAGCGACCGCCAGTCGGCGACGGCTGCGTTCCAGGTCTCGCCGGTGGGGGCGTGGGGCCGGCCCTTCAGGTACTCGAAGGTGGTCTCGTCGGGAGCGATCAGGCCGGCTTTGGCCCCGGCTTCGATCGACATGTTGCACACAGTCATCCGGCCCTCCATCGACAACGCCCGGATGGCTTCGCCGCGATACTCGATGATCGAGCCCACTCCACCGCCGGTGCCGATGCGGCCGATGACGGCGAGGATGATGTCCTTGGCGGTGGTGCCCTCTGGCGGTGTGCCGTCGACGGTGACGGCCATGGTGCCCGGTCGTTGCTGGGGGAGGGTCTGGGTGGCGAGGACGTGTTCGACCTCGCTGGTGCCGATGCCGAAGGCGAGGGCCCCGAACGCCCCGTGGGTGGAGGTGTGGCTGTCGCCGCACACGATGGTCATGCCCGGCTGGGTGAGTCCCTGTTCGGGCCCGATCACGTGGACGATGCCCTGTCCCGGGCTTCCCATGGGGTGCAGCGTGACCCCGAACTCCTCGGCGTTGTGGCGGAGGGTGTCGACCTGGGTGCGTGAGATCGGATCGGCGATGGGCTGGTCGATGTCGGCGGTCGGTACGTTGTGGTCCTCGGTGGCGACGGTGAGGTCGGGGCGCCGCACACGGCGGCCTTCGAGGCGCAACCCGTCGAACGCCTGGGGCGAGGTGACCTCGTGGACGAGGTGAAGATCGATGTAGAGCAGGTCGGGATCGCCATCGCCGCGGTGCACCAGGTGGCGCTCCCAGATCTTGTCGGCCATGGTGCGGGGCCGGTCGTTCATCGCTGCGTGCTCCCTGGCTGGCGGACCTCACAGGGTTGAGAATCTCAGTATGTGAGACTATACTCCTGTTCTGTGGAACCTAGAGTAACGGGTGTCGGCGTGATCGACAAGGCGGTCCGGGTGCTCGATGCGGTGGAGCATGGTGCGCTCGACCTCGGTGGGCTGGTCGAAGCCACCGGTCTGCCGCGGGCGACCGCCCATCGCCTGGCGGTGGCGCTCGAGGCCCACGGCCTGGTGCGCCGCGACGACCGGGGACAGTTCGTGCCCGGTCTGCGGCTCGTGGCCCTGGGCCGGGCGGCGAGCCGCGCGCTGGCGTTGCCCGATGTCGCCCGCCCCGCCCTCGAGTCATTGCGGGCCGATACCGGCGAGAGTGTCCAGCTCTACGTGCGGGACGGACACACCCGGGTCTGCGTCGCTTCCCTGGAGTCACCCCACGGCCTCCGCACGATCGTCGCGTTGGGTGCCTCACTGCCCCTGGAGGTCGGCTCGGCGGGACGGATCCTCGGTGGTGAAGCGTCGGCGGCCGGTTCCCCCTGGGCCGAGAGCATCGGCGAGCGCGAAGCGGGGGTGGCCTCGGTCAGCGCACCGGTCCGTGACGATCGCGATCAGGTGGTCGCCGCGGTGAGCGTGTCCGGGCCGGTCGACCGGATGGGGGAGCGACCCGGGGCGCGCCATGGCGAGGCGGTCGTCGCCGCGGCACGCCGGATCGAGGCCGACCTCAACGGCTGAGGCCGGTGGCTCAGCCGGACCGCTCGACCGCTTCGATCTGGGCCGCAAAGGCACCCAGGTCGTCGATCGAGGGCTCGTGGTCCCACACCACGACGTCGCGCAGCTCGTCGGCGTACCTCTCCCGCTGGCCGGGCTTGAGGACCACCCGGATGGGGAGATCCGCCGGTGCGAGCTCCTGATAGCGATCGAGGATGGCCCGGTGCTGTGAGCGGTCGAGATCGAGCTCGAACACGATTCCTCGTGCCTGTTCGAAGAGGAAGCACGGGGCGCCCATGAGCAGGGGGCAGATGCCGTCGGCGGACGGCCCGTTGCACTCGATGACGGGGTGGCCGAGCCGTTCGAGGATCGCGCGTTCGAGCGCCCCCCCGCCGTCGGGTGTGTCGAGCAGTACGACACCCTCCACGGCGGTCGTGTCGTCCATGTCGGTCCCTCCCGCGTCCGCAACTCGATCGTCGCCGCCGAGATCCCCTTCGGGTAGGGCCAGAGGTCCCGATCCTGGCCCCTTCGCCGCGGTCGGGGCTGGGGATCAGGTGGAGAGAGGATCGGGCGACGTGCCACGCCGCTGGATCTGCACCCTCGCGGCAACCGAGGCGCAGGCGTCCCGCAGCACCGGCCCGAACAGGTGGGGTTCGGTGACACACACCGTGTGGTCGCCCGGAACCCGGTGAACCGTTGCGCCGGGGATGGCCGCAGCCAGCTTCTCCTGACGATTTGGAGGGATCACCGAGTCCTGCTCGGTGATCACCACCGCGGTGGGCACGTCGACCCCGCCGATCCACTCGTGGGAGGTGAACCGCCCGATCGCCCCGCCCGCTTCGGCCAGGGCCACCGGATCGTGGCGAACCGACTCCTCGTGGAACCAGCCGCTGTCGCCCCCGTTGCGGCGCACCATCATCCGCTCCATGGCCCGTTGGCGAAGGGTGGCCGGGGTGACCCGTCCGGCGAGGGCGATCGTGGGGAAGACGCTGAAGCTGGCCTTGGCCATCGGACTGCCCGCGAAGTTGCGGCTGGTGGCGCACAGCACCAGACCATCCACCCGGTCTCGGTGGTGGCGCCACAGCAGCTGGGCGATGGGTCCGCCCATCGAGTACCCCACCGGAATGACGGTGTCGATCCCCAGTTCGTCGAGTGCGGCCACAGCGTCGTCGGCACAGTCCCGAAGGCGGAAGCGGCGCCGGCTCCGGATGCCACGCCCGTGCCCGCGGTGGTCGATGGTGACCACGCCATAGCGTCCGACCAGCTCGGGGAACACCGCGAACCAGTTGAGGTCGGCGCTGGCCATCCATCCGTGCAGCAGGAACAGGGTGGGCGCCCCCGGCGGGGCAGGCAACTCGCGCACGAAGGTCGTGCCCCGTCCGGGCAGCTCCAGCGGACGTCCGGGTGGCAGCCGGGGTTCACGCACGGTGATCCGGCCTGCCGTTCAGTTCTCGATCTCGACGATGGTGACCGACAGCTCGGCCCCGATAGGGGTCTGGTAGCTCACCTCGTCGCCCACCGCCGCTCCCATCAGTGCCGCGCCGAGTGGCGAGGTCAACGACACGACCTCGAGGTCGTCGTGGCGCTCCTCGATCGACCCGATGAGGTAGCGCTCGGGCGTCTCGTCGTCCTCGTAGACGATCGACACGATCGACCCGGGGTGCACCTCCTCGGATCCTGTCGGCGCCTCGACGATCTCGGCGTTCTCGATCATGGAGGCCAGGTGGGCGATCCGGCCCTCCATGTGGCCCTGTTCGTCCTTGGCGGCGTGGTAGTCGCCGTTCTCGGAAAGATCGCCCAGCTCGCGGGCGGTCTCGATCTTGCGGGCGATCTCGATGCGCCCGCGGGTGGTGAGGTCGTCGTGCTCGGCCTTGAGCCGGTCGAAGGCGGCCTGGGAGAGGTGATGCGTCTGTGCCACGTCGAACAGGGTAACGGGCGCCCGGCCGGTCGAGACCGCGTTGCGCGTTTGACGGACGTGCCCCCCTGATCGACACTTGTGACCCTGTGACCGGTCTCTTTTCGCCAGTAGCCCGCATTCGGTAGCGCACGTCGATCTCGACGTGCGCGTGTTCACCGTCCACCTCCGGTGGACGGTTTTTCGTTCCAGGGAGAGGTTGTCTTGGTGAGTCAGCAGCGTCCGCACCGCATCGGGGTCATCGGGGGTGACGGCATCGGTCCCGATGTCGTCGCCGAGGGGCTCAAGGTGGTCGCGGCCGCAGGCGTGCCGCTCGAGACCGTCGACTACGACCTCGGCGGTGCGCGCTACCTGCGCGACGGCACGATCCTCCCCGACGAGGTGCTCGACGAGTGGCGGGGGCTCGACGCGCTGTTCCTCGGCGCGGTCGGGACGCCCGATGTGCCACCGGGGGTCATCGAGCGTGGTCTGCTGCTCAAGATGCGCTTCTCGCTCGACCTCTATGCCAACCAGCGACCCTTCATCAAGGCTCCCGATGTCGACATGATCGTCATCCGCGAGAACACCGAGGGCACCTACGCCGGCGAGGGCGGGTTCCTCCGCAAGGGCACACCGCACGAGATCGCCACCCAGGGGTCGGTCAACACCCGCATGGGAGTCGAGCGTTGCGTGCGCTACGCCTTCGATCTCGCCCAGAGCCGGCCGGCCAAGCACCTGACCCTGGTGCACAAGACCAACGTGTTGACCTTCGCCGGCGACCTGTGGGATCGGACCTTCGCCGAGGTCGCCGCCGACTACCCTGACGTGAGCACGGCCTATCATCACGTCGACGCCGCCTGCATCTACTTCGTCGAGGATCCCGGCCGCTACGACGTCATCGTCACCGACAACCTCTTCGGCGACATCCTCACCGATCTCGGCGGTGCCATCTCGGGAGGGATCGGCATCGCGTCGTCGGCCAACCTGAACCCGAGCCGCACCGGACCGTCGATGTTCGAACCGGTGCACGGCTCGGCACCCGACATCGCCGGCCAGAACAAGGCCAACCCCGTCGCCGCCATCCTCTCGGCGGCGATGATGCTCGACTTCCTCGGCGAGTCCGATGCCGCGGAGCGAATCCGCCGGGCGTGCGCCGAGGCGCCGGCCGGTTCCACAACAGAGATCGGCGACGCGATCGCCGCCGGGGTCCAGGGGGACTGAATGCCCATCGAAACCGTTGACAAGATCTGGATGAACGGCGAGCTGGTCGACTGGGCCGACGCCAAGATCCACATCCTCACCCACTCGCTCCACTACGGCAGCGGGGTGTTCGAGGGCATCCGCGCCTACCCGACCGAACGGGGCCCGGCGATCTTCCGCCTCGAGGACCACATCCACCGCCTGTTCGACAGCGCCCAGATCTTTCTCATCGACATCCCCTTCACCCCCGAGCAGCTCATCGAGGCGACGATCGAGACCGTTCGGGTGAACAACGTGGAGAGCTGCTACATCCGCCCCATCGCCTACCTCGGCTACGGCGAGATGGGCCTCAACCCCCTGCCGTGTTCGGTCGACGTGGCGATCGCCATCTGGCCGTGGGGGAGCTACCTGGGCGACGACGGCATCCGCAACGGGGTGCGCATGAAGGTGAGCTCGTGGAAGCGCCACGACCCCAACATCATGCCGCCGGCAGCCAAGGGCACCGGGATGTACATCAACTCGTCGATGGCCAAGGTCGAGGCGATCAAGGCCGGCTACGACGAAGCCATCATGTTGTCGACCCAGGGCTATGTCAGCGAGTGCACCGGCGAGAACATCTTCGTGGTGAAGCACGGGCGGATCATCACCCCGCCGGTCAGCGCGGGTGCGCTCGAGGGCATCACCCAGGACTCGGTGCACCGCATCGCCGACGATCTCGGCGTCCCGTACGAGACCGGCAACCTGTTGCGCTCCGACCTCTACACCGCCGATGAGGCGTTCCTGAGCGGCACTGCGGCCGAGGTGGTCCCGGTCCGTTCGGTCGACGACCGTGAGATCGGTCTCCCCGGTCCCATCACCCGCCAGATCCAGGAGACGTACTTCGCCGCGGTGGAGGGGCGAGACGACCGGTACAAGGACTGGTTGACCCATGTCGACGAGTGAGCAGGGCGAGCCGACCGCGGCGCGCCTGGCGCCGGTGCGCGACCCGGCGTGGCCCCAGGCGGTCGAGATCTTCGACACCACGCTGCGCGACGGCGTCCAGTTCGAGGGGATCTCGGTCACCGTCGACGACAAGCTCCGCATCGTCGAACAGCTCGACCGTCTCGGGGTGCACTGGATCGAGGGTGGGTATCCGGGTGCCAACCCCAAGGACGAGGAGTTCTTCCGCCGGGCCGCCAAGGAGCTGACGCTCTCGACCTCGACGTTGGTGGCGTTCGGATCCACCCGCCGCGCCGTCGGCAAGGTCGACGACGATCCGACGTTGCGGGTCCTGGTCGAGTCCGGTGTGTCCACCGCCTGCATCGTCGGCAAGTCGTGGGACTACCACGTGACCGAGGCGCTGCGCACCACCCTCGACGAGGCGGTGGCCATGGTCGCCGATTCGGTGCGGTTCCTGAAGGCCGAGGGCCTCCGGGTCTTCTTCGACGCCGAGCACTTCTTCGACGGGTACAAGCGCAATCCCGAGTTCGCCCTGCGGGTGCTCGAGGGAGCCGCCATGGCCGGGGTCGACGCCCTCGTGCTCTGCGACACCAACGGCGGCTCGCTTCCCCACGAGGTCGGCCCGATCGTCGCCGAGGTGGTCGGTCACTTCCCCGAGGTCACCGTCGGCATGCACACCCAGAACGACACCGGTTGCGCCACCGCCAACGCCATCGCCGGGGTCGTCTCGGGCTCGACCCATGTGCAGGGCACCATCAACGGCTACGGCGAGCGAACCGGGAACTGCGACCTGACCCAGCTCGTCCCCAACCTCACGCTCAAGATGGGCATCGAGACGTTGCCCGAGGGCCGCATCGAGCAGCTCACCTCGGTGTCGCACCACGTGGCCGAGCTGGTGAACATGCCACTGCTGAACCAGGCGCCCTACGTGGGCACCTCGGCCTTCGCCCACAAGGCGGGGCTGCACACGAGCGCCATCGCCCGCAGCCCCGACAGCTACGAGCACGTCGATCCCGAGGCGGTGGGCAACAGCACTCGTTTCCTCGTCTCGGACCTGTCCGGTCGCGCCACCGTCGAGCTCAAGGCCCGCCAGCTCGGCCTCGAGCTCGACCCGAGCCAGCTCGGCGAGGTCGTCGCCCAGCTCAAGGAGCTCGAGCACCGCGGCTATCACTTCGAGGTGGCCGACGGCTCGCTCGAACTGTTGATGCGCCACGCTGCGGGCTGGAGCCAGGAGTTCTTCGAGTTCGAGTCGTTCCGGGTGATCGTCGACCACCGTGCGGGTGGTGAGGTCACCACCGAGGCCACCATCAAGGTGCGGGTCAACGGCGATCGCATCATCGCCACCGGTGAGGGCAACGGGCCGGTGAACGCCCTCGACGCCGCGCTCCGGGCGGCCATCGAGCCTCGCCTCCCCGAGCTCGACGACCTGCACCTGGTCGACTTCAAGGTGCGCGTCCTCGACACCGGTGCGGGCACGGCGGCGGTCACCCGGGTGCTGCTCGACTCGACCGACGGTGAGCACACCTGGTCGACCATCGGCGTCTCCGAGAACATCATCGAGGCGTCGTGGCAGGCCCTGCTCGACTCGCTCGTCTTCGGCCTGTTGCACGCCCGGGACTAGCCTGCTCGACGTGGCTGCACCCGAGTACGTCCCCATCACCACCATCGATGAGCCCCGCACCTACGCGTCGCCGCCCCGGCGGCCCGCCTCCTGGGAAGCGGCACGGCCCGGCGACCTCGTCGGACCGGGCCAGCCGTCGGGCCCGCTGCTCGGCAGCCAGGGCCCCGACCTCGGCTACGCACTGAAGCTGGCCCACGGCATGGTCGACCAACTTGTCCTGGCCGAGCGCGAGCATCTCGACGACGTCATCGCCGGCTGCACCGCACTGGCCATGAAGCGATCGTCACTGTTCGGACGGGCGCCCGTCGTCCACGATCTCACGTTGGCGTTCGGGGTGTGGGGCTTCCTGGCCGTGGCTCCCCACGATCTCGTCGAGTTCCGCATGCCGCTGTTCGCCGAGGTGGCGAGCTCGCACCACTGGGCCGAGCGCCGCCGACTCGTCGACATGGTGCCCGAGCGCGTGCTCCGCCAGCCCCACACCAAGGTGGTGGCCGACGCCCAGGCCGACTGGCATTCGGTCTTCGACCTGCCCCCAGCGGCGTAGCCTGTCGCGGGTGACCACCTCGACCCCCCGGGTTCGCTTCTCACCTGCGCCCACGGGCTACCTGCACGTCGGCGGTGCCCGCTCGGCGCTGTTCAACTGGCTCTACGCCCGCCACACGGGGGGCACCTTCATCGTGCGCGTCGAGGACACCGACACCGACCGCAGCACCGCCGAGCTCACCGAGGCGGTGCTCGACGCGCTCCGACGACTGGGCCTCGACTGGGACGAGACCCACCATCAGTCCGCTCGGTTCGACCTGTACCGCGACGCCGCCGAGCGGTTCCTCGCCGACGGATTGGCCTACCGGTGCGATTGCACCCAGGAGGCGGTCAAGGCCAGGGCCGACGAGCGTGGCGGGCCACCCGGCTACGACGGGTACTGCCGCGACCGCGACGTCGCGCCCGGCGACGGTGTGGTCGTGCGGTTCCGCACCCCCGACGATGGCGTCACCGCCTGGGACGACGTCATACGCGAGCGGGTCGAGTTCGAGAACCGTCACCTCGAGGACTTCGTCATCGTCCGATCCAACGGGGTCCCGATGTTCCTGCTGGCCAACGCCGTAGACGACATCGACATGGGCATCACCCACGTCATCCGTGGCGAGGACCTGGTCAACACCACCCCGAAGGTGCTCCTGCTACGTGAGGCGCTCGGTCATCCCGAGCCCCCGGTCTACGCGCACCTGCCGCTCATCGTGAACGAGGCCCGTAAGAAGCTGTCGAAACGGCGCGACGACGTCAACATCGCGGACTACCTCGACCGTGGGTTCCTGCCCGAGGCGATGCTGAACTACCTCGCCACCCTGGGCTGGGGTGCTCCCGATGGCGTCGAGATCCGCCCCCTGTCCGAGATCGTCGAGCTGTTCGAGCTGGCCGACATCGGCAAGAGTCCGGCCGCGTTCGACCTCAAGAAGCTGAGCCACTTCAACGGTGAGTATCTCAGGGCGCTCCCGGTCGACGAGTTCGTGGTGCGGGCGCGACCGTGGGTCACCGCTGGTGAGGTCCCGTGGGCTCCCGACCGCTTCGACCCGTCTGCGTTCGAGCGGCTCGCGCCGCTGGTCCAGGAACGGTGCCGGACCCTCGGCGAGGTCCCCGAGCTGATCGATTGGTTGTTCCTCGACGATCCGCCCGACGACCCCGACAGCTGGAACAAGGAGATGGGCAAGGCCCACGCCGCGGCGGTGCTCGACAGCGCGATCGACAGCGTCGAGTCGGCAGGGGAGTGGACAGCGGAGGTTGTGCGCTCGATCGTCGAGCAGGCGGCCCACGACGCCGACCTCGTCGGTGCCGAGGGCAATCCTCAGCTGGCCAAGGCCCAGGCCCCGGTGCGGGTCGCCACCCTCGGTCGGTCCAAGGGCCTGCCGCTGTTCGAGTCGCTCGAGCTGTTGGGTCGGGACGAGACGCTCCGGCGTCTCCAAGCAGCCCGAACCCGACTCTGAACCATGCGCCATCGGGCCCGGTGGGTGCGACGGGCGCTGATGGTGCTGGTCGGCTTCGCGGCCTTGGCTGCGGTCTATCTGCTGGCCACCTTGGTGCAGGTGTGGAGCGACGCCCGTCTCGACCAGGCCGGTCCCGCGGATGCCATCGTGGTGCTGGGTGCCGCCCAGTACGACGGGGAACCGTCGCCGGTGCTGCGGGGCCGCCTCGACCATGCCGTCGAGCTGTACCGGGCGGGTCACGCTCCGGTGGTGGTGGTCACCGGTGGGCGCCAGGAGGGCGACCGCTTCACCCAGGCGTTGGCCGGCTACCACTACCTCCGTGACCGTGACATCCCCGACGATGCGCTGTTGCTGGAGGTGGACGGCACGAGCACCTACACCGAGTTGGCGGCGACATCGCGGATCCTCGAACAGCGCGGCCTGTCGAGCGCCCTGTTGGTCTCCGATGGCTACCACTCGAAGCGACTGCTGGCGATCGCTGCCGAGGTGGGGATCGACGCCAGGGTGTCGCCGACCGACACCGGCTTCGGGGCTCGCTCGCTCGTTCGGGAGACCGCCGCGGTCGGACTGGGGCGCCTCGTCGGGTTCCGGCGACTCGACTCGTTGGGCTAGGGCGGCACCCGGGCCCGCGTCGAATCGGGCTCACTCGATCGAGTAGTCGAGCGGCAGCACCGCGACCTCGCCATCGGCGAAGGTCGCCGGCCCGTCCGCATCTGGTTCCGGAGGGGAGCCGAAGTCGTAGGTGCCGTTGAGGTTGGTGTCGATGTGGGCCATGGGCCACAGGGTCGTGTCGCCCGAGACCGCCTCGTCCAAGGTGATCTCAACGTCGGTGGACTCGCCCGCGGGGAGCAGGTCGCTCGAGCCGATGACCGGTCCCGGGCCGCCGTCGTCGGCGTGCACGGCGATGAACCCGTCGGCGGGCAGGGTCACCGAGGCCACCTGCACCGTGGTGCCGTCGCCGCTCTGGTCCTCGACGCTCAGCTCTGCCGGGCTCATCGGTGGTGAGTCGCCAGCGTCGTCGTCCATCGCCTCGTCGTCGGTGGTCTCCTCGACTCCGGGCTCGTCTGGGGTGTCGCCGGCATCGTCAGCATCGTCATCCCCGCACCCCGCCGCGATCAGGGCCAAGGCCGCGAACACGGTGATCAGCACACGTCGACTCATGGTGGCGTCGTCCTTCCATCGGGATCTGCACGCGGTACTACGCAGCTCCCACGCGATCGGTTCACGACAGAGCAGCGACGGTGGTGCCCGGGAGTCGTTCCCGCCGGCAGGTCGGATCGGTTTTCGGCGCCCGGACCGCCTCGGCTACAGTGATCGCTCACCCGATCGGGGGTGGTGTAATCGGTAACACAGCTGGTTCTGGTCCAGTCGTTGGGGGTTCGAGTCCTCCCCCCCGAGCTGTCGTGAGGCTCCCGGCGATCTTGCCCGGGGGTCTCGCCACGTAGGCCCCGATCTCTGTCTTGGGGCGCGGCTCTGCCCCTTGCTAGAGTCGAGCGGCTCCCTCGTGGAGCGCACCGGCCCCCATCGTCTAGCGGCCTAGGACACCACCCTCTCAAGGTGGCGGCACGGGTTCGAATCCCGTTGGGGGTACCACGCGAGAAACCCCTGGTCGCAGCGCTCAACACAGTGCCTGACCAGGGGTTTCGTCGTTCTCGGGCCCCATGCGTACGTCCCAACGCGTGGCGACGTGTGTCACTCTGATTCGGTCCCTACCACCCCGTTTCGGCTCGAAACTGTGCCACATTGTGCCGGCGACGGAGAGCCTCGCTGCACCTGTGACGGGGGAGCCGCCGAGACCCTCGCGCGGGAGGGGACCGAAAGGTCCGGCTTGAGTTGGGACGAAGCCGCCGGGCAGCGATCCTGTGTCGTCTGACCGGTGGAATAAACCAAGTATGTGGTAGAAATAAAGGGACGGAAGGATGTCCCCGATGACCGATCTCGTGGAGGAGCTCGTCGAGCGGCGCTATGCGTTCGGCTTTCACTCCGACATCGACACCGAATTGGCACCGCGTGGCCTGAACGAGGACGTGGTGCGGCTGATCTCGGCGAAGAAGGAAGAGCCCGACTGGTTGCTCGAGTGGCGGCTGGCTGCGTTCCGGCACTTCATGACCCTCGAGCCGCCCACCTGGCAGAACGTGCACCATCCTCCGATCGACTTCCAGGACATGCATTACTGGGCGGCACCCAAGTCGCAGGGCCCCGCGCCGGAGAGCCTCGATGACGTCGATCCGGAGATCTTGGCGGCCTTCGACAAGCTCGGCATCCCTCTCGCAGAACAGGAGCGGCTGTCGGGGGTGGCGGTGGACGCCATCATCGACTCGGTGTCGGTGACCACGACGTTCAAGGAGACCCTCGCCGAGGCCGGCGTGATCTTCTGCTCGTTCTCCGAGGCGGTGCGCGAACACCCCGAGCTGGTGCGCCGGTACCTCGGTTCGGTGGTGCCGCCACGGGACAACTTCTATGCGACGCTGAACTCCGCAGTGTTCTCGGATGGCTCCTTTTGCTTCGTGCCCGCCGGGGTGCGTTGTCCGATGGAGCTGTCGACCTACTTCCGGATGAACGCAGCCCAGACCGGCCAGTTCGAACGCACACTGCTCGTCGCCGAGGAGGGAGCTTCTGTCAGCTACCTCGAGGGTTGTACGGCACCGATGCGCGACGAGAACCAGCTGCACGCGGCGGTGGTGGAGATCGTGGCGCTCGACGACTCCGACGTGAAGTACTCGACGGTACAGAACTGGTATCCGGGCGACGAGAACGGCAAGGGCGGCATCTACAACTTCGTGACCAAGCGCGGTCGGGCCGGACACCGGGCGAAGATCTCCTGGACCCAGGTCGAGACCGGTTCGGCCATCACCTGGAAGTACCCGAGCGTGATCCTGCAGGGCGACGACTCGGTCGGTGAGTTCTACTCCGTGGCAGTCACCACGGGCCGCCAGCAGGCCGACACCGGCACCAAGATGATCCACATCGGACGCAACAGCCGCAGCACGATCGTGTCCAAGGGGATCTCCGCCGGCAAGGCCCAGCAGACCTACCGCGGGCTGGTCAAGGTGCTCCGCTCCGCCAGCGACGCGAGGAACCACACCCAGTGCGACTCGCTGCTCATCGGGTCCGAGTGCGGTGCCCACACGTTCCCCTACATCGAAGTGAAGAACGACTCGGCCCAGGTCGAACACGAAGCCTCGACCTCCAAGATCAGCGACGACCAGCTCTTCTACTGCCGCCAGCGAGGCCTTGACGAAGAGGACGCCACATCGATGATCGTCAACGGCTTCTGCCGGGAGGTCTTCGACGAGCTGCCCATGGAGTACGCGGTCGAGGCGCACGCCTTGATGCGTCTGAGTCTGGAAGGAGCGGTGGGCTGATGCTGCACATCGCCGACCTGCACGCCTCGATCGACGGGAACGCGATCCTGACCGGTGTTGATCTCGACCTGCCGGCGGGGGAGGTCCACGCCGTGATGGGTCCCAACGGTGCCGGCAAGAGCACGTTGTCCAACGTGCTGGCCGGCCGCGACGGGTACGAGGTCCGGGGGACGGTGACCCTCGACGGCGCCGATCTCCTGGCCCTCGACCCCGAGGACCGGGCGACGGCGGGGGTGTTCCTGGCCTTCCAGTACCCGACCGAGCTCCCCGGCGTCGGAAACGCCTACTTCCTGCGGATCTCGCTGAACGCGGTGCGCCGCGCTCGTGGCCTCGACGAGATCGCGGCCACCGACTTCCTGGCCGCCGCCCGTGAACACCTCGAAGCCCTCGACATGGATCCAGCGTTCCTCAGCCGCTCGGTGAACGAGGGCTTCTCTGGGGGCGAGAAGAAGCGCAACGAGATCCTCCAGATGTCGTTGCTCCTACCCCGCCTGGCGATTCTCGACGAGACCGACTCCGGCCTGGACATCGATGCCCTGCACGTCGTCGCTCAGGGGATCGAACGCCTCCGGGCCCCCGATCGGTCGATGCTGGTCATCACCCACTACCCCCGGCTGCTCGAACTCGTCCGACCCGACAAGGTGCACGTGCTCGACCACGGGCGCATCGTCCGCTCCGGCGACCACCAACTGGCGCGAGAGCTCGACACAGAAGGCTATGGCGGCATCGCTCGTCGGGTGCCGGCATGACCACCGCCGTCGAGGACCATGTCACCGGCCCGGGAGCGGCCGATGCCAAGCGCTGGCTCGACCAGCACGGGTTCCCCACAGGTCGTGAAGAGCCCTGGCGCTACGCGCCGGTCGACGACATCCGCCATCGCCTCGACAGCCTCTCGCAGACGTCGGCACCGCCGATGGAGATGGGTGGCGACGACCTCGACCGGCTCGCTGGGCGCCACGGCGCCATCCAGATCGTCTTCGTCGACGGTGTCCTCGCATCGACCCTGTCGAGCATCGAGGAGCTCCCAGGCTTGCGGTTCGGGACGGCCCGCGAGCTCTCACAGGCGATGCGTCAGCGCCTGGTGCCCGCCGGTGACCCACCGGATGGGTTCGAGGCACTGAACCGGGCGTCGTCGGGGGACGCCGCCTATCTGTTTGTCGCCGATGGTGTCGAGCTGAGCGAGACCGTGCACGTCATCCACGTGTCGACCGGCGCACGCGTGGCTCACCCTCGTCTGGTGGTCGAGGTCGGGGCGGGCAGTCGCCTCGACCTCGTCGAGACCTACGTCGGTGCGGCCGGAGGCGGCCTCACCAACGCGTCGACCACCGCGCACCTTGCCGTCGGCGCACACCTGGGCCTTCACCGAGTACAGGATGAACAGCCCGATGCCGTCCACGTCGGACGCCTCGCGGTGGTCCAACAGCACGGATCCCAGAGCGAGGTCACCGTCTTGTCACACGGCGCGTCCATCTCGCGGCTGTCGACCGCGGTCGGCCTGAACGAGGAGACCGCGTCGTGTCGGATCACCGGGCTGCTCGCACCGCTGCCGCACGCTCGCCACGACGACCTGGCCACCGTGGATCACGCGGCGTCCAGGTGCACCAGCGACCTGGTCGTGCGCGCGGTGGTCCCCGAACACGCACGCGCCACCTCGAGTGGCCACGTCATCGTCCGCCCGGGAACAGCGGGGAGCGTCGTCCAGCAGCGCAGCGATGCCATACTCCTCGACCCGACCGCACAAGCCGACAGCCGTCCGTGGTTGGAGATCCTCGCCGATGATGTACGAGCGAACCACGGCTCGGCGACCGGCCGCCTCGACGACGATGCGCTGTTCTACCTGCGCAGTCGCGGGATCGGCCGCGACGAGGCCCGCAGCGTCCTCGTCGGGGCCTTCGCCCGAGCGATCGTCGAACAGGTGGAGCCCCTCTCGCTGCGCGCCCAGATCGCCCAATGGTTCGGTTGGGAGGCAGACACATGACCGGGACATGGAACCCGACCGTCTTGAGGCGCGACTGCGAGGCGGTCACCGTTCCCTACGGTGAGAGAGTGGCGCTCACCGCCGGCGGCGAGGTCGAGATCAGCCAACAGCTCGGTTCGAGCGTGACCGTCCGCACCCAGATGGGCACCCTCCTGCGCATCGATGGTGCAGATGCCGATGCGCTCGGCCTCGAGCCCCCTAGCGAGAGGTCCGTTCATCTCCGCCGCAGTTCGGGCACCTTCGACCCCGCCGAGGTCGACGCCGCGCTGCGCACCGTCTATGACCCAGAGATCCCCATCAACATCATCGACCTCGGCCTGGTGTACAGGTGCGATGAGGTCATGCTCGACGACGGAAGCCGACGCATCGAGATCGACATGACCATGACCGCACCGGGCTGCGGGATGGGTGACGTCATCCAGCAGGACGCCGCCGCCGCCGTTCGACGGGTCGCCGGGGTCGACGAGGTGGACGTCCGCATCGTCTGGGACCCGCCGTGGTCGCGGAACCGGATCTCCGAGGCGGCACGGCTCGAGCTTGGCTTGTTCTGAACCCGGTTCCTACACGTCCGCATCCGAGGGTCGGTCGTCATGTCGGGTCGCCGAGCACCACCCACGCCGACCGATAGCCGCCCGCCGGATAGGTGGCCCGGACGGGAGCCAGCTCTGTCACGGACCGCAACAGGGCCTCGACCTCGGGATGGTGGGCGAGGTACACGGCGATGATCCCGACGCTCGAGGCGATCGTGCCGAACTCGCCGACGGTCCAGTTGCGCACGATGCTGACGATCTCGGCGTCGCTGAGAGGCCGACCATCGATCCGCTCCTCCATGAGACGGGTGGTGAGGTCGTCGGGGGCGTCGGCCCCAGCCTCTCGCCGAACGTCGATCAGCTCACGCACCACCTCGTCGAACCGATCGGCACTCGCAGTGAGCGCGGCGCGGTCGCCGGCGAGGGTTGCCCTGTGCTGCCCGTGCACCCAAGTGCGCAGCGGTTCGTGGAGATCGTCCGGCCAGCCCATGAACGCGCACTGCACACGGACAACGAACTCATGGCCGAACGAGTCCATCACCTCGATCGGCACGCCGCGCGGGACCGACGCGATCAGGTCGCTCGCGACCCTGGCGCGCAGGCTGGAGCGAAGCGCTCCATCGACTCGGAACCGAAGTACGGCTCGATCAGGCGCCGGTACGGCGTGTGATCGGGGGGATCCATGCCGTTCGGCACGGACAGGTGCTGAGACACCTGGTTTCGCTATGTCTGATGGTCGTGGAGGACGTCGATCACGTCCGCGTGGTGCAGCACGGACCATCCGAGCAGATCGCTGTGAGCGACCGGACACTGGTCGCGCCAGATGAGGACCTTTTCCTCTCGCCACCCAGGTCTCCAGGCCACAGCATGTCGGTATGCACCGTGAGCAAGCTGCCAGACGTGGCCCGTGGTTCTGGGCTCACCCCATTCCGGCGCTCGGAGTGGCAGTCATGCTGACGGTGGCGATCTGCGTGCTGCGCTTCACCGTCGGCGGCCTCGAGGACCCGATTGCTGCGTTGTATGCCCTCCCCGTCGCTCTTGTGGCGCTCACCTCGGGGCGGCGTGCAGGGTTCGGTGCCGGTGCGATCGCCACGGTGCTGCTGTGTTGGTGGGTCCTTGCTATGGGCCACCATCTCACGGTGCTCGGCTGGACGAGCCGGATCGTTCCGCTCGTCCTGCTCGGAGCGCTGGTTGGCGATGCAGCTGACCGGATCCGCGATGCAGAGCGGATCGAGCGTCGCGCCCGGCGCCTGGAGATGCTGGGGCGCCATACCGCCGAGGTGCACGACAGCATGATGCAGCACCTCGCGGTGGCGAAGTGGCGCCTCGAGAGCGGCGACGCCGAGCCCGGACTCGACTCGCTGACAGCGGCGGTTGCCGATGCTCAAGACATGGTCCGGGAACTTCTGGACTCCGCGAACGGAGCGTCCGGCGATCGGCTTCGAAGCCGGCCCGACACCGCATCGAGGACCACCACCCCGCCTCGTACGTGATCCAGAGGTCAGGGAGGGGTGGGTGCCTCGGCGAGGAACCGGGGTGTTGCTGCCAGGACGGTCCACTCGTCGTCGTCGAAGCCGAACATCGTCATCGGGAAGAGCTCCATCTCCTCCTCCTCGATGTGGGCGGCCAGCTCGTAGAAGGTTCGGCGGTCGAAGGTGCCGTGCTGGAGCGCGGCGCCGAGCGCGGCGTGCTCCTCTTCCAGGCGTGCGCGGTCGCCGATCCCGAAGCGGCCCGTCGGCAACTCCGGTGGTGCGATGGTGCTCGCTTAGCGCCCAGGCGACCTCCAGGATCTGTTCGTGTTCCTCGGACAACTCGGCGATCGGAGCGTTCTCGCGGCAGCTGCAGTGATCACACATGGCCGTCGATCTCGGCGGTTGATCGTCTGCTGGAGCCGGGAAGGTGGAGGGTCACTGCTCGCCAGCGGTGACAGCGGGGAACAGCACGTTGTTCTCCAGGTGGATGTGCCGGTGGGTGTCGAGCTCGAGATGCGCGAGCCGGGCGAACAGCACCTCGTAGCTGGTGCAGCCATCTGGTGGAGGGGTGTAGTCGCCGGTGACCGATCGAAGCTCGGCCAGCAGCTCACCGGCCTGGTCGTGCTCGAACATCATCATCCGCACCGGGTTGGACAGTGTGCCGAACGGGAACGTGCGTTGCCCATCGGCCCACTCGCGAATCGCCGGGAAGAGCAGCTGCTCCTCCTTGGCGAGATGTGGCGTCAGATCGGCCTGGATCTCGTTGACCAGTTCGGCGATCCGTGCGAGCTCGGGATGGCGTGCACCGTGCACGTCACGCACCTTCGCGGCCAGCGCGACGAGCAGCGGCAGCTCCTCATGGAGGTAGTCGTGGTGTGTGGTCAGGATGTGGTCGACCAACGCGATCGGCTCCAGCCGGTCGATGTGGCCATCGGTGTCATCGACGACCTCATCGACCTCGGTCGCGACCTCGTCAGGATCGAGTCCCGCGGAGGCGGCGGCGTCGGCGAGCGTGCGCTGGCCATGGCAGCAGTAGTCGATGCCCCACCGTTCGAGGATGCGGGCACGTGCCGGTCGTTCGGCGACGAGCTCACCCAAGGTGCGATCGAGCGGGTCGTGAGAGGCATTGACGGTGGACATGGGGTGCTCCTTTGCCCGGTGGCGCGTCTGACGTCCCAATTTGTTCTAGTATCTACTTGAAATTCTAGACCCAGGCTCCCCATGTCCGTAGGGTCGAAGGTCCCACTAGTCAGCGCATCCGATCTGTCCGACAGCATGGTGCGCACGTCCTGACCGGGAGGTCGGCATGCCACTTGTTCCAGAGAACACCCTGATCACCGCAACGCCCGAAGAAGGGCGCGAATTGGCGATCATGCTCGCGCGCAAGACCATCGGCGCGATTCAGCCCGATCCTGATGCCCGCCAGGGTGTAAGGGCGCTATACGCGAGCGATCCCGACTCGCTCACCGCAGCCGCGCACGTCGTGGCGGTCGAGTTCGCGACGGTCGCGGCGGCCAACGACTACTGGCGAGGCTGAGCAGGAATCGCCTGTGGCCACCTGCGAGCCGTGGCGCTGGCACCGGTCGACCGATTCGGGTGTGGTCTCCACCATCACGACCTCACCGTTGTCGGCGACCTCCCACCCGTGCAGCGAGCGGCGCAGAAAGTCGGTGATCGCGGTCACGTCGTCGTGCTCGTGCACCACCTCGAGACAGGACTCTGGGGTCCACAGGTTGACCTGCTGCACCCGCGGGCGGCTGAGCAGCTCCGCGCGCACGTCCTGCATGCAGAAGGTGCAGTTGGCACCGCCTACTTGTACAAGGGTTCGCATTCGGCCTCCTCGATCCGCTGTAGAAGGGTGGGAGTGACCGGGCCCATCAGATCCGACGATGCCCAGGTGGACGCCAGGCGCCGTGCCCCAGCAGGCGCTGGGCCATGGCCCACGCGGTTCCGGTGCCACGCTTCTTGGCCATCTCCGCGACGGGCCCGGTCCATCCGGTGTCGATGGTCTCGTGGAAGATCTCGAGCCAGCGATCGAGTGCTGCTTCGGTGAACGGGCGCCGCTCGTGCACCTCGCGATGCCCCTCGATGGGGTCGATTCGGTAGTCGGGTGCGAACAGGAGCACGTGGTTCCAGTAGTCGGACACCCTGCCGATGTGGGCTTGCCAGTCGATGAAGCCCTGCTCGGGTGTGAAGTACGGCTCGAGCACATCGTCCTGGACGACCACCGCGTACTGCCGGGTGACCATCTCGAGGATCTCCCCGGGGGAGTCGAGGTCGCGGCCACGATGCTGCCACGGACCTGCCGCGCGCGGGGATGGTGGGGGTGTGGGATGAATCTCCGGTACCAGACCCTCCTGGGGCTCCCGGTAGAACTGCACGAAGAAGTGGGCATCGGTGGATGGATCGACCCGGTGGAGCACCCATGGGGGGATGACGATGCTGTCGCCCTCCTCGAGCCGCTCGTGGCGTCGTTCGTCGCCTTCGAGGTCGTTGTAGTCGACATCGCCTGCCTCGACGTGCAGCGATGCCCAGACCGTGGTGCGGTGCGAGGTCGCGATGGGTTCGGGCATCGACTCGAAGTCGAACATCGGCGTACGTCTCGCCTCGACGAGGCCGACAGGAAGCTCAACCTGGTTCATCGGTCTCCTCTGGGTGGTCCAGCGGATCCTCACCGCCCCCGACTGACGGTGTCATCGGGTGCCAGCCTTCCCACGCACGGTCAGGGTCCCGGAGTCCTCTGGGTTCTCTGAATCCTCTGCGACGAGGCGGATGCGGAGCTTGCAGCCGGCCTTGCGAGGATCGTAGGCCACGAGCTCGCTGACCACGGCGGACTCGGCCGCGGCCAACCCTTCGGCGATGCCGAGGTGAAGCGTACAGATGGTGTCGCGATGGGACAGGGCGGTGGCAGCGAACGGGCAGTTCTGCAGGACGATCTCGGCACCATCACGTAGCGGCCTGACCTCGGGGTCGAAGCCGTGGCGAGCCATTGCGGCGGTCACATCGGCGACGATGTCACCCGACGGCGAGGGCACACGGAACAGATCGGCGGCGCGTCGACCCACCTCTTCGGGCCCGAGCCCTGTGTCGATGACCTCGGCCAGCAGTTGACTCAAGCGCTCATACGGCCCCGTCGTCCCCCATTGGCCCTCGACGGCCGGATCGACTTCATAGATCAGGCGAGGTCGGCCCCGTCCGGCGGGTGGAGCCTTGGCCTCGAGAACGAGACCGGCCGAGACCAGCTTTGCCAAGTGCTGTCGGATGGCGTTGTGCGTGAACGGGAACTCGTCGTCGAGCTCGGCGATGCCAACAGGGCGTCCAGACCGTGCGATATGACGAAAGATGGCGTGGCGCGTCGGGTCGCCGAGCGCCTTTGCTTGCTCCTGGAGCGTGGTGGCGGTCACGAGGTGCTCCATCCTGGCGGCTCTGACCGAGCCATCGGTCGTGGGCAGTGGTCCCGCCGTTGCAACTCTAGTCGTTCCTAGAAATAATCGTCGGGTGACACTGGATCGAAGGCCCCCGATCTGGACGGTCGGGCACGGTACGGTGTCGGCCGCAGGGTTCCTGGAGATCCTGCAGCCTGTCGGCATCGACCTCGTCGTCGACGTGCGGCGCTACCCCGGTAGTCGCCGACACCCGCACTTCGGGCGCGAGGCGATGGAGCCTTGGCTGGCCGATCGGGGAGTCGGCTACCGATGGATGGTGGAACTGGGTGGTCGCCGATCCGTGCGCGAGGACTCACCCAACAGTGCCTTGCGGAACCGTCAGTTTCGTGCCTACGCCGACCACATGGCATCGGGCGAGTTCGGCGCTGCGGTCGACGCGTTGCTCGAGGTGGCCGAGGTGTCGCGCGCCGCGGTGATGTGCGCCGAGTCGGTGTGGTGGCGCTGCCACCGCCGACTGCTCGCCGACCACTTGGTCCTGGTGAAAGGTGCCGACGTCAGGCACCTGCTCCACGACGGCCGGATCACCGAGCACCCGATCACATCGGGTGCACGACTGGGCGATCGACGCGTCGTCTACGACGCCGAGTGAGCTTCCGCGAGGGTCTCCCCGGCGGTGCTTGGTGTGCCAGGTGCATACCTGGGTGCGGTGGGGCGGCATGGGTGGATGACTGAGAACAGCTTCGGTGCCCGGGCAACGCTTCCCACCGAGGGTGGCTCGCTCGAGATGTTCAGGCTCGATGCCGTGGGCGGTGATGTCGACGGCCTGCCGTTCAGCCCGAAGGTGTTCCTCGAGAACCTCTTGCGTCACGAGGACGGCACGTCGGTGACAGCCGCGGACGCTCGAGCGCTGGCCGACTGGTCGGGCGGCGGAGACGTGGAGCAGGAGATCTCGTTCATGCCGGCGCGGATCCTCATGGTGACGATCTTCCCGATCGATGACGAGGCGCTGCGGTACCTGCGCTTCACCGGACGTGAACCGGCACAGGTCGATCTGGTGGAGCGATATGCGAAGGAGCAGGGGTTGTGGTTCGACCCGCACGCCACCCCGCGCTTCTCCGAGACCCTCGAGCTCGACCTGGGAACGGTGGTGCCGAGCATCGCCGGTCCGGCCCGCCCCCAGGATCGGGTGCGCCTCGATGAGGCCAAGGCACGGTTCGCCATCGACCTGCAGTCGTCATTGCCCGATCCGTCGCCGGGGATCTCCCGACGAGCTGTCGATCCAGTCGTTTCCGGCCAGCGACCCTCCCACACCGCGACAGTGGGTCTCAGAGATCGACGAGCCCGAGCTCGAGCAGGACGCCGAAGGATTGGACGGTGCGCGGCCGCGGGCAGCGGTGCCGGTGCGGCTGCAGGACGGGCACGACGTGACCCTCGATCACGGCCACGTCGTCATCGCTGCCATCACCAGTTGCACCAACACCTCCAACCCGTCGGTCATGCTCGCCGCCGGCCTCCTCGCCAAGAAGGCCGTCGAGCGGGGGCTGTCGAGCCAACCATGGGTCACCACGCTGGCGAGAACGACACGCAACCAACCCTGGTGAGGGCAACGATCCACCTCGCAGTCGCCCACCTGCATGCCTGGCGCGAGGACCTCGCCGAACGACGGCGGGGCCTCCGCTCCCCGTGAGTTCCGGGCCGTGTCTGTAGTGAGCCCCCGGAGCCTCGGTGGGGATCGCTATGAGTGGGACGATCAGTCCACCTATGTCCGCGAGCCTCCCTACTTCGAACACCTGACCGCCGAACCGGAGCCCCTTCGCGACATCACCGGCGCGCGGGTTCTGGCGGCGCTCGGTGACAGCGTCACGACCGACCACATCTCACCTGCCGGAGCGATCCGGGCCGAGAGCCCGGCAGGACAGTGGTTGATCGAGCAGGGTGTGGAGCCGCCAGCCTTCAACTCCTGGGGGTCAGGGCTGTCCTCGCCGAGAGCTTCGAACGCATCCATCGGTCCAATCTGATCGGCATGGGCGTCCTCCCACTCGAGTTCCCCGATGGCGAGTCGCTCGATTCCCTGGGTCTTACCGACACGAGGAGATCTCCGTGCTCGGGCTCGACGGTCAGCATCATCCTCCGTCTGAGGTCACGGTTCGAGCCGGGTCGCTGGAGTTCCGGGCCCGGGTGCGGATCGACACCCCGCAGGAGGCCGAGTTCTACCGCCACGGCGGCATCCTCGAACACGTCCTACGCCGGATGGTGTCCGCAACTCGTCGTTGAGCACCGTGCTGGTGGAGCCGCCTGGTGGGGCAGCTGGGGCAGATCAGCACGACCGTCAGCCGTGGCGGAGCCAGGCGAGCAGCACCCCGACGGGGGTGCTCAGAGCTATGAGCACAGCGAGTGTCCAGTGCCCCACGGCGAGTATGCGTCGCCTGGCTGGCGCAACTGGGACGTGTCGGATCAAGCACCCGACTGCGACTAGCAGACTCAGGGCACCGGCGGTGGTGAGCAGCGGCAACCCGATGAGCGTGCCGGCGATGATGGTGGTCGTCGACGTGTTCCATGCCACGACCTCGACGATCACCACGCGGGGACGCGGAGCCCCGTGGACAAGTGCGGCCTGACCGGCACCGAGTCCGATCTGGGCGACACCGTTGACGAGCACGAGGTACGCAGTGATCCACGGTCCGGCGTCGAGCTCCAGGGGACGGGTGAGCGCGGCGACGAGTCCTCCCGCCACGATCGACACGACGCCGATCGCGACGAACGGCGATGCTGTGCGCCACCGTTGGTGTTCGAGGTCCTGGGTCGGACCGACCTCGAAGGTCAACCTGGACCGGGCCCGACCGTTCGCCGATCGTAGTGGTGAGGCATCGATGCGAGCGCGGCAAGGATCCGCCTCAGCGTCGCGGTCGCCTCGAAGTCGTCGGAGGGGCCCCTGTGCATCTGTTCGAGCAGCTCGAGATGAGCTGACTCGAGGGTCTCACGGTCGGGTGTGGACGACACCAGCGCGGCGACGGCGCGGTCGTGGTCGCCGGGGCTGTCAAAGGCGATCTCGAGCAGGTCTCGGACCGCCGGATCACGCGGCTTTGGTCTCATGTCCACTATCGGTGCTGGCCGGTGTGGGCCTCGCCTTGTTGCGTTCGGCTGCGTCCATGTGCCGCGCGAGCGGCAGCGTGGCTCCCATCATGAACCCGAAGCCCGCACCGGCCCACATGCCAGTGAAGAGTCCGAGCCCGAGGGCAGCTCCTGGTTCGATGCCTCCTGCCGAGCCGCCGATGGTCACGGCGAGCGTGATGACGACGAAGCCGATGGCGGCGCCGATTGCCGCAGGCCGAAGGACCTCAGGGTCTGGTGCTGTTGCGGACATGCTCACCCTCCTTGTATTTTTCTAGTCTAAGCTGTAATAATACTTCCTGCAAGTAGCAGGCTGAGCCGTGCGACCGCGTCGCAGGCGCCTCGAGGCGAGGGAGTGCCGGAGAACCATGACCGACGAACCGAGGTCTCGACGACCTCGACCGAACAAGCCATCGCCACCCAAGAGTGGTCCGGGCCATCCGAGGGGACGGGCGATCCTGCTGATGGTGGCGGTGTCGGTGCTGTTGGTCGGTGTCTCGATTGCCAGCGTGTACTAGGCCGCTCGATGGAAGGATCTGTGGTGGAACACCAAGCAGCCCACCCGGCAGTCGAATCGGTTGCGGTGGCCGACCTCGACTCGGCAGCCGAGATCGCCGAGATGGTCCGTCGGTTCTACGCCGACGTCGCCCAGGACGACCTGCTCGGCCCGGTGTTCAACGAGGTGGCTGAGGTCGACTGGACCGAGCACCTACCGAAGTTGGTCGCGTTCTGGTGTCGGGCGTTGCTCGGCGAACCCGGATACCAGGGCAACCCCTTTCGTGCCCACCAGCTCGTTCACGCGAAACGAGCTTTCAGCCCCGCGCACTTCGAGCGGTGGCTGAGCCTGTTCCATGAGACCCTCAAGGCTGGCTGGGCGGGTCCCAACGTGCAACGCGCACTAGAGCTCGCGGACAACGTCGCGCGCGTCCACAGCCAGCAACTGCTCGGACATCCCGTCGCACTCGAACGAGGCGAATCGACATGAGCAGCAGAGCAGCACCTCGATCCCTGGTGCAAGACCGGGGGCCAGGACTGATTTCCCAACCGGTCGGTGACCTCGACACACGCTCGGCGATCCACGATCTCGTCGTCGCGTTCTATCGTGAGGTGGTCTTCGACGATCTCCTCGCTCCAGTCTTCGCGGAGACCGCAGAGACCGATTGGGCCGCACACATCCCGCGCCTGGTCGACTACTGGTGCACGATCCTGCTCGGCGAGCAGGCCTACCACGGCGCGTTGCTCGGGGCCCATCGGGAGGTGCACCAGCGGGACCCGCTCCGGGACGAGCACTTCGATCGGTGGTATGAGCTGTGGGTCACCTCAATCGATGCCCGGTGGAGTGGGCCACGTTCCGAGCAAGCCAAGGCACACGCGGCGGCCACCGCCGGACTGATCTCACGGCGTCTCCGCGGGGTCGATCACGACGTCCGAACCGTCGTGAACTGAACCGACCAGTGAACGAAACAACGATCACATCAGGAGGTGAGTGCTGATGCCAGCCGAGACCCACCAGCTCGCAGAGCCGCCGACCCTGGACGACGTCGTGGACCTCCTCGCGTCGCTCCTCGACGCCGACCCGGCATCGGCATCGGCCACCAACCTCGTCGAGGCAGGCGTGGATGACGAGCTTGCCCTGCTCCACCTGTGGAAAGCCGTAGCCGAGGAGTACGGAGAGCGAACGCTCGGCGAGTGCGACCTCGACTTCGACGAAAACCGTCCGCAGACCCTCGAGGATCTGGCGAGAGCCTGGCTCAGTGCCCAGGGCGTAGCTGGCTGAGATGCCGAGGGCCATGGCCAGCGAATCGCAGGCTCGACATGGCTGAGTCGACCGTTCGTCGCGCTGCGGGTGCGTCGGGCGAACCGGTCTCTCCCGGAGACCGCTCCGCGCTGCGAGCCGTGGCCATGCCGATCGAGCACGGCGGCTGGAGTCTGACGCTCGAACCGATCCTGCTCGGTCTGCTGGTCGCATGGTCCTGGCCCGGTCTGGCGCTCGGTGCCGCGGCCATGTTGGCCTTCCTCGCACGGGCACCCCTGAAGCTCGTGCTCGTCGATCGGTGGCGCGGCCGCTGGCTGCCGCGGACCACTCTCGCCGCACGGGTCGCGGCGGTGGAGCTCGTCGCGCTCGTCGCGCTGGCGATGGCCGCGGCGGTGGGAGGCGACGCACGCATGTGGTGGCCGTTGCTCGCCGCAGCGCCTCTTGTGGCGATCGAACTGTGGTTCGACATGCGTAGCCGTGGCCGACGGCTGTTGCCCGAGCTGGCCGGGACCGTCGGCATCAGCTCGGTTGCCGCAGCGATCGCGCTCGCGGACGGAGCGGAGGCCTCACTAGCTCTAGGACTGTGGGTCGTCGTCGCGGCACGAGGCGCAGCTGCGATCCCCTACGCACGGACCCAGGTGTTCCGGGCACACGGCAGGCCGCACCACCTCTGGCACAGCGACATGGCGCAAGCTCTCGCAGTCGCCGCAGTCGCCGTCGCATGGCTCATCGGTGCCGTGCCCCCCGCGGCAGCGGTCGCGATCGCCTCGGTTGCTGCGTTCAACGCGGCGGCGATCCGTGCCGCGCCCCGGCCCGCCCAGGTCATCGGCCTGCAGCAGATGTTCTTCGGGATCGCTGTCGTCGTCGTCACCGCCGCGGCGGTGCTGGTGTGAACGAGCACCTCATTATTCTGAAGGCCTCGGTTGCCGCTCCCTCTCGAGGTGGCGGCACGGGTTCGAATCCCGTTGGGGGTACCACGCGAGATGCCCCTGGTCGCAGCACTGCACATCGCGCCTGACCAGGGGTCGAGGAGGCCGGGGCGAGGCTGCTCGACGCGACCCGACTCGTGGCCCGGTGTGCCCGGTACCGTGGGCCAACATGTCCGTGACCGGTGCGCCCAGTGGCTGGCGGACGAGGATGGCAGCGTTGGCGGTTACGGCCATGATGGTGGTCGTGACCGGCGCTTGCGGGACCGGCGAGTCGGACCCGGAGGTTCCCGAGACCGACGTCGACACCACGGGAGGTGGTTCCGACCGTGGCGCCGCCGATGAGAGTCCCCAGCGTTTCCCCGACGTCATCGAGGTGGAGGTCACCCCGTTGGCCGACCGACGCTATGAGGTGGCGGCCACACTGTCGTCGCCCTATGACTCACCCGAGCGCTACGCCGACGCCTGGCGCGTGCTCGATGAACACGGCAACGAGCTCGGCCGTCGCGAGCTCCTGCATGATCACGCGGCCGAGCAGCCCTTCACCCGCAGCACCACGGTGGAGATTCCCGACGGCGTCGAGGAGATCACCGTCGAGGGCCGCGATCAACTCAGTGGATACGGCGGTGGGACGGTCACCGTTGCCGTCCCTCGCGACGGCTGATGGGCCCGGCCATCGGACAAGCCTGTGCGAGCTCGAAGGCGCAGCCCCGGATCTTCCCGGGGCACCTGGCTTGTGTCGAGTCAACGCCGTTGGGGGAGCGCGGCGCGCAGTTGCTCGATCGTCGGGGATCCGTGATCCCGCAGTGCGGTGGGGCCAGGACGGCCGGATGAGCGAACTGCTGGTCGGGCTCCGAGGCTTCGCGGAGTTCGAGCGGCGGTGGTGTGCCCACGGTGTCGCCCGCAAGCGCCAACGACCAGCGCGCGATCGTGTGGGTGCCGGCCGACGAGGGCACCGAGGTGGCGATTCGGGACCTGGTCGGGGTCGTGCCCTCGAGCCCTGCGCACCTGCGGCTCGTCGGCGGGTGAGCCGGGCACGGTTCCTGCATCGTTGACCTGTTCTCGGCGCAAACCCGCAGCACTCCGCGCAGACCTGGAGTCGGCTTCACCCGAGCACGGTGTGGTGGTCTGTGCGCCGGGCTGGCCGGGTGTGGGAGCGCACGAGCCGGGGAGCGAACGGCATGGGGCATCGAAGGTCGGGGCGGTTCTTGCTGGTGGTGTCGGCGGTGCTGTTGTTCGCCGGGGCGTGCGGCAACGACGACGGATCGGACTTCACCGCTGCGGAGACCACGGTGCTCGACACCGAGGGGACACCTGATCCCGACGATGGCGCCGAGGATCCACCCGGCTCGATGCGTTCACCGTCACGCTGAGCGGCCTCGAAGGCCAGATCGCGCTCTCCGCTCGGCCTGCCGGCGAGACAGCCAATGCCGACACGATGGACCAGTTCGGTGTCGAGGAGACCCGGACGGTTGTCGTGGATGATCCCGTGGCCGCTCCCTGGTACATCGAGGTCTTCCCCGACTCCGAGGGTCAGTCCTCCACCTATGTGCTGGAGATCAGCGGCTGACACCACCGTCGGGCACACCCGCCTATCGGTACTCGGGGTTGGCGTAGTCGTAGCGGCATCCGGCGTCCCACCCGGCGCGCTGGTTGCCGTGGGCGGGGATACCTCCCTGGTCGGCCAGCAGGCGCGCCATGTGCAGGAGGTTCCAGGTCATGAAGGTGGTGTTGCGGTTGGTGAAGTCGTTGTCCGGCCCACCCGAACCCGGGTCGAGGTACGACGGTCCGGGGCCGGCCTCGCCGAGCCACGCCGCGTCGGCCTGTGGCGGGATCGTGAACCCCAGGTGCTGCAGGGAGTAGAGGATGTTCATGGCGCAGTGCTTGGCGCCGTCCTCGTTGCCGGTCACCAGACACCCGCCGACCCGCCCGTAGTAGGCGTATTGGCCGGCGTCGTTGAGCACCGCCGAGTTGCCGTAGAGGCGTTCGATCACGCGGCTGCAGACCGAGGACTTGTCACCCAGCCAGATCGGCGTCATGACCACGACGATGTCGGCTGCCATCACCCGTTCGTAGAGACCGGGCCAATCGTCGGTGGCGAACCCGTGCTCGGTCATGTCGGGTTGCACGCCCGGTGGGAGATCGAGATCCACCGCTCGAACGACCTCGCAGGCCACCCCGTTGGCCTCCATCACGGCGATGGCGATGTCGGCGAGTCCCTGGGTGTGGGACTGCTCGGGTGAGGGCTTCAGGGTGCAGTTGAGGAACAGCGCCCGAAGGTCGGAGAAGTCCCAGCGACTCTCGCTGCACAGCTGTCGTTGCCGATCGTCGAGCTCCATGGGGTCTCCTCGAACGTGAGAGTGGGATTCAGGGCACCGTAGCCAGGAACCCGGCGGTCGGGTCGCTCGATTCCCGATCCGGGAAGTCCTCGCTGCCTCGCCGGGTTTCCACTCGTATGGATCTCCTCACATCCCGTTTCCGCCGCCGCACCGGCTTGCTCGCGGTGCTGGTGCTCCTGCTGGCCGCGTGCTCGGCCGGGGAGAGCGACGAACCGGCCGAGAGCCCGCCCGAAGACGGGACCGAGGACGGGACCGAACCGGCCGAGGACTCCACGTCGATCACGGTCGACCAGATCGCTTCGTCGCCGTCGACGGTGACCATCTCGGGACTCGACATGGCCAGGGGACAGGCCGAGGTCGAGGGGCCGAGCCCGCTCGTACCGATGGACGAGATCATCAGCGGCGGACCTCCACCCGATGGCATCCCACCGATCGACGAGCCCCGGTTCTCCTCGGTCGACGACGTGGATTTCCTGGCCGACAACGAACCGGTGCTCGCGGTCGAGATCGACGGCGAGGCGCGGGCCTATCCGGTGCAGATCCTGATGTGGCACGAGATCGTGAACGACACCATCGCCGGCGTGCCCGTGTCGGTCACCTACTGCCCGCTGTGCAACTCGGCGGTGGCCTATGACCGGCGCCTCGACGACCTGGTGGTCGACTTCGGCACCTCGGGGATGCTGTGGAACTCGGCGCTGGTCATGTACGACCGCCAGACCGAGACGTTGTGGAGCCACTTCACCGGCCAGGGAATCGTCGGCGAGCTCACCGGCACCACCCTCGACACCTTCCCGGTCGCCACCGTTCCCTGGGGTCGCTGGCGAGACACCCACCCTGATGCCCTGGTGCTCAGCCGCGAGACCGGGTTCTCGAGGGACTACGGGCGCAACCCCTATCCCGGCTACGACGATGTGACCAGTCAGCCGTTCCTGTTCGAGGGCGAGGTCGACGGTCGCTTCACCGCGATGACGAGGATCGTCGGCATCCAGCTCGACGACGAGGCCCTGGCGGTTCCGCTCACCCAGCTGCGCGACGAGCGGGTCGTCGCCCACGAGCTGGGCGGACAGCGACTGGTCGTGTTCTGGGAGCCGGGCACCGCGTCGGCGCTCGACTCGGCTTCGATCGCCGACGGCGACGACGTCGGGTCGACCGGGGTGTTCATCCCCGCAGCCGACGGACAGGATCTCACCTTCACCGGGGACGACGGCGGCTTCACCGACGATCAGACCGGCTCGGAGTGGAACATCCTCGGCCATGCCGTCGACGGCCCCCTCACCGGCGAACGCCTGACACCGGTCGAGCACCTCGACACGTTCTGGTTCGCGTGGGCGGCCTTCCAACCTGACTCCGCGCTGACCGAGCAGCCCGCCGCCACGCCCTGACCCACGCCCCGTGGCTCAGGTGCTGCACCCTCTGTCACGATCCGGCCGTGGCGGAAGGAACCGGTGCAGCGCGAGGTGACTCTTGACGACCATGGCGAGATCCGCCTCGCGGGCGCATCGGGGGCAGCTGGCCACATGGGTCGCCACCCGCGTTGCGAACACGTCGCTCAGCTCGTGGTCGACGTGCGCGTCGAGGAAGCGCCGGTAGCGGAGATGGGCGAGCACGTCGACGATGCGCACGCCACACGGAACCCGGTAGCCGGCCCGACTCTTCCCCGGAATAGGGGCGGTTGCGCTAGGGTTCCCGGTGCGTGCCGGATCAGAAGGCCGAGCAGGCGGCGTTCGAACGCTATGTGCTGCCCGAGATCGAGGTGATGCTGCGCGTCGCCATGTCGCTCACCCGAGACCACGCCGAGGCCGAAGACCTGGTGCAGGACACCCTGGTGCGCGCCTATCGGGCCATCGACCGCTTCGACGGCCGTTATCCACGGGCGTGGCTGTTGACGATCCTGCGCAACACCCACATCAACCGCAATCGCAAGCGCCGACCCGAGCTGCTGCGTGATCCCGACGAGACGAACGACCGGATGATCGAGGCGGCGAGCGACGAGCGGGTCGACGACTTCGTCGACCGTTCCTTCGATGCCGCGATCACCGACGCCCTCGATGCGCTCGATCCACCGTTTCGGCGGATCGTCGAGCTGGTCGACATCGATGGGCTGACCTACGCCGAGGCAGCCGACGCCCTCGACATCCCGGTGGGCACGGTGATGAGCCGTCTCCACCGGGCCCGGCGCCGCATCCGCGACCAGCTCGACCAGTCTGGACTGGCCCCCAGGAGCACCTCATGAAGCAGTGGATCACGAACCTGTTCAGGCGACGGGGCGTGCAGATGGACTGCCACCAGGTCGGCAAGCTGCTCCAGCGCTACCTCGACGGCCACATCGACCCTGACCGGGCCGAGCTCATCGCCGACCACCTCGAGGAGTGCCGCCGGTGCGGGCTCGAAGCAGAGACCTACGAGCGGATCAAGACCAGCCTCGCGACCCATTGCGCCGAGGTGCCCCAGGACGCGGTCGATCGCCTCCGCCACTTCGGCGAACGACTCGCCCGTGGCGAGGAGTCGCCGTCCCCCTGAGCTGGTCAGCCCTGCCTGCGGACCGGGCGTGCTTCGACTCCCGCCGAGCTTCCGAAGAAGGCCAGGGCGGCCTGCTGGATGGCCATCGCCCACGAGGGGTAGGCATGGGTGGTCTGTGCCAGCCGACCGGCAAACATCTTGGTCTGCATGGCCAGCGCCGCCTCGTGGACGAGGTCACCGCCGGTCGGTGCCACCACGGTCGCACCGATGATCTGTCCTCCGCCGAGGTGTCGAGCGCCGCGCTTGGGGGCGGCGATGAGCTTCACGAACCCCCGCTCGTCCCCTGATGTGACTGCCCGGTCGACATGGGCGAGATCGAGATGGACCACCCTGGCACGGGGATGGTGTTCGGCGGCCTCGGCCTCGGTGAACCCGACCCGACCGACCTCGGGGCTGGTGAAGGTCACCCAGGGGATCGCCGTCGGATCGAACCGGAAGCGATGGAGTCGGGCCAGCTTCGCCAGCGCGTTCGACGCCGCCACCCACCCCTGGCGGCCGGCCACGTGAGTGAACTGCATCCCGCCGGTGACGTCTCCGACCGCCCAGACACCACGAACCGAGGTCGCCATCGTGGCGTCGACGACGACCGCGCCTCGCACGTCGACCTCGACCCCGATCTCCTCCAGGCCGATGCCGCCTCCCGACGGCACCCGGCCGGTGGCCACCAGCAGCTCGGCGGCGTCGACCTGGGCACCGTCGGCAAGGTGCACCCACACGGTCCCGTCATCCAGTCGTCCCGCCCGGTCGACGGTGGCATCGGTGATCACCGTGACGCCGTCGTCTCGCAGGGCCTCGGCGACCACCTCGGAGGCGTCGGGTTCCTCGTGGCCCAGAAGGCGATCCAACGCCTCGATCAGGGTGACCCGGGTGCCGAGGCGGGCGAAGGCCTGCGCCATCTCGCACCCGATGGGACCACCCCCGAGGATCACCAACGACTCGGGAAGCGCCAACGTGTCGAACAGCGTCTCGGTGGTGAGCGGTTCCAGCTCGGCGAGACCGGGGATCGGCGGCATCGCTGGTCGTGATCCGGTCGCCACCACCAGGTTGCGGCCCTGCATCCGCGCGCCATCGACCTCCACGGCGTCGGGAGCGACGACCAGGGCTCGTCCGTCGATCACATCGATCCCCGCCTGGGACAGCGCAGCCGCGTCCTCGGTGGCGGCGATCCGTTCGATCGCTCGACGCACCGCCGACATGGCGTCGTCGAACGACTCGCCCCGGTTGGCGGCAGCGATCAGCGCCTTGGAGGGCACGCACCCGGTGAAGGTGCAGTCGCCGCCGACGGGTCCGTCCTGCACGATCAGGCACGAGGCGCCGCGCCGCCTGGCCTCGCGCGCGGCGACGAGACCGCCGGCACCGCCGCCGATCACCAGCAGGTCATAGGTCATGGGCATGCCAGGTGGAACCCCGTTGCACACCGCGTCATTCCGGGCCCGGCCAGGCGGGAATTCAGGGGAGCAGCGGAGGGTTCTCCTTCTCATGAGGCGGCGACGACTTGCAGGGCTGGTCGCGGCGTGGCTCACCATCGTCATCGCGTGGTTCGCCTACCGATGGAGCTCGGGGCTGGGAACCACCGCTGCGGCACAGGAACTGGTGGAGTCGATCCGTGGAGCGTGGTGGTCGGTGCCGGCGTTCCTGCTCCTCTCGCTCGCCCGGCCCTTCGTCCTGGTGCCCGCCACCTTGATCACCGTCGCCGCCGGCCTGCTCTACGGACCGGTCGCGGGTGTCGTCATCGCCGCCGCGGGGGCCAACGGATCGGCGCTGATCGGCCACGCCGTGGGTCGGAGCTTCATCGGCGATGTCGAGCGGGCGGGCCTGGTGGCGACCTGGCGCGGCCGCCTGCGACGCAACAGCTTCGAGGCGGTACTGCTCATGCGGCTCATTTTCCTTCCCTATGACCTGGTGAACTACGCCGCCGGCTACCTGGGAGTCCGCCGGTGGTCGTTTCTCGCCGCCACCGCCATCGGCTCGCTGCCCGGCACCGTCTCCTTCGTGCTGCTCGGCGCCTCACTGAGCGATCTGACCACCGGGGTCGGAGGGATCGACCGCACCGCACTCGTGGTGTCGGTGGTCCTCATCCTCGCCAGCATCGCCGCCTCACGCCTGCTTCGGCGGCGGGCCCCCCGGGCTGGCAGCGCTGCACCACCTGGGACCGATCCCTTCATCACCCCGAACCAGACCTATCATCTCGACAGATGAGCGTGTCGATCTCGACTCTTACCAGGCGCCGCGTCACGGCGTGGCGGCATCTGATGGCGTTGGGCGTGACCGCCGCGGCACTGGTGGTCCTCGCTGCCTGCTCGCCATCGGATGACTCCGACAGCGCCGCGGACGCCGAACTTCTGCCCTTCAGCGAGGTCCAGGACAGCGACTTCGTCTTCGAGGCCGACCCCGCCGACCCCGACCGGGGGATCTTCCGGGTCACGACCACCGAACCGATGATCTGCGCCATCATCTGGGGCGAGGACGAGAGCTTCGGCAACTTCAACAACAGTCTCGCCATGAGCGGTACCGGCATCATCGAACACGATGTGTCGCTCCCCGGTGCCGAGCCGGGACGCACCTACGTGTTCCGGGTTCAGGGTTCGACCGCCGACGGTCGCCAGTTCCGGTCCGAGACGGGCACCTTCACCATTCCCGAATCCGGCACCGAGCCGGCCCCGGAGCGCACCGGCACCAACCTCGCACTCGATGCGACGGTGTCGGAGGTGAGCTCGGAGTTCGGTGCGAGCTTCGGCGCCGAGCTCGCGATCGACGGTGACGGCCTGACCGAGTGGTCATCGGCGGGTGACGGCGACGATGCCTCCATCACGGTCGACCTCGGTGCGCCTGCCGAGGTCGGCGGGGTGGAGTTCGTGACCCGGTCCATGGCCGATGGGTCCGCCATCGCCGAGATGTTCACCGTGACCGTGGACGGAGGTGAACCGCTCGGCCCGTTCCCTGCTGCAACCCCGGCCGAGCTCGAGATCGCCGAGGTCGAGACCACCGGTCAGGTGTTCCGCTTCGACGTCGACCGGTCGACGGGAGGCAACGTCGGCGCGGTCGAGGTCAGGATCCTCGCCCCGTGACGGGCGGGGTCCGGCCCTGGTGATCGACGCCCACCTTCGCCCGGTGAAGGACCGGGTGGCCCGACCGCTCGTCCGGGTGCTCGCCCCCAGGATGTCGCCGTCGGCGCTCACCTCGGCGTCGCTCGTCACGGGCGTGGCCGCGGGCGCGTTCGCGGCATTGGAGCTGTTCGTCGTCGCGTTGCTGCTCTGGTGGCTGAGCCGTGTCGCAGACGGTCTCGACGGTGCGGTCGCCCGACAGCGCGGCTCGACGAGCGACCTCGGCGGGTACCTCGACCAGCTCGCCGACACGGTGGTGTACGCCGTCGTCCCGCTGGGGCTCGCCTTCGCGGTCGACGACCGAGCGACCTGGATCGCGTGCGCCGCCCTGCTGGCTTCCTTCTACGTGAACTCGGTGTCGTGGGCGTACCTGTCGGCCCTGATGGAGAAGCGGGGGCAGGCGGGCCGAACACCCACCAGCATCTCGATGCCCGTCGGCGTGATCGAAGGGACCGAGACCATCGTGCTGTACTCCCTGATGCTCGCCCTACCCCGCTGGCTCACCGGCTGGATGTGGCTCATGACGGCGTTGGTGGTCGCCACCATCGCCCAACGCGCCCTCGGGGCGCGGACGCTCCGCTCCTGACGATGGCCACTGATCGCCCGACGCGGGTGGGTGCTCGATACGCTGCTCCCGTGAGCCCGCCTCCCCGCTTCCATCTCGCGGTGCCGGTCGACGACCTCGAGGCCGCACGCCGGTTCTACGGCGAGCTGTTCGGATGCCCCGAAGGCCGATCTGCTGACACCTGGGTCGACTTCGACTTCTTCGGTCATCAGCTGGTGACCCACCTGGTGCCCGATCAGCTGCGCGACTCGGCGACCAACCCGGTGGACGGCGACGAGGTACCGGTACCCCACTTCGGGGTCCTGATCGATGTCGAGGTGTGGCAAGGGCTGGCCTCACGGCTGCGCGACGCGGGCGTCGCGTTCGTGCTCGAGCCCCATGTGCGCTTCGCCGGGCGCCCGGGCGAGCAGCACACCATGTTCCTCCGCGATCCCGCCGGTAACGCCATCGAGCTCAAGGCCTTCGCCGACGACGCGATGGTCTTCGCCTCCGATCCGGAATAGGTCATGGAACACGAGGACCACGCCGGCCACGGCGACCACGCAGCTCAGTTCCGGGACCGCTTCTGGTTGACCCTGGTGCTGTCGGTTCCGGTGGTCGTGTGGGCGCCCACGATCCAGGACTGGTTCGGCTACACCGCCCCGCAGTTCTCCGGTGACGATGCGTTGGCCCCGGTGCTCGGCTCGATCATCTTGGCCTACGGCGGGTGGCCGTTCCTCAGCGGTGCCGTCCACGAGATCCGCCAACGCCAGCCAGGGATGATGCTGCTGATCGGGATGGCGATCAGCGTCGCCTACCTCGCGTCCCTGGCGACCTCGCTGGGGTTCTTCGACTCGGAGGTGTGGTGGGAGCTGGCCCTGCTCATCGCGGTGATGCTGCTCGGCCACTGGGTCGAGATGCGGGCGGTCGGCAGCGCCCGAGGCGCGCTGGCGGCGCTGGCCGAGATGATGCCCGACGAGGCCGAACGGGTCGGCGAGGACGGATCCACCGAGATGGTGGCGGTGGACGAGCTGGCGGTCGGCGACACGATCCTCGTTCGTCCAGGAGGCCGGGTCCCTGCCGATGGCCGGATCGCCGATGGCTCGGCCGACCTCGACGAGTCGATGATCACCGGTGAGTCCACGCTCGTCACCCGCGGCGAGGGCGAGCGGGTCGTCGCCGGGACCGTCGTGGCCGGCTCGAGCCTGCGGGTCGAGGTCGACGCCGTCGGCGAGGACACCACCCTGGCCGGCATCCAGCAGATGGTCGAGGATGCCCAACAGTCGAAGTCGCGCACCCAGCGTTTGGCCGACCGAACTGCTGGGTGGTTGTTCTACGTGGCGGTCACCGCCGCGGCGATCACCGCCGTGGTGTGGGCGCTCACCGGCCGGCCCGATGCCGCGCTCGACCGTTCGGTCACGGTCCTGATCATCGCCTGTCCCCACGCGCTGGGCCTGGCGATCCCCCTGGTCACCGCCATCTCGACATCCAAGTCGGCGGAGTCGGGGATCCTGGTAAAGGACCGCCTGGCACTCGAGGCGATGCGCAGCATCGACACTGTGCTCTTCGACAAGACCGGCACCCTCACCATCGGTGAGCACACCGTGGCCGACGCGGCGGCTGCGGGAGACACCTCCCTGGAGGAGATGCTGAGACTTGCCGGAGCGGTCGAATCCGACTCGGAGCACCCCCTCGCTCGCGCCATCCACACCTACGCACAGGAGGAAGCGGGCGAGCTGCCCACCGCCAGCGGGTTCGAGTCGATGGCGGGCCGGGGCGTGCAGGCGACGGTGGACGGCACCGAGGTCGCGGTGGGGGGTCCCGCGCTGTTGCGCGAGCGCGAACTCCAGGTGCCCGACGACCTGCGGGAGGACCTCGAACGGTGGCAGGACCGAGGGGCCGCGATCCTCCACGTCGTTCGCGGCGGCGAGGTCATCGGGGCCATCGCCCTCGAGGACCAGCTCCGCGACGCCTCCCGCGACGCGGTTGCCCAGCTGCACGAGGCCGGGGTCACGGTGGCCATGATCACCGGCGATGCCCAACAGGTTGCCGATGCCGTGGCAGCAGAGCTCGGGATCGACGAGGTGTTCGCCGAGGTCCTTCCCGAGGACAAGGACGCCAAGGTCGAGGCGCTCCAGGATCGCGGGCGTCGTGTGGCGATGGTCGGCGACGGGGTCAACGACGCTCCTGCGCTGGCCCGAGCCGACGTCGGCATCGCCATCGGCGCGGGGACCGACGTCGCCATCGAGTCGGCGGGCATCATCCTCGCCTCCGACGACCCCCGGGGGGTGGTCGCCATCCGCCACCTCTCCCAGCAGACCTACCGCAAGATGGTGCAGAACCTGTGGTGGGCGGCCGGCTACAACGTTGTCGCGCTCCCGGTCGCCGCAGGGGTGCTCGCGCCGTGGGGGTTCATCCTGCCGATCGCGGTGGGCGCGATCCTGATGTCGACCTCCACCGTGGTCGTTGCCCTCAACGCGCAGCTGCTGCGCCGGGTCGAGCTCGGCGTCGTCCCTGCAGCGGGGTGACGTGGATCAGATGGGTTTGCTGTAGCGCACACCCGTGATGGCGGTGAGGGGTCCCGCGACCACCAAGGCCTGGCTGCCGTAGATCTCGAAGGTGAACCCGAGCTGGCCGGAGTCGACCTGTGTCTCCCCGGCGCTGGTCCACGACAGCTCACCGATCTGAAGGCTCCCGTGCTTGATGCTGTACCAGTCTCCGCCGATCTTGACCTCGGACACGATCTCGGAGTCGATGACCACCTTGTCCATGGAGTCGAACCCTAGCGTCATCGGACCACGGGCTCGGGTATCACCGAGGGGGGCAGCGGAACCGCTCCCCGCAGCCGGCCGGGCGCTGCTGCGGTGAGCGAGGTGGCGAGCCCCGGGCCGCTGCTGTCCGGCTCGGGACCCGGCCACCGGCCGACATCCAACCCGTGGCGGCGCCAGGCCTGGTCCAGTTGCTGTCGTGCGCCTCCCCCGCCGAGAAGCTCGACGACCCGCAGCTCGACGGCACGGAAGGCGGGACCGTGACCAGGGTCGTCGATCTGCAGGGAAGAGACCAGGTGATGGCACAGCTCGTGGCCAAGGGTGAGCGCCGTACGGCCCCCGGGCGCGATGCGGATGGTTGCACCGTCGGCCGAGGACCGAGCAGCATCACGGCGGGCAGGGCGGAGCACGGGCGGCACGACACCGAGTGAGAGCCACCAGGGGTGCCGCGTGACCGCCTCGAACAAGGCGACCAGGTCGTCCCAGCCGATGCGGCGGTCGAGCGTGGTGCCACCGAAGGCGCTCGCCTCGGCGTCGTAGCAGCGCTGGCGATGCCGGTCGCTCGGCGGGGTCACGGGGTGAGGGTCCGACCGTGCCCGTCGACGCGACGGCCACCGAGGTCGGCGCGATCGCCGGCCGCTGCGCCCCGAGCCGCGGCGCCGAGGTGGACCGGGGCGGCCGGACCCAAGCGGCCGAGCCGACCGTAGCGGTCCGAAACCCAGGAATCGACCTCGTGGCGGCGATCGGCCAGCACCAGCGCCACCGATGGTCCGCCACTGTGCGCGGCGCGGTCTGCGTCGTCGACCGCCGAGGCCATCTGCTCGGCCAGCCGGTCGCCGACGCGGTTGGCGAAGCCGAGGAGGAACCCCCGCCTGAAGGTGACGCGGGCGTGGCCCGATGGGGTGGGCTCGGCGTCGGCGGCTCTGGTGGCCTGCACCAGCAGCGACGTGTAGAGCACCGCGACCCGGTCGACGTCGCCGGCATGGCCCACGAGGTGGCCGGTGCGGCCGTCGGGCCCCGAGGAGCTGAGCAGCCGGCAGCCGAAGGCGCCGGCGACCGCGCCGAGCAGGGCCAGGCGCGCCCGCACGTACTGGCCGCGACCGAGCTCGATGTCGAGCTCGATGATGCCCTGACCACGGTGCCTCCCGGCCCGCTCCAGCATGGCTTCGTCGACCCGGTAGCGGGCCATGAGCTCGGCGGCCTTGGTCGCGAACGTCTCGGCCTCGTCGGGGTAGGGCGTGCTCTCGGCCTGGTCGAGCAGGCCGCGGATCCGCCGAAGCACGGTGTCGGTGCTCGTGTCGGTGCTCGTGTCGGTGGTGGTCATGACTGGATGTCTCCGGTGGTGACGGCGCCCAGGAGCGATCGCTCGCCCGATGGCGTCAACACTAGGAGCGGGGTGAGACAGCCGGGGCGGACCGAGGCTCAGGCCGGCTCGAACACCAGCACGAACTCCAGCTCGCCTTCGTCGTCGGTGGTGACGCCGGTGCGGCTGGGGTTGGGGATGTCCCACTCCTCGAAGACGATCAGCACCGAACCGTCGACCTCGATCGTGGCGTCGGTCCGGCGAGCCCGCAGGTCGACCGGGATCGTGCGGGTCGTGCCCCGTAGCGTCAGCTCGACCGTGGCGGTGACCTCGACGACCTCGCCCTCTGCGGGGATCTCTCCCAGCTCGATCGGCTCGACGAGCTCGAGGGTTGCCGTGGGATGGGTGTCGACGTCCATGATGCGGCCACGGAACTGGTCGTCGCGGCGGCTGTCGTCGCTCTCGAGGGTCGCCATGTCGACCACGAAGGTGGCCTCGGTGACCGCCGTGTCGTCGATGGTCAGGTGACCGTCGACCTCGCTGGTCCGTCCGACCCCCTCGGTCGCCTGACCGAAGAGCACCTCCTCGACCCGGTACCCGACGACCGACTCGCCGCCGAGCTCCCATCGGCCCTCCACCGCGTCATCGCCGTCCGAGCCGCCCGGAACAGGATCGCCGCCGCTGGTGGCCTCCGTCGACGGGGGAGACGTGGCATCGTCGACGGTCGACCCTGCGGTGGCGTCGTCGGGAGACCCGTCGTCCTCCGGAGACTCGCCGGCGTCGAAGGCGAGCCGTTCGGGCGGGTCGTCGCGGATCACGTTGATGTAGACCCAGGTGCCCCCCACGATCAGCACCGCGACCGCGGCGATCGCGCCCACCGCCCACTTCAGCTTGCCCACCGTGGCCTCCTCACGACGACGAGGATCCAGTGTGGCCGAGCGGGAGCGGCCCGCGCGGTCGGGGCGGGCAGACGAGGGCTCAGGCCAGGATCGGCTGGTGCCGGCGGTTGAACTCGTCGACGTGCACCACCCGCGGCTCGAAGTCCTCGAGCTCGTGGTCGTCGTAGTCGGCGTAGCTCACCACGATCACCTTGTCGCCCGGTTGGACGAGGCGGGCAGCCGCCCCGTTGAGGCACATGTCGCCGGCTTCGCCGGGGATCACGTAGGTCTCGAACCGGGCTCCGTTGTCGATGTCGAGCACGTGCACCTGCTCGTTCTCGAGCAGATCGGCCGCGCTCATGAGATCACGGTCGATGGTGATGGAACCGACGTAGTTGAGGTTGGCGTCGGTGACCGTGGCGCGATGGATCTTCGACTTCATCATGCGGCGGCGCATCGAGTTCTCCTGTGGTGGTGGGCGCCACGTGTGCGGTCGCCCCCTTCTCGGGTTTCCCCAGTCTGCCACGCCGGACCGGCGACGGCACAACCCCGGCACCACAGAATTCGGCACCACACAGCACGGGACCCCGACCAGTCCGGCTGGTCGGGGTCCCGTGGACAGGAGCGGACCCGGCGGTGTCACCGGGGCCGGGCTGCTACTGCTCCATCCACACCTGGGAGAAGTGCATGTGACCCCCGGGCGTGCCGTTGCCCAGGTCGCCGTCGGGGAGGCGCCAGGTGGTGAACCCGTGGATGTCGTCACGCCAGCCGACCAAGGTCGGTGTGGCGATGCTCCAGGTCATGACCGAGTTCTCGTTGGCGATGCGGTTGATGGTCTCCGCGGCGGCGTAGCGGACCTCGAAGTCGAGGTTGGTGCGGAGGTCGACCAAAGCCTCGTCGATCTCGGGATGGCCGAAGTTGGTGAAGTTCAGCGGGTTGGTCTCGGGATCGGAGAAGAAGCTCTGCAGCTGGGTCAGCGGATCGCCGGCGCCGGCGCCCGCCCGCCAGCAGTTGATCATGTAGTCGCCGTTGATGCCGTTGCTCACGTGCTCTGCCTGTTCGACCTGACGGAGGTTGACGTTGACATAGCCACCACCGGCGATGTCGCCCCAGTCCTGCTGGTAGAGCTGGCCGATCTCGATGAGGCTCGGGTCGGGTAGGCAGGCGTACTCCAGGTCGACCGGTTCGCCCGGGGCCTTGCCGTCGGAGCGATCGGGGTCGTTCACGTAGTCGGTCATGAGCTCGGCGGCCAGCTCGAGGTCGGGGCCGTCGGCCGCGGGATAGGCCTCGGCCGCCACCTCGGAGTACCACGGGCTCTCGTCGTTGAAGAACTGGTTGGTCGGCGGCACCAGCCCGTCGTCGCCGAGCACGATCGCCACCGCCTCGCCGTCGCTCGCGGCCACCAGGGCCCTCCGGACCCGCAGGTCGTCGACCGGCGGGCGCTCGGTGTTGAAGATCGAGCTGCCCGACTGGTTGCCGTAGTACAGGTTGCCCCGGTAGTTGCGCTCGTCGGCCAGGCTGAGCACCTGCTTGGCGGTGCTGCCGCGGAGGGTGACCATGACCTGGACCGAGTCGGCCGCGAGGCTCTGATAGCGGCTGTCCTCGTCGGTGATGGGCCGGAACTCGATCTCGTCGAGGTAGGGGAGCTGGTTGCCGTCCTCGTCGGTGCGCCAGTAGTTCTCGTTCCGGGTCACGACGAGGCGGTCGTCGCGGGTCCACTCCTGGAACTCGAACGGGCCGGTGCCCACCGGGTTCTCGGCGAATTCGTCGGCTCCCATCTCCTCGTAGGCCTGGCGCGACACGGGCCATCCCAGCGAGTTGCGCAGCGAGTCCGCCAGCGCGGCGTTGGGTCCGCTCAGGCGGTAGACGACGGTCAGGTCGTCGATGGCTTCGACCTCCTCGATGCCGTTGTTGGCGATGGAGCCCGCGGTGTTGGATCCGGGCTGGTCGTGGAGGGTGTCGAAGTTCCACACCAGCGTCTCGGCGTCGAGCGGTGAGCCGTCGTGGAAGGTGATGTCGGGTCGCAGGGTGAGCGTCCACTCGGTGAGGTCGTCGTTGGGCTCCATGCTCTCGGCGAGGTAGGGCACCAGCTTGTCGTCCTCGTTGAGGATCATCAGGGGGTCATAGATGGTGTGGGCCACCGAGCTGCCGTTGGGCACCACGAAGTCGGCCTGGCCGGGCAGCCAGTTGTCGGTCTCGGCCTCGAGCGCCACCACGATGCGGCCGCCGTACTCGGGGCCGCTGCCGTCGTCGGATCCGTCGCCCTCGTCCTCGTCGTCACCGCCGATCAGACCCTGCGGTGGCAGGGTGGTGTCGGTGGCGGCATCGTCGCCGTTGCCGCCACCGCAGGCGGCGCTGATCAGGGTGAAGGCGACAAGGGTGGCCAGGACCTGCCACCAGCTGCGCCGCATGTGATTCATCGGACTCCCCCAGAAGACATCGTTGATCGTCGGGATTCGTGTTCGACCGCCTCTGTTGAGACGTTGGTCACGGACCTATCGGCACCTCGTCGTGAGAATGAACCCATCTGAGGACGACTGCGCGCTCAGCGCGGTCGGACAGGGACGTTCAGTCGTCGTCGCGGAAGGGGACGACGACGACCGGGCAGTGCGCGTGGCTGGCGCACTGGTGGCTCACCGAGCCGAGCAGGAGCCCCCGGAACCCGCCGTAGCCGCGGGAGCCGACGACGAGCAGATCGGCCTCGGCCGAGCGTTCGATGAGCACCGAGGCAGTGGGGCCTTCGACCACGACGGGGCGGATCTCGACCTCGGCCGCAGCGCCGGAGAGGTCTGCGGTCTCGGTGGCGATGGCGTCGTCGAGCGCGGCCGTGGCCGACTCGCCGAGCTCGGCGACGGGTGGCATCACGGCCATGCCCGTGTAGGCGTAGGTCGGTGTCTGCCAGGTCATGACCGCGTCGACGGTGGCGTTGCGCAGCGTCGCCTCTTCGATGGCCCAGTGCAGCGCTGCTCGGCTGCCGGGGGATCCGTCGACGCCGGCGATGATGGTGGCCGTCACCTCAGGCCCCCGTTCGTGCCTGGTCGATGAGCCGTTCGAGCTCTTCGATGCCGATGCGCCCGCTGCGCTGGGCGACGAGCTCGCCCTCGGCGTCGACGGCGACCCAGTAGGGATAGCCGGTGAGCCCGAACGCGTTCGCCGCGCTGCTGGCGGCGTCGTCGAGCAGCGTGGGGACCTCCCAGTCCTCGCGCTCGAACCAGTCCGACGGCGGGTAGTTGTCGCTGGTGGGGTTCACCGCCGTGCTCACGGCGACCACGTCCACGTCGTCGGGAGCGTTGTCGGCGTTGTACCACTCGCTGACCTCGGGCACCTCGGCCTGGCAGTGCGGGCACCAGTGGGTGAAGAAGCCGATGACCTTGGGGGCGCCGTCGTGTTCGATGGCCATGGGATCGCCGTCGAGAGACGTTCCGGACAGCTCGGGGGTCGAGACGCCGGCGGGGGCGGCTCCTTCGGGGTCGGCGGGTGGGACCGGATCGCCGGTGACGGTGACCTCTGCGGTCTGGTTGGCTCGGACCTCGCTGGCGGTCTCCTCGCCGGCGAGGGCCACGGCCATCACCCCGGCCAGGCCCACCACCAGCACGACTGCGGCGATGATCCAGATCTTCTTCGAGCCGTCGCCTGCGTTGGCGGCCTTGGCCACCGCAGAGGACCGGCTACGTGGAGCTCGGGTCGAAGGCATGGTGATGAGGTGATCCTCAGGTTGGGAACGGTGATCAGACCGCCGCCGGTCCGGAACTGGCGGCGGCAGCCTCGTCGAGAGGCTCGTCGAGCGGCCGGGGCCGCGCGATCGATAGTAGGGCGATGATGGCGAGGAAGCCCGTCAGGGCCATGAACGCCAAGGAGATGAAGCCGAACACCTCGAACCACCGCACGGTGCAGGGCACGTCGACCGCGCACACCCCCGACCCCTGATCGGGGAACAGCTCGAGCTGGTAGTGGTAGGTCGAGACGGCGGCACCGACCGCGGCCACCGGGAGTGCGTAGAACTTGATCAGATGGTCGTCACGGAACGCGGCGATGCCGAGGATGACCGCCAGCGGGTACATGGCGATCCGCTGGTACCAGCACAGCAGACACGGCGTGTAGTCCTGGACCTCGGAGTAGTAGAGGCTGCCGAGGGTCGAGATCGCGGCGATGGAGAAGGCCAGCCACAGCGCCACCGGTCGGAGGTCGTCGAGCAACACGGCCACCGAGCTGTCGGGTCGGCGACGAGCCGCGAGCACTCCGATGGGGATGGCCACGGCGAGGGCGAGGGCGGCCAGGCTCAGGAAGGCGAAGAACAGGTTTGCGGTCTCGACGTTCATGCGCCGCCATCGTGGCACGTGCAGCGCCTCGGCACCGCTCACCCCAGCTGTCGGCGAGGGGAGGTGTCGTGCCTACGATGCAGCCATGGAGTCCCAGGAGGTCGACCTCTCCGACCCGCTGGCGTCGGCGTTGTTCGACTCCTCGCCCGACGGCATCGTCATCGTCGACGAGTCCGGCACGATCGTGCTGGCCAACTCGGTCGCCCACGCCATGTTCGGCTACGAGCCCGGCACGCTCGTCGGCACCCTGGTGGAGGAGCTGGTGCCCACGCGCCATCGCGAGCGCCACGAGGCTGACCGCGACGCCTATCACGCCAGCCCTCATGCGCGTCCCATGGGGGTGGGGCTCGAGCTCAGCGCCCGCCGGGCCGACCGCAGCGAGTTCCCGGTGGAGATCAGCCTCAGCCCGTTGCAGAGCGCCGGCGGACTGCTGGTCGTCGCCGCGGTGCGCGACGTGACCGAGCGGCTCGCGTCGCAAGCTCATGCCCGACGCATCCAGCAGAGCCTCGATGCGATCAGCGACGGCGTGTTCATGTTCGGTCCCGACGACCTCCGGTTCACCTATGTCAATCAGGGGGCCATCGAGCAGGTCGGCTACACCCGCGCCGAGCTCGTGGAGATGGGTCCCATCGATCTCATGGTCGACTACGACGAGGAGGCGCTGCGGGCCATCCTCGCTCCACTTCTCGACCACCGGGTCGGTTCGCGGAGCCTCACGACCCGCCATCGTCGCCGCGACGGGCAGTGGGTCCCGGTCGAGGTGGTGGTGCAGTGCCCCGACCTGGGAAGGGGGCTCGAACCCACGGTCGTGGCGCTGGTCCGAGACATCAGCGAACGGCTCGAGTCCGAGCACCGTCTGCGGGAGGCGCACGAAGCGGTCCAGCTGCTCGAGGACCGTGAGCGCATCGCCCGCGAGCTCCACGACACCGTCATCCAGCGCCTGTTCGCCACCGGCATGTCGGCCCAGGCGCTGGCTGGTCGGGTTGGCGACCCCGATGCCGCCGACCGTCTCCGCGGCGTCGTCGACGACCTCGACACCACCATCCGCGACATCCGAACCGCCATCTTCGGGCTCCAGGGTGGTGCGTTCCGCAGCGGACTCCGGGCCCAGGTGCTGGAGGTGGTCCGTGAGGCGACCGCGGTGTTGGGGTTCGAACCGAGGGTTCACTTCGTCGGCCCGATCGATGCCACGGTCACCGGTGAGGTGGTCGAGCACCTCCTTCCGACCCTTCGAGAGGCGCTGGCAAACGTCGCCCGCCACGCCGAGGCAGCCCAGGTCGAGGTCACCGTGTCCGGGAGCGCCGAACGTCTCGTCCTCGAGGTCGCCGACGACGGGGTGGGGGTCCGCACTTCGGCGGAGGGAGCCCGTTCGGCCAACTCCGGTCACGGTCTGGTGAACATGGCCCAGCGTGCCGAACAGCTCGGCGGCACCTGCGAGCTGCGTCCCGGTGTCCAATCGGGCACCGTGCTGGTGTGGGATGTACCCGTGGCGGTCGGCGCTGAGCCAGACTGAGGGCATGGCCTCAACACGTGTGTTCCTGCTCGACGACCACGAGATCGTTCGCCGAGGGCTTCGTGAGCTGCTCGAGGCCTCGGGGCAGTTCGAGGTGGTGGGCGAGGCGGGAACGGCCGAGGAGGCACTGAGCCGGATCCCGGCCACGCGTCCGGAGGTCGCGGTGCTCGATGTCCGGCTTCCCGACGGCGACGGGGTGGAGGTGTGCAGGGAGGTGCGGTCGAAGCACCCCGAGATCGCCTGTCTCATGCTGACCTCCTACTCCGACGACGAAGCGCTGTTCGAGGCGATCATGGCCGGTGCTGCCGGGTACCTCCTCAAGCAGGTCAAGGGCAACGACCTCATCGAAGCGATCCAGTCGGTCGCCGCCGGTCAGTCGTTGCTCGATCCGACGCTCACCCAGAAGGTGCTCGAGCGAATCCGCACCGGCGTGGTCGAGGACGAGCGGACCGCCCAGCTCACCGAGCAGGAGCTGCGCATCTTCGAGCTGATCGGCGAGGGTCTCACCAACCGCCAGATCGCCGAGCAGGTGCACCTGGCCGAGAAGACGGTGAAGAACTACGTCTCGAACCTGTTGATGAAGCTGGGCATGGACCGTCGCACCGAGGCCGCGGCCTTCGCCGCACGTCTCGACGAGCGGCGGCACCGCCGCCCCGACTCGGGCTGAGTCGATCTTCGCCCAGCCGCCGCCCGATCAGTGGGTGACGAGCACCGGGACCGGGGAGTGCTGCACCAGGTGGTAGCTCGTCGAACCCAGCACCACACCCTCGGCTGAGCCGATGCCCCGAGTGCCCATGACCGCCATGCCCGCGCCGGTGCGCTCGATCAGCCGCAGCAGCACCAGCCCCGGGGGGCCGTCATCGAGCACCGTGCGGTAGGTGACGCCGGCCGCGCTCAACGGTGCACACCACGAGCTGCAGGCCTCTTCGATGCGGTCCCGGACCTGGTCGCTGGGTACCGACTCACCGTCGATGACGCTGAGGAGACCGACCGCGTGCGCCGCGACCACATCGGAACCGAAGGCGTTGGCGAGCATGGCTGCGTAGGCCGCGGCTCGATGGCTCATGTCCGAGCCGTCGAGGCCCACGAGGATGGTGTGGGGCGGGCTGGGGGGTGCATCGGGCATGTCGCGAGTCTTCCACGTGTGGCGCTGCTCGTCGCGGGCCCCGAGCTCGATGTCACACCGGCCTGCGATGATGGCCGCTGCGGCGCGCGACCTCCGCATGGCAGTCAGGTCGCCTCCCCGACCGAGCTCCACCCGGGAGGCCACCCGTGCCAACATCATCGACTCCGCTGCCAGAGGGCTCGTCCGCCCGCCGGTTGTTCAACCTGGCCGAGGTACTCGAGGCGGCGCACCACCGCTCACCCGACCCTCGAGCCTCGTTGGTGAAGGTTCGGGGGCTCGACACCGACGCCTTCGAGCTCGCCCTCGCGCCGATCGCCGATCGCGATGTCTACGACGCCCTGCTCGGTGCCACCGTGCCCGACGACTTCGACGCTGCCGGGTTCGTGGTCCGAGGCACCGCCCGCTCGCTCGGCGATCCCGACCGACGCCTCGCTCCCGGCGAACGCCTCGGGCGTGCGTCCACGGCGGTGTTGTGCAGCCGCGACGGGACCGTCGCCAGCGCCCTGCGGGTCAATGACGACGAGCCGCTGGTCCAGGTCGTGTCCGAGACCACCTCCCCCGAGGCCGGTGTCGGCCGGCTGCTCGACGTCCTGCGCCGGTCTCTGGGGCTGGCGACCCCGGCTCCCCTGGCTCCCGTGCACACCGTCTCCGACAACCTCTGGCTGCACCGGGTGTTGCAGGCGGCGGTCGGCACCGCCCACGTCGACCGCTCCACGGTCGATGCCCTGCGTCCGCGACTGCCCGCGACCTGGACCGATCTCCGGTGGCAGTGCGGCGACGGCTCGTGGCCCGAGCTCGAGGTCGATCCCGAGCTCGCCCGGTGGATGGACGAGGGCATGTTCGCACGGGTGTGCCTGGGAGCCTTCGCCGACCCGCTCGAGGTCACCGTCGAGCTGTCCGAGCTGTTGGCTCCCGATGTGTGGTCACACCTCGTCGCCCGTCTCGCTACGAGGCGGACCGATCCGCTGTCGGGCGCGGGTAACCTCGCCCCCCGTGTCCGCTGAGTCCACCGCCACCGCGCCCAACGCCCACCGGTTCGAACCACTGCCGCCCGAACGCCTGGCCGCGTGGGACAATTTCCTGGCCTGGCCCGACCAGACCCTCTTCCCGACCTGGATCGGGATCGAGCGCGAGGAGATCCGCACCGACTACTGCCGGTTGCGTCTGCGGTACCGGCCGGAGTTGAACCAACCTGCCGGAGTCATCCACGGCGGGGCGTTGGCCACCCTGGTCGACACGGTGGTGGTGCCCGCGGTGGCCGCCGTGTACGAGATCCGACCGGTGCAGCTCACCATCTCGATGAACCTCAACTATCTCTCGGCGATCCGTGAGCAGGACGCGGTGGCCGAGGGATGGGTCGAGCGGCGGGGGCGGTCGACGGTGTTCTGCCGAGCCGAGGTGCGAGCCGATGACGCCGAGTTGGCGGTCACCGGCTCGCTGGTGTACGCCATACGGTTCCCGAGCTCCTGACCCCCAGTTTCCGCTCCGAAGGATCAGTTGTGCCCCCCGATCGTCCACTGCCGCAACCGACCCCCGAGACCCAGCACTTCTGGGACGGAACCCGAGCCGGCGAGCTCCGCCTGCAGCGCTGCTCCGACTGCGAGCACGCCTACTTCCCGCCGCGGCCGTTCTGCCCCACGTGCTCGAGTCGGTCGGTCGAGGTGTTCGCCGCCAGCGGCCGAGCCACGCTCTACAGCTACGTGATCCACCAGCGCGACGCTCCGGGGTTCACCGCTCCCTACTCCATCGCCGTGGTCGAGCTCGCCGAGGGGCCTCGCATGATGACCAACATCGTCGGATGCGACCAGACCCCAGACGCCCTCGATCTCGACATGGAGCTCGAGGTCACGTTCGAATCCGTCAGCGACGAGATCTCCCTCCCGTTGTTTCGTCCCGTCGAGGTGTCGCCATGACTCCCAAGACCGTCGCGGTCGTCGGCGCCGCCGAGACCACAGAGATGGGCAGGATCCCCGGGCTGTCCCAGATCGGCCTTCATGCCGATGGCGCCCTCAACGCCATGGCCGACGCCGGGTTGACCGCCGTCGACATCGACGGAATCGCCACCGCCGGCGAGTCGCCGGCCGCGCTGGCCCAGTACCTCGGGATCGTGCCCACGTGGGTCGACGGCACCGCGGTGGGCGGATGCTCGTTCATGGTCCACGTCCGCCACGCGGCCGCCGCCATCGACGAAGGGCTGGCCTCCACGATCCTCATCACCCACGGCGAGAGCGGCCGGTCGCGGGTGGGGGTGGGCGGTGGGTCGATGGCGCGTGCCAGCCTCAACGGCCAGTTCGAGATGCCCTACGGGCCGATGGGACCCCCGACGCTGTTCACCATCCCCTGGCTCCGCTATGCCAAGACCTACGGGGCCAGCGAGATCGACCTGGCCAACGTGGCGGTCATCCAGCGCGAGTGGGCGGCACTCAACCCCCGGGCGTCCCAGCGCGAACCCGTCACCGTCGAGGACGTGCTCGGTTCCCGCATGATCGCCTGGCCCTTCACCAAGTTGTTGTGCTGTCTGGTGACCGACGGCGGTGGCGCGCTGATCCTCACCTCGGCCGATCGGGCCAAGGACTTCCCCCAGAAGCCGGTCTATGTCCTGGGTACCGGTGAGAGCGTCGAGACCCAGATGGTCTCGCAGATGGAGGACTTCACCACCTCGCGAGCGTTCCGGGTGGCCGGCTCGAGCGCGTTCGAGGAGGCCGGCATCACCCACGCCGACGTCGACCATCTAATGATCTATGACGCCTTCGCCCACCTGCCCATCTACGGGCTCGAGGACCTGGGCTTCGTCGGCCGGGGCGAGGCCCCCGCCTTCATCGCCGAGCGCAACACCGCCATCGGCGGTTCCCTGCCGCTCAACACCAACGGAGGCGGCCTGTCCTACATGCACTCGGGCATGTACGGCATGTACGCGCTCCAGGAATCGGTCCGCCAGCTGCGGGGGATCGCTCCGGCCCAGGTCGAGGGCGCCGAGATCTCGATCGCCCACGGGGCGGGGGGCATGTTCGCCGCCAGCGGCACCGTGGTGTTCTCCAACGTGGCACCCTGACCGACGCCGTGGCGCCGCCCCGTTGCGGTGCCACGGCGTCGGTCGCCGTCGCTGGGCCGGCTCAGCCGGCGTCGGCGATGGGTCCTGTCCGCGGTGGTTCGTCCTGTCGGGCCCCGCGCTCTCCGCCGACCTCGACGCGGGGCAACGCCGATGAGGCCTCACCGCCGGTCGCGGCCTGCATGGCCTCGAGGCGACGGGTGTGATCGACCGCAGGTGTCGGGCTGAGTGGATGGCGGTCGACGGCGCGACGCGCCGAGGCCCATCGTCGCTCGGTGAGGACCCGGGCCAGTCGGGCATCGCTGGACGCGTAGGCGTGCAACGCCTCCTGGCTCAGGCCGTGGATCTGTTCGCGGTCCACCTCGACCACGGGCAGGCCGACGAAGCGGGCGATCGACTTGAGCCCGCACGAGATCCGCAGCGCAGGGCCGACATCGCCGCGATAGACGCGGAACGCGTCGAGATGGGAGTGGTGGTGCCAGGCGGCCCGGTAGGCGCCCCTGTGCCCGGGAAGGTTGCGGCCCCGGACGATGATCGAGGGATCGTGCTCGAGGCGCAACCCCAGCGGCGTGTCGTGCATCGCCGCACGGTCGGCGATGAAGGGGAGGTCGAACGCAGCCCCGTTCCAGGTGGCGATCACCCCCGGAGTGAGGCTGGCGAGCCTGGCATCGAGCTCGGCGAGCAGGTCCGGTTCGGCACCGGTGAACAACTCGTCGACCTCGTCGGAGGACACGGCGACGGTGAGGATGCGGGCCACCGCCGGGTCGAGACCATCGACCGTGGTGTCGGTCTCGATGTCCAGCCCGTAGATCGGCGTACGTCGCGTCATCTCACCCACGACGCTAGGGACCCCATGTGGCCAGGTGGGTGATGGTCGTGGCCGATGTCACAGCCGCAGAGCCGCCAGGTTGGCCACCTCACTGCGCTCGCAGTGGGTGAGGCGGACATGGCCGAACACCTCTTCGCCCCCGAACGCGTCGATCAGCACCGCTACCGCGTTGTTGTGCTCGGAGAGATACGGGGCGTCGATCTGGCTGGTGTCGCCGGTGAACACCACCTTGGTGCCCTCGCTGACCCGGGTGAGGATGGTCTTGAGCGTCGGGGGTTCGAGGTTCTGGGCTTCGTCGACGACCACGTAGGTGCCCTGCAGCGACCGGCCGCGCAGATAGGTCACCGCCTCGAGCGAGAGCTTGTCGCGGTCGGTCATCTCCTCGAGCAGGTTGCGGGCATCGGCGTGGCTGCGGCGTTCGGTGAGCGCGACCAGCGCGTCGGTGACGGCGGTCATCCACGGGTCGAGCTTCTCCTCCAGGCCCCCGGGCAGGAAGCCGAGCTCGGCGCGGCCCACCGGCACCACCGGGCGGTAGACCGCCACCTTGTCATAGCGCGACCGCTCCATCACCTGTTCGAGGCCGGCGGCCAGCGCGAGCAGCGTCTTTCCCGTGCCCGCCATGCCGTCGAGGGCGACGATGCGAACGGCAGGGTCGAGGAGCAGGTCGAGGGCGAACTGCTGCTCCTTGGAGCGGGGGCGAAGCCCCCAGGCCTCGACCGGACGGGACAAGGCGACGATCTGGTCCTCGCGGCGACGCACCAACGCGGACTGGCTGCCCGAACGCAGGACACCGAACTGGTTGGGCAACAGGTCGACCGCGAGCTGTCCCCCCATCGCGAGGTCGGTCGTGGCGACGCCGTCGGGCGCAGCGAACACCTGGTTGATGGTCTCGGGGCTGACTTCGAGGGTGGTCCAGCCGTGGGGGCGGTCCCGCTCGGGCCGGCCCCTCAGCCGTTGATGCTCGCTGGCGTCGAGGCCGAGCTGTGCGGCCTTGATCCGCAGGGCGGCATCGTTGGAGATCACCCGCACCGGGTGGTGCTCGGCCTGTCCGAGCGCCGCGGCCAGGATGCGGTTGTCGGCCTTGGCGGCGTCGAGGCCCTGATCGGAGATGCGGTCGAGGTGCAACCCGTTGGTCTCGATCCGGATCGTGCCCCCACCAGGGACGGTCACCGGGTGGCGTATGTCGCCGGCGTTTCCGACCCGCAGGTCCTCGATGGTGCGGATCACGGCTCTGGCGGCGCGGCCGACGTCATCGAGGCGGGTCTTGTGCTGGTCGAGCTCCTCGATGACCACCAGCGGGATCACCGCGTCGGCGTCGGGGAACGAGAAGAGGCACTCGGGATCGGCGATGAGCGCCGAGGTGTCGAGCACCACGCAGGTCCGTACCGGGTTGGTCACCTCCTCCGCGTCCGAGTCCGACGAGCGAGGGAGGAGATCAGTCACAGCACACTCCAGAGGTGAAACCGGCGTTCCACCATCAAAGCGCATCCGAGGTGCCAGGACGCGGATGGCGCCGACAGGTCAGCTCTGGCTGTGCTCTGGTTGGGTGTCGAGGTTGATGGTGTCGGGCTCGGGCTCGGGTTCGGGCACCAGCGCGAGCAGTTCATCGAGGCTGGTCCGGAGCCCGTCGGCGATGATCCACACGTCGTCGACCAGCTCGGGACAGGCGACCACCCCGAAGTCGAGGTTGTCGAGGTAGCTCATGACGGTGATGTTGAGCCCACCGCCGTCGTAGATGGGACCCATGGGGATAGTTGTGCACCATCCGGGCACCCGCCAGATAGAGCGGGAACGGGGGTCCCGGCACGTTGGAGATGGTCAGGTTGAAGATGGGACGGTGACGGTCGGCCATCCTGGTGCGGGAGTACAGACGGGCGGCCCGAGCGAACACCGCCGGGGCGGCGAACTCGGCCCAGTCCTGCAGGGTGGTCGCCCCAATGACCTCCTGTTGGGACTTGACCTCGCGGGTGCCCGCCGCGATGGCTCGCAGGCGCTCGGCGGGATCGTCGAGGTCGGTCGCGAGCGAGGCGAGGGCCGAGGTGACCTGGTTTCCCATCTCGCCGTTCTGTTCAGGAGTGCGGACCGAGATGGGCACCATGGCGACCAGCGGCGCGTCGGGTTCCTCGTCCTGCTCGAGCAGGTAGTGGCGCAGGGCCCCCGAACACAACACGAGGATGACGTCGTTGAGCGTGGTGCCGAACGCGCGCTTGACCTGCTTGGCCTCGCTGAGCGACAAGGTCACCGGAGCGAAGCTGCGGTTTCGGGTGAGGGCTCGGTTGAACGAGGTGCGAGGCGCCGCGAAGGGGGCGGGCGGAGGGTGGGCCTCGGGTCGCCGGTTGCGTCGACGGACGTCGAGCCCCGCGTTGAGCGATCGCTGGAGCGACTTGGCGACCCTCGCCGGTTGACGCACCAGTGAGTTGGTGGCGTACCCCAGCAGCTCGACCTCGTTGGGGATGTGGTCGGGGACCCACTCGGTCTCGGGGTCGTGGATCGCGATCTCCGGAGTGAGGTCAAGGGTCGCGACGGTGAGCTCGGTACCCGACTCGCCGTCGATGGTGGCGTGGTGCAGCTTCGACAGCACGGCGACGTGTCCGTGCTCGAGTCCGTCGATGATCCACATCTCCCACAGTGGCCGCGACCGGTCGAGCTGGATGGTGACGAGGTGCGCCGCCAGCTCGGCGAGTTCGCGAGGCCCGCCCGGCGCGGGGGCGGCCACCTGGTGCATGTGCTGATCGATGTCGAAGTCGGGGTCCTCGATCCACAGCGGATGGTGCAGGCCGAGGGGCACCTCGACGATCCGTTGCCGGAACGGTGGAGCGAGGTGGAGTCGAGACTTGTACACCTCCTTCACCTTCTCGAACGACCATCCTCCGGGCGCCTCCGAAGGGTCGTACACCGCGAGTCCGCACACGTGCATGTGACAGGTGGGCGTCTCGAGGTAGAGAAACGTCGCGTCCAGCCCGCTGAGTCGTTTCATGAACCGTAGGTTCACAGGTGATGCCCGGCTCGGCAAGGGGCCGGAGGTCACATCTCTGGCACTGGAGGGATCAGGGCTCGTCGACCCGCAGCGACGGTGAGCCACCGGTGACGGTGAGGGTGGCCGGCATGCCGATGAGGTCGATGCTGGTCCCCGCCAGACCCCTGGCCGTGAGCTCGACGACCTCACCCTTGTGCTCACCGGCCAGGATCGTGACCGACAGGTGCATCCGGTCGGCGCTGTCGGCATCGTCGTCGGCATCGACGACGAAGGCGTCGTAGGTGCCGTCGGGCAGCGCGGGCGTGTCGCTCACCGGTGCACCCTCACAGCGGGGCGATCCGCTTGAACCGCTCGGCGTGGGCGACGCCGATCGACTTGCCGACGGTCGCCAGCTCGTCGGTGATCCGGTCGCGGAAGGCCTGGCGTTGGGTGCCGTCGTCGTCGGGCTCGATGTACATCGTCGTGCGGAACTGGCTCTGGTGGCACTCCAGGGCCGCGAGCTTCGCTCCGGCGAAGCCGGTGACATCCTCGTGGTGGTCGGGTTGGTCGGCCTCGAACAGCAGCAGCGCGTCGGGCCGGTGGTGGCCGAGGCCCTGGTCGGCGAAGAAGTGGGGGTCGCGTGCAGCGACCACCGCGTCGATGGTGAGGAACCCGGCGGCGCGGTGGTCGGGGTGGAGGCGGTAGCGCTTCCAGGGGTCGTGGCCGAGCACCACGTCGGGCTGCAGCCGGCGGATCCACGCGGCGACCTCGGCCTGCAACGGCCGGGTGTTGTCGAGCTCGCCGTCGACCCGGCCGAGGAACACCACCTCGCCGGTACCACCGAGGCTCGCCGCGGCCGCCCGCTGCTCGCGCTGGCGGAGCGCGACGAGCGCGTCGAGATCGTCGTCGGGATCCCACGAGCCCTTCGAGCCGTCGGTGCAGATCAGATGCGAGACCTCGCATCCGGCCGCGGCCCACTTGGCGAGTGTCGCGCCGCACTGGAACTCGACGTCGTCGGGGTGGGCGCCGATGGCCAGGGCGCGTCGCGGTGTGCCGGTGTCGTCGGTGGTCACGGGGTGGCCTTCGGGGCGATGAGGTCGGCTGGCAGGTCGAGGTCTGCGGGATGGTCGATGTCCCATCCGAGCCGTCGTTCGCGGACCACTCGAACCGCGATGGCGAGCTGTTCGGCCTCGACGAGATGACGGCGGAACGAACCGGCGCCGTACTGGAACTCGAAGCCCGCGGTCGCGGGGACGCAGATGACGTTGGTGCCGTCGTCGCGGCGGTCGGGGACGATGGTGATGCCGTCGAACTCGGCCACCCATCCCAGGTGCTCGGCGAGGGGGAGGTCGCCGTGGGCGACGATCACCCGGTCGTATCCACGTTGGGCGAAACGCTCCACCCCGTCGGCAACCGCCGCGTTGAGCCCACGCTCGGGCCGCCAGAACACCTCGGCACCGTGGATCCGGGCCCAGTCGGCGACACCAGGGTCGTCACACACCACTGCGACCGGCAGCGGCGCCGCCGCGGCCAACACCACCCCCGCCATCTCTCTGGCGAGAGTGGCCCTGCTCTGGGGGTCGAGTGCGGGGGCGAGCCGGACCTTGGCTTCGGCGAAGGCCTTCACCGGTACGAGCACTCCACACCGCGCGGACATGGCAGCCGAGCGTACAGTCGTGGCATGGGGATCCGTGTCGCCGTCGTCGGCGCAGGCTCTTGGGGGACCACCGTTGCGCACCTCGCGGCGTCCAACGCGGCCACGGTGCTGTGGGCGCGGACCGCCGCGGTGGCCGACGAGATCAACCAGGAGCACACCAACCGCCGCTACCTGCCCGGGTTCGATCTGCACCCCGAGCTCCGGGCGACCTCCTCGATGTCGGAGGCGATCAGCGGCGCGGACGTGCTGGTGATGGGAGTGCCCTCCCACGGCTTTCGCGACACCATCGAGGCGGTGGCCGAGCACCTCCGTCCCTGGGTGCCGGTGTTGAGCCTCACCAAGGGACTGGAACAGCGCAGCCGACTACGGATGACCCAGGTGGTGGGAGAGGTGTTGCCCGGACACCCGGTCGGTGTGCTCACGGGTCCGAACCTGGCCAAGGAGATCCTGGCCGGTCACGCCGCGGCGTCGGTGATCGCCATGTCGGATCTCACGGTGGCGGCCGAGCTCCAACAGCTCTTCGCGGGCGAGCGGTTTCGCGTCTACACAAACCCCGATGTCATCGGCTCCGAGATCGGCGGCGCCCTCAAGAACGTCATCGCCATCGCCTCGGGGATGGCCGATGGGCTCGGCGCGGGTGACAACACGAGGGCCGCGGTGATCACCCGGGGCCTGGCCGAGCTGACCCGACTGGGGCTGGCCATGGGTGGTGATCCCATGACCTTCGCGGGTCTGGCCGGCATGGGTGACCTGATCGCCACCTGCATCAGTCCCCAGTCCCGCAACCGCTACGTCGGCGAGCAGCTCGGCGCAGGGCGCAAGATCGATGACGTCATCGCTGACATGGACATGGTGGCCGAAGGGGTCAAGGCGGCGCCGGTGGCGGTCGAGCTGGCCGAGGAGCACCAGGTGGAGATGCCGATCGCGCGCCAGGTCGCCGCCGTGTGCGCGGGCCGGTGCACCGCGGTCGACGCGTACCGTCACCTCCTGTCTCGCGACCAGCGCCCCGAGCTCTATCGCTGACCGGCTTTGGCTCGGCCGGGACTCCTCGTCCCGGCAGGTAGCATCGCCGGTCCGATGTCGCGAACCGCACCACCCGATCCCGCCCGCACCAGGGTGCTCGCCGAGCGGTGGGGCAGCTGGGTGCTGCCCCACTGGTTGGAGCGCCAGGCCGACCCGGCCAGCCCCGCCTTCGAGCCGGCCCCAGCGGCAGGGGGCGTGGTGAACACCACCTGTCGAGACCGTGCACCGGTCGGTGTGCTCGACGGGACCGTCATCGCCACGGTCGATCCCCGGGGCCTGGTCACCCCGGGCGAGCAGGGCTGGTCGCTCGACTGGTGGGTGGGCGCCGACGACCGCTGGCACCTACCGTCACGTGAGCCCGCGGTGCGACAGGGGTTGATCGGTGATGCGCCCGTGGTCGAGACGGCCATGCGCATCCCCGGTGGCGATCTCATCCAGCGGGTCTGGGCGTTCCGCGACTCCAGCGCCGGCGATGCGCTGGCGGTCGAGCTCGAGAACGCGAGCCGTCTGCCGGTGGCCCTCGCCCTCGCCGTCCGGCCCTACGGACCCGACGGCGCGGGCCGGATCGATCGCATCGAGGTCACCGACGCCGGGCTGGACATCGACGGCCGGAAGGTCCTGTGGCTCCCGAAGCCTGCGGCTCGCACGGCATGGTCGTCGCTCGCCGACGGCGATGCCGCCGACACCGTCCTTGCCGGGGAGGCCGTCGGCGCGAGCCACGGCACGGTCGAGTGCACGGCTGGGTTCGCCACCGCCGCGCTGATCTATCCGCTCGCCCACACCGCCACCCTGCGGGTGCTCATCCCCCTCGCTCCCGGTGACCACGACCAGCGACCCGAAGCGGTGCCGCCACCCGATGCCGTGGCTCGCGGGTGGGCAACGCATCTGGGCCAGCACACCCGCGTCGAGGTGCCGGACCCCGAGTGGAGCGCGTCACTGTCGGCGGCGACGGCACAGCTGTCACTCTCGGCGGCAGGACGAGCCCTGACCGGCAGCGAACCCACCACCGAGACGGCGGCGCTCGTCGGCGCGCTCGATCGACTCGGACTCCACGACCAGACGCGGCGCGTCGTGGCCACCTTGCCGCACGGCCAGCGGGGCGGCGGACGCCTCGGTGGTGCCGATCCCTCCTCCGATGCCACCAGCGCGGCCCTGTCCGCCGCCGGGCGACACTGGCGGATCGGGCGCGACGATGTCCTCATGGCCGAGATGGCCGGACCGCTCGCGGCGGGCGGCCACCACCACGCGCGGCGTGGTGGACTCTTGCGCCGGGGCCGGAGTGCGCCCGCGCCGCTGGTCGATCTGGGCTGGCGCCTACGGGGGATCGTCGACGCCGGCTCGGCGGTGCGTGCCAGCCAGCCCGACGCGGCCGAGGCGCTCGACGCGCTGGCCTCGACGGCTCGGGCCGAGCTCGACGCGGTGGTCGACACCACCGCGCGGGTGGATGCCGAGCTGGTGGACGTCCTCGCGCTCGTCGCGCCGCTCGGGGTGCTCGATGCGTCGCACCCGCTGGTCGGTTCGGTGCTGGACTGGGTGCGCGACCGTGCGATCCACGACGGAGGTGTCGCCCGGTTGACCGGTGCGACCGGCCTCTCGCCCGAACTGACCGCACTCGTGGGCCGCGCCGAGCTGCGTCGTGGCGAGGTGTCGGCGCTCGATCGCATCGACTGGTTCGTGCGCACCGGTGGCCCGACGCGCTCGTGGTCGCAGCGACTGCATCCGCGGCTGGGCACCGGCTGCGGAGGCGACGGGTGCTCGGCCGCGGCGGCCGCGTCACTGGTCGATCTGGTGCTCGACCTGCTCGTCCACGAAACCGCCGATGGAGCCGGTCTGGTGCTGTGCGCGGTGTGGCCCGAGTCCTGGCTCGGCGCCCCGGTCGAGGTGCACGGGCTCCGCACCGCGCTCGGGACCGTGTCCTTTGCCATCCGTTGGCACGGCGAACGCCCCGCACTCCTGTGGGAGCTCGAACCCCACCCGGGTGTGGACGCGGTGGAACTCACCATCCCGGGGCTCGACCCGTCGTGGAGCTCGAGCGAGCGTCGGGGCGAGGCGTTGCTCGCAGCCCCCGTTCACCTCGTGGATGGCGACGGCGACGGTGAACCCGCCCCGCCCCAAGCCGGGACCGGGCCCACCGAGGGTGAGTCCTTCGCCTGATCAGTGCCTGTCGAGTGACAGGGTGGCGATGCGCCAGGGTGGTAGTCGGAGGCGCTGGTCGAAGCGTTCGATCGCTCTCCCCGAAAGGTCGCACACCCACCCGGACCGGTGCGGTACCGCGACCTCGGTCGGTTCGGCTGACGGGTTGAACACGCGCACCTCGACCCGAGCGCCACGACCGAGCACCGCGGAAGCTTCGGCGCCTTGCACATCGACCAGCTGGTGGTGCAGCGGCGACGTGCCGCCGCCGTCGCCGCGGGTGACCAACAGCGGGAGGAACGCGTCGTCGACCATGGCGTAGGGATCGGGAGCCGCATCGCCGGGATGGGCGACCTGGACCGCCCACCGCATCTCCTGGCGGCCCGACATCTGAGCTCCGGGTGCTTCGAGCACGGGCCCAGCGGGCTGGGGTCGGTAGGCCATGGGCCCTCGGGACAGCCACCCGGTGCAGCGCAGCAAGGTGACGGCCAGGGTCCGGGCCGTCTCGCCCTCGATGTCGACCAGTTCGTACTCGGTCAGACCCTCGTGGGCGACGGTGATCCCGCCCGCCCGCACGAACCGCCGGGACGGGAAGGTGGCCAGCGCCGTCTCGGTCTCGCCGCCTTCGGCGACGAGGCCACGGGTGACGACCCCGAAGGCGCACTCGGCCTCGGAGCCCTCGGCCGGCTCGACCAGGGGGAGGTGCACCCGCAGCCGATGATCGCGGCAGCGGTTGTCGAGAGCGGTCGTGACCCGAACCAGCGACTCGCCTGCCCGTAGCTCGAGGGTGGTGGACACCTCGACCGGCACCGACCCGACCCGGACCCCGTCGACGACCTCCTCGGGCCAGGTGTAGTTGCAGGTGACCTGCACGCGACCACGGAGCGGTCCCGATTCGGTCACTGCGACCTGCACCGAGTCGGGCGTGTCGATGACCTGCTGGTGCGACGGGGGAGAGTGGTTGTAGGTGTCGCCCTCGTCCCCGTCGTCGACCAATCTCCCCAGTCCGCCGTGGCCGTTGACCGAGAAGGTGCCGTCGTCAGGATCGACCTCGACGGTGACCAGTCCATTGGCGAGCCCGAGGGCTGCCACCGCGGGATTCTGTGAAGAGTTTCCAACCTTGGCGGTGCTCAACTCTTCACGGTTGGGCCGAGCGGCCGGCAGTACCTGGACGGGGTCGACGTCGAGCAGACCTGGTGTCCAGGCCGTCCATCCCAGGCCGGGTACGTCGCCAACCCGGGCGAGCACCTTCCGGGTGGGTGGCCGCCGAAGCCACACCCGCACTGCGCCGTCGGGGGCGTGGTCGACCATCGACCGCAGCTCGGTGACGACCCACCCGAAGGTCGGCTGGCGACGGTGGGCAGGGTCGGCGTGGATGGTCACGTCGACCGAGGAATCGTCGCTGGTGTCGATCTCGACACCCTGGACACCGAGGTGGATGTGCAGTTCGCGCTCGACCACCGTGGGCGCGTCGCTGCGGGCGACGGTGTGGATCAACTCCCGCTCCGGGCGTTCGGACAGCAGCTGCAGGCTGTCGTCGGTACCGTTGCCCGGCAGTTCCAGCTCGATCAGGCCCCCGCGAGTGCGGCCCGAGGTGTTGGCGACGATCGTCGCCGGTTCGGCGAGGCTCGACGCCACCGCCTCCAAGGCCTGGCCGGCCACCGCCTCGGCGATGCGGTTCGCCTCCGCGTAGCGGACCAGCACCGCGTCGCACACCTCGTCGACCGAGCAGGCGCACACCGAGTCGTGGGCGGAGTCGAGCACCAGGTTGCGCCACGCCAGGCCGAGGAACGTGGAGGGCCACTCGTACCCCGCCACCGCGGCCATGGTGGCCAGCGGTTCGGCGAGACGCTCCACCGACCGCTCCGCCCTGGCGGTAGCCTGTCGGACGTCGGTGCGATTGGAGGCCACCCCCATCAACAGGTTCGCCCGCGAGCCGGATCGCAGCTCGCCGGTCCAGGTGGGGGCGCCATCGGCCGAGGTGAGGGCCAGGTGCTCGGGCAGCGACCCGACCACCAGTTCGTAGTCGTCCTGTTGGTCGTTGGCCTCGGCGACCAGACGCCCGAGGTGCGAGGCCGGGACCTGATGGTCGGTGCCGTTCATCCAGAGGATGGGGCCGTCGCCGACGAAGCGGGTCTGGGCGCGGTCGAACTCCCGGATGCGTTCGACGAGGTCCTTGGCGTCGTCGGGAAGACGGGCTCCGTTGCCATATCCCCTCGGCAGGTACTCGGCCTTCACCGTCGATCCGTCGGGAGCTCGCCACCAGAAGGGGCTCTGGTCGATCGCGGTCGGGACGCCGCGCCACACGACGGCGTCGGAGAAGCCGAACTGGGTGAGGATCTGGGGCATCTGGGCGATGTGGCCGAACATGTCGGGCAGGTAGCCGACCCGCATGGCGCCACCGAAGGTCGCGGCGCGGTCGAGGCCCATCTCGAGGTTGCGCACGATGGTCTCGCCCGACACGAGGAACTCGTCCATGAGGATGTACCAGGGCCCCACCCCCAGCCGACCCGAGGCGGCCAGTCGGCGCATGAGGGGTTCGGCTTCGGGACGGATCTCGAGGTAGTCGTCGACGACCGCCATCTGACCGTCGAGCATGAAGTGACCGGCCGAGGGGTCGGCGTCGAGGCGGGGGAGGAGCTCGTCGAGCAGCGCCACCAGATCGGCCCGGAACGACTGGAACGGGCGATACCACTCGCGGTCCCAGTGAGTGTGGGGCACGACTGTCACGCGACGGGTCATGGACCCAGCGTAGGCTCGGGTGCCGAGATGCAGATCGCGTTCGGAACCGACGAAACCACCTCGCTCACCGCGGCGATCACCCAGCGCCTCGTCGCCGCCGGCCACGACGTGACCGTGATCGCAGAGGACGATCCGTGGCCCGAGGTGGGTCGCCGCGTCGGCGAGGCGGTGGCCGACGGACGCGCCGATCGCGGGGTCGTCTGCTGTTGGACCGGCACCGGTGTGTCGATCGCGGCCAACAAGGTTGCCGGTGTGCGGGCCGCGCTGTGCACCGACGCCGAGACCGCGAGGGGTGCCCGCCGGTGGAACGACGCCAACGTGTTGGCCATGGGCCTGCGGCTCACCTCTGAGGAGGTCGCGGCCGAGATGCTCGACGCCTTCCTCTCCGCCGATCCCGATGCCGACGAGCTCGACACCATCGCGACCGTCGAACCCGAGGCCCGCGACCGGTGAACGCCACGACCACCGCGCCACGCCTGCGGCGGGCACTCAAGACCACGGGACCCACCCTGATGGTCGAGCGCGAGCTGTGGGCCGAGGGCCACCGGGTGGTGGTCGGTGTCGACGAGGTCGGGCGGGGCGCGTGGGCCGGTCCCCTCACCGTCGGTGCCGCGGTCGTGCCCGGCGACCGGCGGGTGTACAAGGTGAGGGACTCCAAGATGCTCACCGAACCCGAGCGTGAGGCGCTGTTCGACCGCATCGCCGGTTGGTGTGTGGCCTGGTCGGTCGGCCACGCCACCCACGACGAGTGCGACGAGCTCGGGATGTCCGAGGCGCAGCGATTGGCGGCGCGGCGGGCGATCGAGGGACTCGGTGTCACACCCGATCAGGTGCTCATCGACGGCAACTGGGACTTCATCGGCGGTGGCAACACCCGCAAGATCGTGAAGGGCGACGCCACCTGCCTCTCCATCGCCTCGGCGTCGATCCTGGCCAAGGTCACCCGCGACCGGATGATGCGGGCCCAGGCGGTCGAGTTCCCTGGCTTCGACTTCGAGGCCAACAAGGGCTACCCGTGCCCTCGCCACAAGCTGGCCCTCGCCGGCTACGGCCCCACCTCGATCCACCGACGCAGCTGGGTGTTCATGGACCACATGCCCTGGACCGGGGTGCCGCGCTACGTCGCCCCCGACCCCCAGGGCTCGCTGTTCGACCCCTGACACCTCGACTACCACCCGGCGGGGCGGGGGCGATACCGTCCGGTCATGTCGCTCGCGTCATCGCCTCCGGTACCGGGCTGGTGGCACCGCACCTGGCCCGTCGTCGCCTTGGGCGTGCTCAGCGTGGCGATGTGGACCGGTCGGATCCGCAACATCGTGGGCGACGAGACCCTGACCGGCGCCGCTCGAGGGATCCGCTTGGCGTTGGCCGTGTCGTTCATCACCGCCGGTGCCCTCGTCCTGGCCGCCTGCTGGGCGGGTCGGCGTCGCCCCAACTGGCGTGAGTCCGCTCGTTGGGAGCGCGGAGGCTGGCGGGTGGGTCCCGGTCTGTCGAGCTGGGGCGTGTCCGCCACCACGCTGCTGTGCGGGTGGACCGTCATCGTGTGGACCATCCGAGGGGTGGGGATCCTGCTCGACCCCAACCACGATGTGGGGTTCAAGCTGGTGCACACCGCGCTGATGATCGGTTCCCTGGTCGTGGCCGGCATCGCGGCATGGGGGCTGCGGCGGACCTGGCCGGTCGCTCCTCCATCCCGGGTGGGTTAGTCGGAACCAGGACCGGCCCGCTACGATCCGGCCACCATGGGTCAGCCGATCACCGCCGTCACGACCAGCTCCTCCCGGCCAGGCACGGTGCGGTTCGAGATCAACCGCAGCCTCACCGGGATGGGACACGAGCGCTACCTCGCCAGGATCCCCGTCGAGGACGACCGGCCACCGGACATCCTGGCTCGCGCCCTGTTCGAGCACGGCGGGGTCTCGGCGATCCACATCTACGCCAACATGATCACCCTCGAGCTCGAGGACGGCGCCGACCTCGATGGACTGCGCGAGATCGTCGAGCAGCTCTACATCTACTACCGGCCAGGGGTCGAGGTCGAGATCCCCGAGTCGGCTTCCTCCGAGGGCTGAGGTCGATACGAGGCGATGCGACAACGGGGCGCTCGCCTCCGGCGACGGTTCGCCGATGTCGAGGTCCGATCGGGGCTCGCCCTGACGCTGGGGCTGGTCCTCGCTGCGGTGATGGTGGTGGTGGCCCTCGTCGCGACGCTGGTCGCCGTGGTGGTGCTGGTCACCTGACGCTTGCACAGTATCGAACATCTGTTCGATACTGTGGCATGGCAGTCGCCGAGGGGGCCCAGGCCCGAGCAGCGTTGCGGTCGCTCGACGAGCGGTTCCGCCCGGTCACCATGGCCACCCGTCAGCTCCTTCCCGTGCTGGCCCCCCTCGAGCCGCTGTTCGCCGCCGGTGGGCTGGGTCGGGGCAGCATCGTGGCCGTCGATGGTGACGTGGCCACGTCGTTGGCCTTGGCGGTGGCCGCCGAGTCATCCGGGCTGGGCTCGTGGGTGGTGATGGTGGGGATGCCGTCGGTGGGCCTGGTCGCCGCGTCCGAGCTGGGGGTGGCGCTCGACCGCACGGCGCTGGTCGAGCCCCGGCCCGGCACCTGGGCGGCCACGGTCGCGGCGCTGGTCGACTCGGTCGACGTGGTGCTGTTCGGCCCCGCCCGGGTCCGGCCCACCGATGCTCGCCGTCTGGCGGCCAGGGCTCGCGAACGGGGAGCGGTCCTGATGCCGGTGGCGGCCGGTTGGCCCGAAGCTCCCGACGTCGTGCTCACCGCCGGCCACGGTCGCTGGGAGGGTCTCGGTGCCGGTCACGGCCATCTGCAGGCCCGCCGGGTCCGGGTCACCGCCACCGGGCGGCGTGAGGCGGCCCGCTCCCGCTCGGTCGAGCTCTGGTTGCCGGGCCCGGACGGGGGCGTCGCCACCTTCGACCATCCCACCGCCCGGTCCGAACCCCATGTCCGTTCCGAACCTCCTGCCGGCACCGACGCGGGGCCGGCCCGTCTGCGTCCGGTGGGGTGATGGCTCCGCCATCGGTGCGTACCACGGTCGTGTGGTGCCCCGACTGGCCGGTCGTCGCCACGGGGGCCCCGTCGGATCAGCCGGTGGGGGTGGTGCACGCCAACCGGCTCGTCGCCACATCACCGCCAGCTCGAGCCGAGGGGGTGCGGCGAGGACAGCGGCGCCGCGAGGCCCAGGCCCGCTGTCCCGATCTGGTTCTGTTCGACCACGATCCGGCCCGCGATGCCCGGACGTTCGAACCGGTGGTCGCCGCGATCGAGACGGTCACCCCACTCATCGAGGTCACCCGCCCCGGCCTGTGCGCGTTCGCCACCCGGGGGCCTTCGCGCTACCACGGGGGCGACGCAGCGATGATGGCGCTGGTCGAGGCAACTGCAGCTGCGGCGTTCGACTCAGACGACGGTCGGCGGATCGACGTGCGGGTCGGCACCGCCGACGGTCCCTTCGCCGCCGCGCTGGCCGCCCGTCGCCGCGACCCCGCTCACCGGTTGATCGCGACGGGTGAGACCCCCGACTTCCTCGCTGGCTTGCCGATCTCGACCCTCGACGCGCCCGAGCTGGTCGATGTCCTCGAACGTCTGGGCATCGGCACCCTCGGCCGCTTCGCCGCCCTGCCCCGTGCCGACGTGGCCGCCCGGTTCGGTCCATCCGGCGATCACGCGCACCGGTTGGCCTCCGGGCTCGATCCCCGACCGCCCGACGCTCGGCCCGTCCCACCGAACATCGAGGTCGCAACCGAGCTCGATCCGCCGGCCGAGCGGGTCGACCAGGCGGCGTTCGTGGCCAAGGCGCTGGCCGATCGGTTGCACGAGCGGCTCGACGCCGTGGGCCTCGGGTGTTCGATGCTGACCATCGCCGCCGAGACCGAGCACGGCGAGCGGCTCGAGCGCCAGTGGCGTCACGAAGGAACCTTGTCGCCCGGCGCGATCGCCGACCGGGTCCGGTGGCAGCTCGATGGCTGGTTGTCGGGATCCGCGGTCACCCGCCCCACCGGCGGCATCGCCCGTCTGGCCTTGCTGCCCGACGAGGTCCGGGCGGCATCGGGTCGCCAGCTCGGGTTCTGGGGAGGGCAGTCGGCGGCCACCGAACGGGCGGCGCGCGCCCTCGCCCGGTTGCAGGCGACGTTGGGCTCCGGTGCGGTGGTGGTCCCCGAGTTGCGCGGCGGTCGCGATCCGTCGAGTCAGGTGATGCTGGTGCCCGTCGAGGCGGTCGAGCTGACCGAGCGACGCGCGGTCGGCGCTGTCGGTGACCCCACCGGCGCCGTGGCTCCATGGCCGGGGCGGTTGCCGTCACCGTCGCCGTCGACCGTGTTGGCCGAAGCCGTTCGGGTCGAGGTGCTCGACCACCACGGCCGCCGGGTGGGGGTCGATGGACGGGGCACGCCCACTGCGGCGCCCCGACAGGTGGTGGTCGGCGGCGCACCGGCCGAGATCGTGGCGTGGGCGGGGCCGTGGCCGGTCGACGAGCGCTGGTGGGACCCTGGGTCGCGCCGACGGCGGGCCCGGTTCCAGATGGTGACCGACGATGGCGCCGCTCGGCTGCTGGTGCTCGAAGGCGGCAGCTGGTGGATCGCCGCCGTCTACGACTGAACCAAGCGTCCGCGTCAGGAGTAGGCCGCGAGCACCTCTTCGAAGGCCACGAACTGGCCGCCCGTGGTCGACGACGGCACCAGCACCGGGGTGGTGACGCCCGCGTCGAACCACGCCTCGACCCGTTCGCGCACCTGTGCCGCGGGACCCGAGATGGTGCAGTCGTCGAGCCAGCGGTCGGACATGAGAGCAAAGACGGCGTCGCGGTCGCGCTGTTCGAGGGCAGCCTCGATGGCTTCCATCTCCTCGACGTAGCCGGCCGCCTTCCAGTAGTTGCGGTAGTTCGGTAGTCGCAGGTACATCCACATGGTCTGTCGGTTCACGGCCCGGGCCGCGTCGATGTCGTCGTCGATCACGGTCGGCACCAGGTTGGCGACGAAGAAGCCGGCGTCGCGTCGCTCGGTGGGGATGCGGGCCAGGGAGTGGGCCATGTGGCTGAGCGACCCGTTTGCCCACATCGCCCCGTCGGCGATCTCGACCGCCAGGTCGAGCATCTTGTCCCGCAGGGTGGCGAGCACGATCGGTGGCAGCTCGCCCGCTTGGCGTTCGGCGGCCCTGAGTCCCTCGACGTAGCTGCGCATGTCCGCCAGCGGGGTGCCGGTCTCGATGCCCATGCGGGCCAGAGCAGGCTCGTGGCTCACGCCCAGACCGAGGCGGAACCGTCCGCCGGAGAGCTCGTGGATGGTGCCGGCGTGGGTGGCCAGCTCGGAGGGGACTCGCATGTAGATCGGTTGGATGGCGGTGGCGAGCTCGATCGTGGAGGTCGCCTGGGCCAGTGCCTGGCAGAGGCCCATGGCATCGCCGAAGCTGGCGGCGTAGATCCCGCTGAACCCTCGGTGCTCGACCTCCTGGGCCACCTCGATGGCTCGTTGCTTCTTGCCGGGGACAGCGGTCAGACAGACAGCGGGCATGCGGGTCATCGGTGCGCTCCTCCAGTGGGTCTCGACACCGTGACACTAGGTGCCGTGACCGCGGTTCGGTCACCCGTGCCGGTGAAGGCTCATCCCGCCCGGTCCGGTGCCGATCGCGCCCACTGATCGAGTGCGGCCCGACCCCAGCGCCGTGTCAAGGACGACACCGGAGACCGATCAGTGTGACCGACATGGACGATGGACTCGTCGACGAGGTGGTGCAGGAGTTCCTCGCCGAGGCCCACGACAGCCTCGATCGACTCGATCTCGATCTGCTCGCGCTGGAGGAGCGTCCCTCGACCGAGTTGCTCGGTTCGATCTTCCGGGCGGTGCACAGCATCAAGGGAACGTGTGGCTTCTTCGGCTACGACCTGCTCGGGTCGGTTGGTCACGCGGCGGAGAACCTGTTGAGCCTGCTACGCGACGAGCACCTCGCGGTGACCGATGAGGTCACCGCAGCACTGCTGTCCACGGTCGACGCGATGCGAGACATCCTGCTCGTGATCGCGGCCACCGGATCCGACGACGAAGCCGGGGACCACGAGGAGCTCATCGCGGAGCTGATCCGGTTGCAGGATGGTCCACCTCCGAGCCGTCCGGTACGTCTCGGCGATCTGCTCGTCGAGCAGGGCCTGGTCAGCGCGGAGGCCGTCGAGCTTGCCGTCACCGAACAGGCGCTCGGCGACCGGCGGCCGCTCGGGGAGATCCTTGTTGCCCTCGGCGTGATCGACGACGCCACCGTCGAGGCCGCCTTGCACGCCCAGAGCGAGGTCCGAGGGGTCGCCTCCGCCGCATCCACGGTCCGGGTCGACGTTCGGTTGCTCGACGAGCTCCTGGGGCTCGTCGGCGAGCTGGGGTCGGTGAGCGAGGACCTGAGACGTCTCGGGCCCGACAGTGCTCGACAAGGGCTCGCCGATCCGGTGGAGCGGCTCGAGCGGATCGGCTCCGAGCTGGGACAGAAGGTGATGAGCGCCAGGATGCAGCCCATCGGGGTCCTCTGGAAGCGGTTCCCCCGTGTGGTGCGGGACCTCGCCCGCTCGCTTTCCAAGGAGGTCCGGGTCGAGATGGACGGAGCCGACGTCGAGGTCGACAAGGCGGTCGTCGAGGCGATCAAGGATCCCCTCGCGCACCTGGTGCGCAACGCGGTGGACCATGGCATCGAGGACCGGTCCGCCCGAGCAGCCGCCGGAAAGCCGATCGAGGGTCGACTCTGGTTGCGGGCTTACCACGAAACTGGGCAGGTGGTCATCGAGATCGCCGACGATGGGAGGGGCATCGATGCGCGCCGGATTCGTGACGAAGCGATCGAGCGGGGGAGCATCACTCGCTCACAGGGCGAGAGCATGACCCCACAGGAGCTGGTCAAGCTCGTCTTCCTGCCCGGCCTGACCACCACCTCGCAGGTCACCAGCCTCTCGGGTCGCGGCGTCGGCATGGACGTGGTCAAGACCAACATCGCGCGGATCGGTGGCACGCTCGACATCGCCACGGCGCCGGGTCGGGGCACCACCGTCAGGGTGACCATCCCTCACCCGAAGGAGCCCTGACGGTCGGGGGCCGTCCCGGGCCACCTTGTTGACGCCATGGTGTCAGTAGAAGCCGGTCAACAGTGCCTCTTGTCACCAACGCCTCGTCGTGTTACCGTCGCGTCACGTTGGCTGTGGAGGAGCGATCCTCCTCGGTCGGCGGTGGGGGCCAGCGAGTCGTGCCGCCCGGGTGTCGCCGACGCGACGCGCGGGGGTGCTGGCTCGTCGCGCCCCGAGCTCGGGACCTTCCCGACCTGCCCGTGTGGGCACCAGTACAGCCAAGCGAAGGGGAACCACTCGATGACCACTCAACACCGGAGGCGTTCGGCGCTTCTCGTGACCCTCACCCTGCTGGCGGCGAGCCTGTTCTTCGCGCCGTCGGCGGTGGAGGCCCAGACCAATCCCTACGAACGGGGACCCGATCCCACCTCGTCGTCGATCGAGAGCTCGGGACCGTACTCGGTCTCGACGAGCGGCGTGTCGTCGTTCGTCAGCGGGTTCGGTGGAGGCACCGTCTACTACCCGACCGGCACCAGCGAGACCTTCGGCGGGATCGTGGCGTCGCCGGGCTACACCGCTGGCTCGTCGACTCTGAGCTGGTACGGCCGGCGCCTGGCGTCGCACGGGTTCGTGGTGCTGGTGATCGACACCAACAGCGCGTTCGACTTCCCCAACAGCCGTGGCGACCAGCTGCTGGCGGCCGCCGACTGGTTGAGCTCGAGCTCGCCTCCCTCTGCGGTGCAGGCCCGTCTCGACAGCAGCCGCATGGCGGTGTCGGGCCACTCCATGGGAGGCGGCGGTTCGCTGGCGGCCTCCGACGACCGTCCCTCGCTGGAGGCCTCGGTCCCGCTGACGGCCTGGCACACGACCAAGACCTGGTCGAGCATCACCGTCCCGCAGCTCATCGTCGGCGCCGAGAACGACTCGATCGCTTCGGTGAGCTCGCACTCGATCCCGTTCTATGAGGGCTTGCCCGACTCCACTCCGAAGATGTATGTCGAGCTCGACGGAGCGGGTCACGGCGCTCCCAACATCACCAACGCCGACATCTCGGCGGTGAGCGTGTCGTGGTTCAAGCGCTGGGTCGACGACGACTCCCGCTACAACACGTTCCTGTGCGGCGACGAGGCCCCGACCGCGGGTGGCTTCGGCGCCTCGTTCAGCGACGTCCGCGACAACTGCGACACCGGTTGGGGAACCGGCGGTGACGATGGCGACGACGGCGACGACGGCGACGACGACGGCGACGACGGCTTGGTCTGCATCACGTCGAGCAACGCGGCTCATGTCGACAACGACCGTGCCGTGTCGATCTGGGGCTTTGTCTATGCCCGTGGCTCCGGCGACTACCTGGGCTGGAACAGCTCGTTCTCGTTCAGTTCGCTGCAGCAGACCGGAACCAACTCCTGGACCGAGGTCGACAGCTGCTGATCTGAGGGGAGGCAGTTCGAGGGGGTGGGCCCCGGTCTCGCGGCCGGGGCCCACCCGCGCCCGGACCGAGCGGCGTAGGTCGAACAACTGTTCGATAGCCTGGGCTCCCTATGGGATGGCGCAACCCTCCGGTTCGATGGTCGGTGCTCGAGCAGCGCCTGTCGGGCAGCGCCCGAGGCGACCACCCCTTCCCCGGTGACGGCGCCGACAGCCCGGCCTGGTCGCGCACACGTGGGCCCTACACCCCGCCCGCCCAGGTCCGGCGCCGGCCGGGTTCGGTGCCCTATGCCGAGCTGCACTGCCACTCCAACTTCAGCTTTCTCGACGGAGCCTCACACCCCGAGGAGTTGGTGGAGCACGCCGCGGAGCTCGGGCTCGCGGCCCTCGCGCTCACCGACCACGACGGCTTCTACGGGGTGGTCCGCTTCGCCGAGGCCGCCCGGGTCCACGGCCTCCCCACCGTGTTCGGGGCCGAGCTCACGCTGGGCGCCGTCGCGCCACCGGCCGGCCACGCCGATCCCGATGGCGACCACCTCGTGGTGCTGGCTCGCGACCCCACTGGCTACGCCCGGCTGTCTGCGGCCATCAGCGACGCCCAGTTGGAAGGGGAGAAGGGAGCGCCCCGACTCGACCTCGACGCCCTGGCAGGGCTGGCTGGTCCGCCCGGGCACTGGGCGGTGCTCACCGGGTGCCGCAAGGGAGCGGTCAACCGGGCGTTGATGGCCGAGGGCCCGACCGGGGCCCGGCGCGAGCTGCAGCGGTTGGTCGAGCGCTTCGGGACCGACCACGTCTTCGTCGAGCTGTGGGATCACGGCGATCCCCTCGACTCGGCCCGCAACGACGCGTTGGCCTCCCTGGCGATGTCGCTCGGGGTCGAGCCGGTGGCCACCAACAACGTCCACTACGCCAGCCCCGCCCGTCGGCCGCTCGCCACCGCGCTCGCCGCGGTGCGGTCCCGACGCTCGCTCGACGACGTCGACGGCTGGCTCCCGGCCGGTCCGTGCGCCCATCTGCGGTCGGGCACCGAACAAGCCCGACGCTTCGCCCGGTATCCCGGTGTGGTCGAGCGGGCCGCACAGCTGGGGTTGGCGTGCGCGTTCGACCTGGCCCTCGTGGCACCCGAGCTGCCGCCGTTCCCCTGCCCGGCCGGGTTCGACGAGATGTCCCATCTCCGGCACCTCACCGAACAGGGCGCCACCTCGAGGTATGGCTCCCGCCATGACGAACGGGTGCCGGGAGCGTGGGCTCAGATCGACCACGAGCTGAGCGTCATCGACCAGTTGGGGTTCCCCGGCTACTTCCTCATCGTCTGGGACCTGGTCCAGTTCTGCCACCGCCAGAACATCCTCTGCCAGGGACGGGGCTCGGCGGCCAACTCGGCGGTCTGCTTCGCCCTCGGCATCACCAACGCCGATGCGGTCTCGCTCGGGTTGCTGTTCGAGCGATTCCTCTCGTCCGAGCGCGACGGCCCTCCCGACATCGACATCGACATCGAGAGCGATCGGCGCGAAGAGGTCATCCAGTACGTCTACGAACGGCACGGTCGCCGCCACGCTGCCCAGGTGGCCAACGTCATCACCTACCGGGCCAAGTCCGCGGTGCGCGACATGGCCAAGGCGCTCGGCCACGCGCCGGGCCAGCAGGACGCCTGGAGCAAGGAGGTCGACCGTTGGGGTCCGGTGTCGGCCACCGCGGCCCGACCGGACTCCTCCATCCCGCCGTCGGTGCTCGAGCTCGCCGGAGCGGTCGAGCACTTCCCCCGCCATCTCGGCATCCACTCCGGGGGCATGGTGATCTGCGACCGGCCGGTGGTCGAGGTGTGCCCGGTCGAGTGGGCCCGCATGGACGGCCGCACCGTGCTGCAGTGGGACAAGGACGACTGCGCGGCCACCGGCCTGGTCAAGTTCGACCTGCTCGGACTCGGCATGCTCACCGCCCTGCACCTCACCATCGACCTGGTGCGCGACCACCAGGGCATCGACATCGACCTGGCCTCGTTGCCCCAGGACCCCGAGGTCTACGACATGCTGTGCCGGGCCGACTCCATCGGGGTCTTCCAGGTCGAGAGCCGGGCCCAGATGGCCACGCTGCCACGGTTGCGTCCCCGCACGTTCTATGACCTGGTGGTCGAGGTCGCGCTCATCCGTCCCGGGCCGATCCAGGGCGGGTCGGTGCACCCCTACATCCGGCGCCGCAACGGCCAGGAGCCGGTCACCTACCTTCATCCGCTGCTCGAGCGGTCGCTGGCCAAGACCCTCGGTGTGCCGCTGTTCCAGGAGCAGCTCATGGCGATGGCCATCGACGTGGCCGGCTTCAGCCCGGCCGAGGCCGATCAGCTCCGCCAGGCCATGGGAGCCAAGCGCAGCGCCGAGCGCATGGAACGCCTCCGTCGGCGCCTCTTCGATGGCATGGGCGCCCGGGGCATCACCGGCGAGGTGGCCGATGCCATCTACGACAAGCTGGCGGCCTTCGCCAACTTCGGGTTCCCCGAGAGCCACTCGGTGTCGTTCGCCTACCTGGTCTATGCCAGCTCGTGGTGCAAGCGCTACCACCCGGCGGCGTTCTGCGCGGGGCTCCTCGGCGCCCAACCCATGGGGTTCTACTCGCCGCACTCGCTGGTCCAGGATGCCCGCCGTCACGGAGTCCCGGTGGCCACCCCCGACATCAATGCGTCGGGGGTGCATGCCACCCTCGAAGGATCTGCCGGCACGCCGCCACCGTCGGGTGCCCCGCCGTCGGAGTGGGGGGTGGGAGGACCGACGGTACGGCTGGGGCTGTCGTCGATCCGTGGGGTCGGAACCGATCTGGCCGAACGCATCGTGGACGGTGCTCCCTACCGTTCGCCCGAGGACCTGGCCCGGCGGGTCCGGCCACCAGCCCCCGTGCTCGAGGCGCTCGCCACCGCAGGGGCCTTCGACGGCTTCGGACTCGACCGTCGCTCGGCGCTGTGGGCCGCGGGTGCGGTCGCGGTGGCGCGCGACGATCGCCTCGAGGGCATGCTCACCGGGGTCGAGGCACCGCCGTTGCCCGGTATGAGCGACCACGAGCTGGCCATGGCCGACCTGTGGGCCACCGGCGTGTCACCCGATGGGCACCCCACCCGGTTCGTCCGGGATCATCTCGCCGGCCTGGGGGTGGTCACCGCCGCCGACCTGGTCGGTCTCGATCACGGCACCAAGGTCCTGGTGGGCGGTGTGGTGACCCACCGGCAACGGCCGGCCACCGCCTCGGGCACCACCTTCGTCAACCTCGAGGACGAGACCGGCCTGGTGAACGTGGTGGTGTCGATGGGGTGCTGGAGCCGGTACCGGCGGGTGGCTCGGGGGGCCCCGGCGCTGATGGTGCACGGTCGTCTCGAACGTGGCGACGGCGGGGTGGTCAACGTCATCGCCGAGCGGATCGAGCCGCTGCCGTTGGCCGCCCGCACCCGCCCGTCCAGGGACTTTCGGTGACCTTCGGCGTCGACTGCACCCCGTGGTTCACACTCATCTGGGTCCCCCAGGTGCCGACGGTTGCACCAGATCTCCGCTCACGGCTCCTGGAGCTGACGATGACCCTGGCCTCAGCGGCCGACCACCCGAACGAACCGGTGTACGACGCGGCGTTCCTTCGCCGGGTCATCGACGCGACCAGCGACGGCATCGCCGTGCACCGCGCGGTCCGCGACGGTTCGGGCCAGATCATCGACTTCGAGATGGTCTTCGTCAACGAGGTGCTCCTGGGGATGTTCCCACCCGGCAGCGGAGACTGGGTCGGTCGCCGGCTCCGCGAGCACCTGCCGGCCACGGTGGAGGATGGCCGCTACCAGCTCCTGGAAGAGGCCGTGACCTCCGGCAAGCCCCAGGCCACCGAGGTGCAAGCCACGTTCCTGCGCGGCACCACGCACCGGCTCGCGTTGTCGGCCATCCCAAGGGGAGATCAGGTGGTGGTGTCGTTGCGCGATGTCACGCGCGAGCACGAGGCGCTCACCGCCTTGGCCGAGAGCGAGGGTCGCTACCGGGACCTGGTCGAACACCAGGCCGAGCTGGTGTGCCGGTTCCTCCCGGACTCGACGCTCCTCTTCGCCAACGAGGCGTTCGCCCACTACCACGGCCACGAGCCCGACCAGCTGGTCGGCAAGCGGATGCTCGACCTGCTGCCCGAGCCGCGTCGTGAGCCGGCCGCGGTCACCATCGCGTCGCTGACCCCCGAACACCCGCTGGTGATCGACGAGGGGTTCCTCTACGACACCGAGGGCAACCAACGGTGGCAACAGTGGAGCACCTCGGCGGTGGTCGAGGACGGTCGGGTCACCCAGATCCAGGCGGTCGGCATCGACATCACCGACCGCAAGCGTGCCGAGGTGGCGGTCGAAGAGCGGTCCGAGGTGCTGGCGCTGGTCACCCAGGTCAGTCAGCGCTTCATCGAGATACCGCCCGATGAGGTGGACTCGGGCATCGAGGCCGCCCTCAGTTCTCTCGGCCAGGCGATGGGGGCCGACCGTGCCTATGTGACCCAGTACCGTCCCGATGGGGTGCTGCTCGACATGACCCACGAGTGGACGGCCCCGGGAGTCCCGGCGGCTCGGCCGTCGGTGGTGGCGTTCCCCGACACCACCATGCCCCGGGTCCGCGAGGCGCTGTCCGGCGGCGAGACCGTTCGCATCAGCTCGGTCGAGACGCTCGGGTCGGGATGGGAAGCCGAGCAAGCTGTCTGGGAGGCCACCGGCGTCGAGTCGACGATGGTCATGCCCCTGGTCGACGGTGGGCGCCTCATCGGATCGGTGGGGTTCGACGTGTGTGGCCGAGCCCGCTCCTGGTCCGATCAGGAGGCAACGGTGCTGGGCTCGGCTGCCGTGTCGTTCGGCCAGGTGATCGCCCGGCGTGATGCCGAGATCGAGGTCCGCCGTTCCGAACGACGGTTCCGGGCGCTCGTCGAGGGGATCCCCGATCTGTTGGTCCGTGTCGATTCCGAGGGCGTGGTGCTCGACTGGCGCCCCTCGGCGGAGGACCCCACCTTCCTGTCGGCCGATGCCGCGTCGGGTCGGTTGCTCGCCGAGGTGTTTCCCGAGCTGGTCCGACCGGTGGAACAGGCGTTGCATCGTGGTGAGGCCGGCACCAGCCGGATCGAGGCCGTGGAGGAATCACGGGGCGGGCACACGAGGTCGTACGAGGCCAGGGTCACCGTGGCCGGCAACGAAGCGATCGTGGTGGTGCGCGACGTCACCGAGCAGCAGCGTCTGCAGACGTCGCTGATCCATCAGGCCACCCACGACGCCCTCACCGGGCTCGCCAACCGGCGACTGTTCTCCGAGCACCTCGACGACGCGCTGCGCCACGGGACACGAAGCGGGGCGTTTCCCGCCGTGCTGTTCATCGACCTCGACCAGTTCAAGGTGCTCAACGACAGCCAGGGTCACGACGTGGGCGATGCCGTGCTGCAGGCTGCGGCTGATCGGTTGACGAGGTCGGTGCGGCCGGGCGACGTGGTGGCACGCCTGGGTGGTGACGAGTTCGCCGTGTTGTCCCACCGGATCTCGTCGGCGGCCGATGCGTTGTCGCTTGCCGAGCGGGTGGTGGCCGCGACCTCTGAGCCGGTGCAGGTCGACGGGGAGGATGTGGTCATCACCTCCAGCATCGGTGTGGTGGTGGCGGTCACCGACAGCACGGTGGCCTCGGTACTGCGCGACGCCGACGCGGCCATGTACCACGCCAAAGCCATGGGTCGCCGCCGGGTCGAGCTCTTCACCGACGAGATCCGCCAGGCGGCCCTGGCCCGCCACCAGGTGGAACACGACCTGCGGCGGGCATTCGACTCCGATGAGCTCGAGCTCTTCTACCAGCCACTGTGGTCACTGGTCGAGGGCGGGTGGGTCGGTGTCGAGGCGCTGATCCGGTGGAACCATCCGGTGCGAGGCCGGCTCGCACCAGACCAGTTCCTGTCGGTGGCCGAGGACGCCGGGCTCATGTCCAGGCTCGGGGCATGGGTGCTCGACCGGGCGTGCCACGATGCTCGCCGGTGGTTGGTCCACCGCCACGCCGGTGTCCGGGTGTGGGTGAACCTGGCGGCCGACCAGCTCATGTCGCCGACCTTGGTCGGCGACGTCATGGCGGCCCTCGACGCGTACCAGCTGCCGCCTGATGCCATGGGGGTCGAGGTCACCGAGACAGCGGTCGTCGGCGACATCGCACAGGCCCGCGCCACCCTGGCCGAGCTCCGTCGACGCGGGGTGAAGGTCGCCTTGGACGACTTCGGCACCGGCCTGTCCTCGCTGACCCACCTCGACGCGTTGCCGCTCGATGTGGTCAAGCTCGATGGCGCGTTCGTGGGTGGGGCGGCGTCGGAGGGGCGCCAGCGCGACCTGGTCGACGGGATCGTGGCCCTCGTCAAGCGCCTGGGTCTGGAGGTCCTGGCTGAACGGGTCGAGGCTCAGGCCGACCTCGACGCGCTCAGCGCGCTCGGGGTCGACTCGCTGCAGGGCTACTTCCTCGGACGCCCCATGCGGGTGTCGGAGCTGCCGTCGTTCCTGTCCTCGGTCACCGCCGCCACCTCAGCGTAGGACTTGGGCGAGGCGCCCGAGCATCTCGGCGATGGCGGTGTGGGCGGCCGGCTCCCCGTGTTCGGACGAGCGGTCGTTGATCTGCTCACCGAGTAGCCGGAGGGTCGTCGCCACCGCTTCGCACTCGCTGTGGGTGACCGCGTCGCGGTCGCTGCGCAGCTGTGGGACGAGCTGTTCGAGCTGCAGGGCCAGCGCGGCCTCGGCCTCGACGGGATCGAGGCGCCCCTCGAGCACCGCCTTGGCGGTCTCGGTCGCGAACCGGACGCGGTCACTCGGGTGCATCGCGTCCCGTCGGAGACGTGGGGATCATGGACCGACGACGTCGGCGTCGACCGAGATCGGCCTGGTGGACACCGCGCTGGCGACGTCCGGACGGGCGAACAGGAACCCTTGAGCCTGGTCGCACCCCAGCTCGTCGAGGATCAGGAGCTGTTGCTCGTTCTCGACGCCCTCGGCGACCACGGTGAGTCCCAGGGAGTGGGCGAGGTCGATGATGCCCCGGGTGATGGCACGGTCCTGGGGATCGTGGGCGATCGCGGTGATGAAGCTCTGGTCGATCTTGACGACGTCGACGGGAAGGCGGGTGAGGTAGGTCAGCGACGAGTATCCGGTGCCGAAGTCGTCGACTGCGATCCGCACGCCCAGTGCCTTCAAGGCACGCACCGCCTCGGTAGCCCGGTCGAGGTCGATCATCAGCGCGCTCTCGGTGATCTCCAGGCAGAGCTTGGCCGGGTCGGCCCCCGAACGCGCGATGATGAGCGCCATGTCCTCGGCCAGATCGGGGAGGCACAACTGACGGGCCGAGAGGTTCACCGCGACGCACAGGTTCCAGGTGTCGGCTCGCCGTTCCCAGTCGACCAGCTGCCGGCACGCTTGTTCGAGGACCCACCGCCCCACGTGGTCGATGAGGTCGGTCTGCTCGGCGATGGGGATGAACTCGCTCGGCCGGATCATGCCGCGGGTCGGGTGGTTCCAGCGGACCAGCGCCTCGACACCCGAGGTCGCGCCGGTGGAGAGGTCGACGGTGGGCTGGTAGTGCACCCGCAGCTCACCGGCGGGAACGGCGCGACGTAGTTCGCTCTCGGTCTCGAGGCGGTTCACCGCCCGCACACGGTGGGTCTCATCGAACAGCGCGTAGCCACCACGTCCGCGGTCCTTGGCCTGGTAGAGGGCGATGTCGGCGTCGCGAAGGAGCGAGGCGGCGGTGTCCTCAGCCGACGACGGGCCGGCGACGCCGATGCTGGCCGTGACGTGGATCGCCCGGCCGGCGATCTCGATGGGGACGTAGAGCGCCTCGGCGATGCGGCTGGCGATGGAGTCGATCCGTTCGATCGAGCCCGCGTCGTCGCAGAGCAGTGCGAACTCGTCGCCACCGAGTCGGGCGATCATGTCTCCGGGCCGGACGGTGTCGCGGACCCGGTTCGTGACCTCGATGAGCAGCGCGTCGCCGAGCTCGTGGCCGAGCGAGTCGTTGATGACCTTGAAGTGGTCGAGGTCGATGACGAAGACGCCGACGTCGGACGCGTGGGGGCCCAAGCGTTCGATGGTGCGCTGCAGGCGGTGGACGAACAGGGTGCGGTTGGGGAGCCCGGTGAGCGCGTCGTGAAAGGCGCGGTGCAGCGTCTCCTCCTCGGCGCGTCGGCGGTCCAGCGCCAAGCCGAGGGCGTTGGCGATCGATTGCACGAAGACGGTGTCGTCGGGAGTGAAGATCCGGCGTTGCGCGGAGTGGACCGACAGCGCGCCGTAGGGCTGTCCGGGGCCGGTGACGGGGACCGACAGCATGCTGTGGGGGCCGCCTGTCCGCAGGTGAGGAGGGACGTCGAAGCGCGGGTCGATCAACACGTCGTCGACCACGACGGTCTTGCGTTCGGTGATGGCCAGCACCTCGGGGAGCGACTCGTCCGAGTCCACGGTGATGAGCCCGGCGAGGTCGCGGGTTGGACCGAGGGACGTCTCGAGCAGCAGCAGGCCTTCGTTGGCGACGTGGCGGTAGAGCTCGACCCCGTCGACGTGCAGGGTCTTGGCCAAGATGGACACCGCTTCGAGTGCGAGACGGGCCGGGTCGGCGCCCTCGAGCGCACGGCGCCCGAGCTGGGCGACCCCTGCCTGCTGCTCGACGCTGGCGGCGAGCTCCTTGGTCGCCGCCAGTTGGGGCGAGATGTCACGTGCGGTCAGGACCAGCCCCTGCACCGCCGGGTCATCGAGGCGGTTGCTGATGGCCAGTTCGATGTCGAGCCAGCGGTCGTCGCCGGCATGGATCCGGGTCCGGAGCCCGGTGAGGCGGTTGAGTCCCTGCGAGGCCACTGAGCCGATGGCGTCGATCACCCGGGCCTGGTCCTCGGGGTCGATGTCTTCGCCCACCAACCTGCCGACGAGCGATTCCTCGGTCCGGCCGAGGATCTCGATCGCTGTGGGGCCGAGATCGAGGTAGCGGCCGTCCGCGTCGAGGATCGCGACCGCCGCGTCGGATTCCTCGAGCAGTGAGACCAGCTTGAGCCGGTCGTGCTGCAGCTGGCGCAGCGCGGCGTCGGTCCCGCGTCGGTAGGTGTGTCCGGCGGCGAGCCCGATCGTGGCCATGGCGGCGGCCACGGCTGGTGCGACGAGGCGTCCGGGGCCCGACAACACCGCCGCGGTGGCTGCAGCGAGCGGGCCCGACACGATGGCCACCGCGACGAGCAGCCTGGTGCGGCTCGACTCGATCTGCATGCTGGCACTCCCCCCATATCGCTCACAGCGGCTGGACCCCGTTCCATCGGCAGCCGGTGCCTGAGTTCAAGCCCCGGTGTGCACAGGAACGGGGTCGAGGTGTTGGACTGTAGTGGTGTCGCCCCGGTGGTCGTCCACCCGACCCGAGGCGTCGGGGCTCAGGCGGGCACGCGCTCGATGTGGGCCCCCAGGTCGCGCAGCTTGTCGTCGATGCGTTCGTAGCCGCGGTCGATCTGGCCGATGTTGGCGATCGACGAGGGTCCTTCGGCGCACAGCGCGGCCATGAGCAGGGCCATCCCGGCGCGGATGTCCGGAGACTGCAGGCGTGCGCCCCGGAGGCTGGAGGGGCCGGTGACCACGGCGCGATGCGGGTCGGCGACGATGATCCGGGCGCCCATCTCGATCAGGCGGTCGGTGAAGTAGAGACGGCTCTCGAACATCCATTGATGCATGAGCACCGTGCCCGATGCCTGGGTGGCCACCACCAGGGCGATGGACATGAGGTCGGCGGGGAATCCGGGCCATGGGGCCTCGTGGAGGCGGGGGATCTTGCCACCGAAGTCCTCCTGGATGTGCAGGCTCTGGTGGCCGGGAACGATGACCTCGTCGGCGTCGGTGGTGACCTCCACACCGAGGACGGCGAACTTGGCGACGATCATGCGCAGGTCGGCGTGGCGCACCGGTCCGATCCGCAAGTCGCCGTCGGTGACCGCGCCCAAGCCGATGAAGGACCCGACCTCCATGTAGTCGGGAGCAATGGTGGCTTCGGTCCCAGAGAGCGTGTCGACGCCGTCGATCATCAACAGGTTCGATCCGATGCCCCCGATCGATGCCCCCATCTGGACCAGCATCTCGCACAGGTCCTGGACGTGGGGCTCGGAGGCGGCGTTGCGGATGAGGGTGGTGCCCTTGGCCAGCACCGCGGCCATGACGGCGTTCTCGGTCGCCATCACCGAGGCTTCGTCGAGCAGGATGTCGGTGCCGGTCAGGCGGCCGTTGCTGGTGAGGTGGTGCTCGGCGCCACGGTCGGTTAGCTCGGCGCCGAGCGCGGCGAAGGCGTGCCAGTGCGGATCGTTGCGCCGTCGTCCGATGGTGTCGCCGCCGGGGGGAGGCATGGTGACCTCGCCGAAGCGGGCGAGGAGCGGGCCGGCCAGCAGCAGCGACGCTCGGATGCGGGTGCACAGCTCGGGGTCGAGCGGTTGCGGGGTCGCCCCGCTCGGGTCGATGGTGACCCTGCCGTCGGGGTGGTGGGACACCTCGGCGCCGAGACCGCTGATGAGTCGCAGCATGGTGCGGACATCGCCGATGTCGGGAACGTTGGTGAGGGTGGTGGGACCGTCCCCGAGCAGTGAGGCTGCGAGCATCGGGAGAGCGGCGTTCTTGTTGCCGGCCGGCCGTACGGTTCCCGACAGGGGCCGTCCACCGATGATCTCGAATCGCTCCATCGGAGGCGAGCCTACTTGCGCCCCGGGAGGGGGCGGAGATGCGGGCGATCCGGCCCCCGTAGCGGGCGTCGGGTTCAGATGGGCGTGGACGGACCGCCGACGGCCGGAGCGTCGTCGTCGGAATCGCCGTCGCCGGCCCGGAACAGCTCGCCGATGCCGGCGACCGCACCTGCCATGCCGGACATGTCGGCGGGAAGGAAGATCTTGGTGGCTTGGCCGTTGGCGATGCGGCCGAGGGCTTCGAGGTACTTGATGGCCAGCAGATCGGTGGTGGGGTTGCCGTCGTGGATGGCGTGGTACACCGACCGGATGGCTTCGGCCTCACCTTCGGCGACGGTGAGCTGGCGGAACTTCTCGGCGTCGGCGATCGAGCGGATGGCCTCGGCCTGACCCTCGGCCTCGAGCACCTGACTGGCTTTGACGCCCTCGGCCTGGAGGATGTCGGAGGCCTTCTGGCCCTCGGCCCTGGTGATGGCGGCGGTGCGTTCGCCCTCGGCCTGGGTCACCACGGCCCGGCGGGTGCGTTCGGCTCGCATCTGCTCGTGCATGGCGTTCATGACGTCGGGCGGTGGGTCGATGCGCTGGATCTCGACGCGGACGACGCGGACACCCCAGCTGTCGGTGGCGTCGTCGAGGATCTCGCGAAGGTTGATGTTGACCTTGTCCCGCGAGGTGAGTGCCTCGTCGAGGCTCATGTCGCCGATGACGTTGCGCAGGTTGGTCTGGGCCAGCTTGGTGACCGCCATGAGGAAGTTGGCGACGTTGTACATGAGCCGCTTCGGGTCGGTGGGCTCGTAGTACACGACGGCATCGACGGTGACCGACACGTTGTCGGAGGTGATGACCTCCTGGGGAGGCACATCGACCACCTGCTCGCGCATGTCGACCAGCCGCATGCGCTGGACGAACGGGATGATGATGCGCAGACCCGAATCGCAGGTCTCCTTGTAGCGCCCGAGCTGTTCGACGATGCCCTTCTGGTGTTCGCGGACGATGCGGATGCCGGCGGCGGCGTAGATGACGAGGAACGCCACCAGCACGATGAGCACAGCGATGAGGACTTGCACGCAGGATCTCCTTCTGCGGAACGGACCGCCTGATGGGCACGCCGGTGATCGTCGGGCCCCGTCGCCGATGTTGGCACATCGTCGGGCACCGTGCTCGTGGATGTGGAGCCCGGGGGCGAGGTCAGGACGAGGGGTCGCCGGGTGGGTCGGATCCGTCGCTGTTCGGCAGCTCGACGGGGAACACCACCACTCGGGTGCCGCGGACCTCGACCACCTTCACTCGGGCGCCTTCTTCGATGGTGCCACCCTCGAGGCCCTGGGCCCGCCACTCCTGACGGTCGAGGCGGACGAGGCCGATGCCACCGTCGGCGGAGATCGCTTCGATCACCCGGCCCTGGGCGCCGATGAGTCGCCGGGCGCCGATGCCGTCGATCTGTTGGGGCTCGGTGTTGAGGCGGTGCGCCAGGGGGCGCATGGCGAGAAAGGAGCCGCCGGACACGGCGATGAACAGCACGAGCTGCACCGCCAGGCTGACGCCGATTGCGGCGCCGCCGAAGGCGGCCAGGGCCCCCACTGCGAACGGGAGCATGAAGAACGAGCCGGCGGCCATGATCTCGCCGATGCCGAGCACCGCCGCCACGACGATCCAGATGAGCATCCAGATGCCGGTGTCGTCCATGGTCTGCCTCGCTCTCGCCTTGTGTCCGGCAATGAGCCGGGCGCTGCCGAGGCCACTGTAGTGCCGGTCCTCGTGGTGGTCTTCGGTCGTCGTCCGCGGCCGATGTCGGCGCCGTCTTGGTAGCGTCGATCCATGGCCCGGCCCGTCATCCTCACCGTCCACGCCCATCCCGATGACGAAGCGTCCAAGGGGGCGCCCACCATCGCCAAGTACCGGTCCATGGGGGCGCACACCGTCCTGGTGTGCTGCACCGGTGGCGAGGAGGGCTCCATCCTCAATCCGGCCATGGACACCCCCGAGATCCGTGCCGACGTCGCTGCGGTGCGCCAGGCCGAGCTCGACCTGGCGGCGAGCGTGATCGGCTACGAGGTCGTCGAACGTCTTGGCTACCGCGACTCGGGCATGCCCGAGGCTCCGTCCAACGACCACCCCGACTCGTTCTGGCAGGCCGACTTCGACGACGCGGTCGAGAAGCTGGTGAGGGTGATCCGCCGCGAGCGGCCTCACGTGGTCGTCACCTACTCCGACGACCAACGGGGGTATCAGCACCCCGACCATCTGAAGGTGCACGACATCACGGTGCCGGCCTTCGATCGGGCCGCCGATCCCGAGTGGCGTCCCGACGCGGGACCGCCGTGGCAGCCGCTGAAGCTCTACTACACGACCTGGTCGCGGGCCCGCATGGTGGCCATGCACGAGAAGTTCCTCGAGCTGGGGATGGAGTCGCCCTTCGGAGAGCGTCTGGTCAAGCGTCCGGACAACGACCACCGCATCACCACCCAGGTGCCCATCGACGGGTTCCAGCACGCTCGCACCGAGGGCCTGCTGGCCCATGCCACCCAGGTCGACCCGACGTCGCCGTTCTGGTTCGGGTTGCCGGCCGAGGAGGCCAACAGCGTCCACCCCTTCGACGACTACATCCTGGCCCGCTCGTTGGTCGACACCGAGGTGCCCGAGTCCGATCTGTTCACCGGCGTCGACGACCTCGAGTGGCAGGAGGCCGAGTGAGCGACCTGTCCGATCCCGAACGGCTGGCGTCGGTCAACGCGCTGCTGGGCGACCTACCCGGCGGCCCCGGCGGGTCGGGAGTGGTCGAGGTCGTGGTCACCGGCGACGGCTCGCAGCGCCTCGCCCTCCTGTGGGTGGTCGAGCACGGGCGGCTGGTGGCGGTTGAGCCGTCGGCGGACTCGGGTCGCACCGCCGAGGTCTCGATCCCACAGGGCCAGGTCGATCTCGGGGCGCTGCTTGCCGGCGACTTCGATTCTGCGGTGGCCTACATGCGCGGCGATCTCAAACCCTCGGGCAGCGCTGGTGCGTTCTTCGCGTGGCTGTCGGCGTTGGCGCGCCCCGAGTGCCGGCGGGTTCTGGCCCGGGCCTGAGTCCGCGCCTGGCGAGGGTCAGGCCCGCTGGGCGTCGCGCAGCTGCCGGTAGCTGACCAGGGTGGCCCCCGTCCGGCGGATCAACGACCGCAGATCGCTGTCGTGGGTGACGAGATGCAGATCGTCGACCCGGTTGGCCCAGTCCGGTGCGTGGGCCCGCAGCTCTGGACTGTCGGCGGCAGGGTGCACGTAGACCTCGGTGACGCCCGGCGCCAGCTCGAACAGTGCCCGTTCGATGACCTTGCGGCTGCCGACGCCGCCCGAGCCGACGATGGCCAGGTGGTCGGGGAAGAGCACGCCCTCGTCGGTGGCCAGTTGGCGCAGAGGAAAACCCGCGGAACGCTCGCCGGCGTCGCCTGGTAGCCGGACAGGGAGGCCGAACTCGACCGCGAGGTCGAGGTAGACGTCGAAGAACTCGGGGCGCATGTGCAGCGCGCCGAGGTGCGAGTCGAGGTGGCTCACGTCGAAGCCCCAGACGATCGCCCGTTCGATCTGGGTGCGGCACTCGCGGCGCACCTCGTCGAGATCGGCGTGCTCCCACAGCTCGTGGGGCGTGCGGGGGAATCCGCCGTCGCCGTCGACGAGTGAGGGAGCGTGGGTGATCGGACCCCACCGGTAGAGGTCGAACTCGGCGTTGAGGGTGAGCTGTACGCCGATGTCCTCGCCCCGGTAGGACGCGGCGGCCTCGCGGGCCCATGGTGGCGGCACCATCAGCGAACCGCTGGTGGCCAGGCCCTCGCGCAAGGTCTGGTAGACGCCGCTGTTGGCGGCGTGGCTGGAGCCGAGGTCGTGGGCGGTGATGATCAGCAGGCGCGCCTCGGGATCGTGTCCGAGTCGCTCGGCAAGCGTGGTCACAGTCGATGACGCTACCGGGCGCGGAGCGGATCGAGCGCCACGTCAGGTCCGCCACAGGCTCCCCACAGCCCCCGCTGGTCGGCGCGGGCCTGCTGCTCGGCTGCGGCGAAGGTGCCTCGGTGGGCGTGGTTGGGATCGACGGGCAGGGCGACGGCGAACCCCTCGGCCACGAGGGCCTCGTTGACGAAGAGGTCGTCGTCGGCCCGGTAGAGGTACAGGAGGAGCCGGCCGTAGTGGTCGCGACCTTCGACGTCGCGCTCGAAGACCGACGACCGACCCGGGCGGGATCAGCTCGGCGAGGCGGGCGGTGGCCTCGGCGCCGAAGCACTCGACGGGTCGGGTGGGGTGTGAGGTCTCGGGGGTGTCGATGCCGAGCAGCCGAACAGGTTCGTGGCCGTCGGAGAGGTCGAGCACGACGGTGTCGCCATCGACGACCGACGCCACCCGCGCCGAACCTGCCGGAAGTGGCTCGCCCGTGCCGGAGGGCGCGCACGCGACCGCCAGGGTGGCGAGCAGCAACGCGACGACCGTCGTGCGAGGTGTCATCGGCGCCTCCAGGGGCTCAGGCGCGACCGGGATGCGGTCGAGCACGACGGAGGCGCCGGGGGCGCGAGCGAGGGGAAGGTCAGAGGCGCTGGATGATGGTGCCGGTGCCGAGACCGCCACCGCAGCACATGGTGACGAGCCCGTGCTCGCCGTCGGTGCGCTCGAGCTCGTGCAGCGCCTTGGTGAGCAGCACCGCACCGGTGCCGCCGAGTGGATGACCGAGCGCGATGGCGCCACCGTTGGGGTTCACGGTGTCCATGTCGGGGTTCATCTCGCGGGCCCAGGCCAGCACCACCGAGGCGAAGGCCTCGTTGATCTCGGTGACGTCGATGTCGGACATCGACAGGCCGGTGCGGTCGAACAGGTGACGGGTGGCGTCGATCGGTCCGGTGAGCATGAGCACCGGGTCGACGCCAACGTTGCAGGTGTCGACCACGCGGGCCTTGGGGTGCAGGCCGAGGGCCTCGGCCTTCTGGCGGGTCATCAACAGGACCGCGGCGGCACCATCGGAGATCTGCGACGAGGAGCCTGCGGTGTGGACGCCGTCCTCGCGGGCGACGGGCTTGAGCCCGGCGAGGGCCTCGAGCGTGGTCTCGCGCAGACCCTCGTCGCGCTCGACGCGGTGGGTGGAGCCGGTGGGCTTGCCCTCGTCGTCGAGGTCGGGGGCGTCGATCGGCACGATCTGGGTCTCGAAGCGGCCTTCGTCCCATGCCCGAGCCGCCAGCTGCTGGGAGCGCAGCCCGAACTCGTCGGTGTCGGACCGGGAGATGCCCCACTTGTCGGCGATGCGCTCGGCGCCTTCGAACTGCGAGGTCATCTCGTAGCGTTCGAAGTAGCTGCTGGGTGTGGGGCGGCCGAAGTCGGTGCGCATCGCCGAGCCGATGGGGACCCGGCTCATGACCTCGACCCCGCAGGCGACCGCGGCGTCGACGACGCCTCCGGCGACCATCGCGGTGGCCAGGTTGGTGGCCTGTTGGGACGATCCGCACTGGGCATCGACGGTGGTGGCGGCGACCGACAAGGGCAGCCCGGCGGTGAGCCAGGCCGTGCGGGCCACGTTGAAGGTCTGCTCTCCGACCTGGCTGACGCATCCTCCGACCACCTGGCCGACCTCGGCCGGGTCGATGCCCGAACGGGAGATGACCTCGGACTGCACCGACGCGAGCAGGTCGGCGGGGTGGATGGTGGACAGACCACCGTTGCGGCGCCCGACGGGGCTCCGGACGGCTTCGACGATGACGACCTCGTTCATGGTCGAAGAGCCTAGGCCGCAGCCGGGGGTTCGTGACCATCGCGACGGTCGCGATGGTGGTGGTCGGCCAGCGCCGCCCGCAACGCCTCGCGAGCCGCGGCCACCCCCTTGCGGCCGATCTGTCGGGTGTGGTCGTCGAGCCGCCAGTCGCGAGCGGTCGCCGACTCGTCGTCGGTGATGAGCGCAAGCTGCCGTGTGTCCATGCCCACATCTTCCCCAGGGGGTGTGACACTGAACCCTCGGGGGTGGTAAGGAAGGCCAGCATTCGGACGATCTGGGGGAGAAGCAGATGCAGCGCTACGGCATGACCATCCCGTTCGGGGGCGTCCCGCTCCACGAGCACCGGGAGTGGATCCAGGAGCTCGTCGAGCTGGGCTACACCGACGTGTGGTCCGCCGAGGCCGATGGAGGGGACGGGTTCACCCCCCTGGCGCTCACGTCGGTGTGGGCCCCCAGCCTGCGCCTCGGCACCGCGATCATCCCCGCCTACACCCGCGGGCCGGCGCTGCTCGCCCAGACGGTCGGCTCGATCGCCCAGGCGGCGCCCGGCCGGTTCGCGCTCGGGATCGGTTCGTCGTCCAACGTGATCGTCGAGGGATGGAACGGCATCCCCTTCGAGGAGCCATACAAGCAGGTGCAGGCCATGGTCCGCTTCCTGCGCGATGCGATGGAGGGGGAGAAGGTCACCAAGGACTACGGGCGCTTCTCGGTCCGCAGCTTCCGGCTCGGCATGAAGCCTCCCGAGCCGGTTCCCATCCTCATCGCCGCGCTGCGCGAGGGCATGCTGCGCCTCGCCGGTCGTGAGGGCGACGGCGCGATCCTCAACTGGCTCTCACCCGACGACGTGACGACGGTGGTCCCCCACGTCGCCGCCGGCGCCGAAGCGGCAGGCCACGACCCGGCCACCAAGGAGATCGCCGCCCGGCTGTTCGTGATCCCCAACCCCGATGCCGAGGTCGCCCGGGGGGCGGCCCGCCGCATCATCGCCGCCTACCTCAACGTGCCCGTGTACGCCGCGTTCCACGAGTGGCTCGGCCGGGGCGACGACCTCAAGGGGATGTGGGACCTGTGGAAGGAAGGCGACAGGGCCGCCGCCCTGGAGGCCATCCCCGACCACGTCGTCGACGACCTGGTCGTCCACGGCGCCCCCGAGGTCTGCCGCGAGCAGATCGGCCGCTACATCGACAACGGCATCACCACCCCGGCCCTCGCCGTGCTTCCCTTCGGCGTCGACATGCGCGAGAGCATCCGCGCGCTCTCGCCGTCGGCCGCAGGCTGAGGCCCACCCGGTCGGGGCCGGCGAGCCATCAGGCCCCGATGTCGGTCTGCTTCCAGGTGTTCCAGTAGGTGATCTCTTCGGCCGGGCGGCGCTTGGCCGGCTTGAAGTCGTCGCCGGTGTAGTAGCCGATGGGGATGAGACCGGCCTGGCTGACGGTGTCGGGGACGCCGAGCAGCCCTGCGGCGTCGTGTTCGCGGAACAGGTGGATGGTGGTCAGCGCGGTGCCGAGGCCCCGGCTTCGGGCTGCCAGCATGAAGCTCCACGCCCCCGGCATGATCGAGCCCCAGAACCCTGGCCCGTCGCCCCGATCGAGCAGGCACGGGATCAGCATCGCCGGCACCTCGTGCAGATGGTCGGCGAGGTAGTCGGCGGAGTCGGACACCCGCGTCTCGGCGGCGAGGCCCTGCTCCTCACGGACCCGCTTCTGCGACTCCAGGTATGGGCGCCACCCCTCGCGGTACATGTCGGCGAGGGCGGCCTTCTTGTCGGGATCGTCGACGACGACCCAGCGCCACCGCTGGGTGTTCCCGCCGGTCGGGGCCTGGATGGCCACCCGGAGACACTCGAGGATCAGCTCGCGCGGCACCGGCCGGGTCAGGTCGAGTCGCTTGCGCACCGCCCGTGTGGTGGTGAGCAGGTGATCGGTCTGGGTCAGGTCGAGCTCGAAGGCCACGGTTCCCCCTTGGTGGTCGGTCGGTTCGACCCTAGTCAGTGGCTGGCGGGACGGGGCTGTTGGAGGCACGTCGCATGAGGTTGCGGATCTCGCGTAGTCCGACGGTGAGGTGCTCGAGCCCCGGATGTCCGACCGCCCGGATGCCGAGCAGCACGTCGAAGGTGCGCTCGATGGCCTCTTGGTTGGCACCCACCCAGTGGTCCACCCGGGTCTCGGCGTCGTCGCGACCGCCCCTGGCCAGGATGCGGCGCACCACCGAGGCGTGCTCGTGGAACAGGTCGTCGCGCAGCGCGGTGCGGGCCAGGGTGGTCCACATGTCGTCGCGGGGCAGCCGGTCGATCTGGCGGCGCAGCCAGCCGAGGCCGAGGTGGTCGTCGATGAGCCAGTAGACACGAGCGGCCTGGTCGAGCGGGGCGCCTTCGGATCTGGCCGCGGTCACGATGTCGAGGGCGGTCGACGCCAACGAGTTGAGGACGGTCTGGGTGGCGATGTCTCGGGGCACACCCTGGTCGATCCAGTGGTCGCGCAGCTCCCAGAGCTCCTCGGTGGCCGAGCTCGGCGCGACGTCTCCGAGCGAGGCGACGACCTCGGCGACGGCCGGGCGCAGCTCGGCGACGGCCTCGTCGACGTCGAGCGGGCTGTGGCGGTTCCTGATCAGCCAGCGGGTCGCGCGCTCGCCGAGGCGCTTGGTCGACAGCAGCATCTCGATCAGCGTCGAGGGGGCGAGGTCGCGCTCGAGCGCTTCGATGGTGGACCACTGGTGGTCGAGCTCGTGGATCCGCCAGGCGGCCAGGTGGGCTCTGGCCACCTCGGGGACCGAGGCCGCGGTCTCCTCCATGAGTCGCAACGTCATCGAGATCCCGGCCCGGTTGACGAGCCGGTTGGTGAGCTGGGTGGCGATCAGCTCGCGCTTGAGCCGATGGTCGGCCAGCGCACCGGGGAAGCGTTCGAGGATGACCGGTGGCACGTAGGGGTCGAGCTCGTCGAGCATCGCCGGGTCGTCGGGCAGCGGCGAGGCCTCGATGTGATCGGCCAGGACGTTCTTGGTGTAGGCCATGAGCACGGCGAGCTCGGGCTGGGTGAGGCCCCGACCGTCGTTGGCCCGCTCGTTGAGCTCGTCGTCGGACGGAAGCGCCTCCAGTTCGCGGTCGAGCCCGCCTTCGCCTTCGAGCCAGGACAGGTGGCGGGCGTGCACATGGACCATGCCGGATGCCTGGGCCCGGGCCGATGCCAGAGCCAGGGTCTGGGCCTCGTTGTCGGCCAGGACCAGCGCCGCGACCTCGTCGGTCATGTCGAGGAGGAGTTCGTTGCGTTGGCGCAGGGTGAGCGTTCCGGCCGCGACCTGTTGGTCGAGCAGGATCTTGAGGTTGACCTCCCGGTCGGAGCAGTCGACCCCTCCGGAGTTGTCGACGGCATCGGTGTTGAGCCGCACCCCGCCGAGGGCGGCCTGCACCCGTGCCCGCTGGGTGAGCCCGAGGTTCCCACCTTCGCCGATCACCCGGCAGCGCAGCTCGTCGGCGTCGATCCTGACCCCGTCGTTGGCCCGATCGCCGACGTCGTAGTGGGTCTCCGCACTGTCCTTCACGTAGGTGCCGATGCCACCGTTCCACAGCAGGTCGACCGGTGCCGCCAGGATCGCCGAGATGAGCTCGGACGGCGTGGTGCGACCGGCCGGGCAGCCCAGCGCGGCGGCCACCCGCTCGTCGACGTTGACCGCCTTGGCCGACCGGGGCACGATCATGCCGCCCTCGGAGAGGGCGGACCGGTCGAAGTCGGCCCACGTCGAGGACCGGAGGTCGAAGAGTCGGGCACGCTCGTCGAAGGTGCGGGCGGGGTCGGGATCGGGGTCGATGAACACGTGGCGGTGATCGAACGCGGCGATGAGTCGGATGTTGGGTGACAGCAGCATCCCGTTGCCGAACACGTCGCCCGACATGTCTCCGATCCCGACCACCGAGAAGGGATCGAGGTCGGGGTCGAGACCCAGCTCGGCGAGGTGGCGTCGGACCGAGACCCACGTCCCTCGTGCGGTGATGCCCATCTCCTTGTGGTCGTATCCGGTCGAGCCCCCCGATGCGAAGGCGTCGCCGAGCCAGAAGTCGCGTTCGAGGGCGATCGAGTTGGCGAGATCGGAGAAGGTGGCGGTCCCGCGGTCCGCTGCGACCACCAGGTAGGGATCGTCGCCGTCGAGGCGCACCACCCGATCGGGTGTCACCACCTCACCGTCGACGCGGTTGTCGGTGATGTCGAGCATGGCGTCGATGAACAGCCGGTAGCAGGCCTCGACCTCGGCGCGCACCGCTTGGGGGTCGTCGTCGGCGCGGAGCTGTCTGCACACGAACCCGCCCTTGGCGCCGGCGGGGACGATCACCGAGTTCTTCACCACTTGCGCCTTCATCAGGGCGAGGACCTCGGTGCGGTAGTCCTCTCGTCGATCGGACCAGCGGATGCCGCCACGGGCGACGCGCCCGGCGCGCAGGTGGACCCCTTCGACACGCGGCGAGGAGACGAAGATCTCCCGCTGGGGTCGGGGCGCGGGCAGGTCGGGGATCATGCTGGGATCGAGCTTGAACGCGAGGTTGACCGGTCCGGCGCCCGAGCTCCCGCGCTGGTAGAGGTTGGTGCGGACGGTGGCACCGATGAGGGTGTCGAGGCCACGCAGGATCCGGTCTTCGTCGAGCCGTGGAACGGCCTCGAGCGCGTCGAGGATCCATTGGTGGGTCTCCTCCTCGGCCGCGGTGTCGCGCCGGTCGGGGTCGAGACGGAGGTGGAAGCGGTCGATCAGCAGCCTGGTGATGCCGGCGTGGGTCGTGGTGACCTCTTGGATGTAGTTCGGTGTGTAGGAGGCCCCGGTCTGTCGCAGGTACTGGGTGAAGGCTCGGATGACCGCCACCTCGCGCCAGTCCATCCGCGCCAGCAGCACCAGCTGGGCGAAGGGGTCGCTGTCGGTGTCGCCGGTCCAGGCCGCGATGAAGCTCTCCTCGAGGCGGGTCCGGATGGCCTCGCCGTGCTCGCGGATGTTCTCCGAAGCCGGCCGCGGCAGCAGCAGGCCGAAGTCGTGGATCCAGGAGGTGTGTCGGTCGTCGGGGGTGACCTGGTAGGGGTGTTCGTCGAGGACCTCGACCCCGTGGTTCTGCAGGAGTGGCAGCACGGTGGAGAGCTGGGCCGGGTGAATCGAGCGGTAGAGCTTGATGTGCAGCACACCCTCGTCGGCTTCGGGAGGGTGATAGGTGTGCACCGAGACCGTCCCCGGGGGCTCGTCGGCGAGGTGCTCGAGCCGTTCGATGTCGGCGACGGCGAGCTCGGGCGGACGTTCGCGGTAGCCGGCGGGGAAGGCGCTTCGCCACCGTGTCGCCAGCTCGGTGCCGCGACCTTCGCCCAGCTGTTCGACCAGCTCGTGCTCGAGGTGGTCCTCCCAGGTGCGGGTGACCCGCTCGAGCCGGTGTTCGAGGGTCTCGAGGTCGACCGGGCCCGAGTCGGGGTCGGGGGTGATGACGATGAGGTGGAGCCGGGCGAGCGAGGCCGACGAGAACGCGACCTCGAAGCGGGCGGCGCGTCCGTGGAAGGCGGTCTCCAACAGCTGCTGGATGGCCTCGCGGACCTCGGTGCGGAAGCGGTCGCGGGGCACGAACACCAGACATGACACCGACCTCCCGAAGGGGTCGTGCCGGGTGAAGAGGCGCACCTGGCGACGCTCGTACAGGTGGACGATGGCCAAGATGGTGGGGTAGAGCTCGTCGACCGATGCCTCGAACAGCTCGTCGCGCGGATGCCCCTCGAGCACCGTAAGGAGGCGGTTGGCGTCGTGGGAACCAGGGGTGAACCCGGCGCGCTCGATGATCTCGGACACCTTGCGCCGGACGACCGGGAGCCGGATGACGGTCTCGGTGTAGGCCCTGGCGGTGAAGAGCCCGATGAACCGGCGCTCGGTGATCACCCCGGTGCTGGGATCGGTGGTGCGGACGCCCACGTAGTCCATCGCCACGGGGCGGTGGACCAGTGAGAGGGCGTTGGTCTTGGTGATCAACAGCACGTCGTCGCTGAGCACCCGTTCCACACCTGCGGGAGCGAGCTCGTCGACGGGACGTTCGGAGGAGGGCTGGTGGCCCAGGATGCCCAGTCCCGAGCTGGGGACGGACCGGATGATGCCCTCGGCCGGATCGAGTTGGTAGTCGCGAGCGCCGAGGAAGACGAACTCGTCGGCGGCCATCCACCGCAGCAGCTCGGCGGCATCGCTGACCTCGTCGGATCCGCTGGTGCTCCGTGCCTCCAGCTCGGCGGCGACCTGGTTGGCTCGCTCGGCCATCGGGCGCCAGTCGGTCACCGCGTCGCGGATGGCGTCGAGCGCGGCGGAGATGTTTCGATCGAGCTCCTGCACCCTGTCCGCGTCGAGCACCCGGTCGACCTCGAGGTGGACGAAGGCCTCGGAGAGATCGGTGCCCGGCCCGCTTCCGGCGGTGCCGACGAGCCGGTCGTCGTCGCGTCGCACCCGCAGGACGGGGTGAATGAGCAGGTGGACCTCGAGGCCGGCACGCTCGACGGCCATCAGCACCGAGGCGACGATGAACGGCGAGTCGTCGGTGACCAGATCGATCACGGTGTGGGGCGAGCGCCAGCCGTCGTCCTCGATCGTGGGGGCATAGACCCGCAGGAGCGGCTGGCCCGGGCTGCGGTGGCGAGCGAGCTGCAGGTGTGAGATCGCGGCCCCGTAGAGCTCGGCGGGGGATCGGTGTTCGAGGTCCTGGCGGGCGACGTGGTCGTAGTAGGCCCGGATCAGCGCCTCGGCGGTGGGGGCGTCGTCGGATCCGAACCGTTCCCTGACCCGGGCCGAGATCTCGTCGATCGGGTCGGCCGCGACGTCGGTGTCGGGGTGTTCGCCGTCGATCACACCCCTGACCGTACCGACTCGACCTGCTTGCCGCATGCTCCCCCTGGCCCCCGCTCGGTGTTTGCCAGCGCCTTCACCGCTTCGAGGTGCCCGACGAGCTCGTCGAGACTGCTCCTGGCGTTGAGCCCGCTGGTCGAGGGCATGACGTACACGGGCGCGCCGCCCAGCGAGGGGGTCTGGTGGCCGGGTGGCGCAGTGCGGACCGTCACCGCTCGCCAGGCGCCGAGGCCGACCATGCACACCACGGCAGGTCGCAGCGCCCGGCTCAGGTCATCGACCCGGCCGAGACCGTCGTGGAGCTCACCGGTGGCCAGCTCCGACGCTCGAGGGGTCGCCCGTTTGACCAGATCGGTCAGGCCGATGCCGTGGTGGGTGAGGGCGTGGACCGGGTCGCGGTCGCGGCTGACCAGGCCCGCCGCGAGGGCGGCGGGCCAGAAGCGGTTTCCGGGGCCGGAGTAGGCGACACCGGAGTCGGCGGCGTGCAGGCTGGGGTTGAACCCGCAGAAGAGGATCTGCATGCCCGGTCCTACCGTGTCGGCCAGAGTGCGGGCGCGGACGGCGTGAACGGTGTCGTGCCCGCCACGGGTCCGACCCAGCTCCTGGTTGGTCGGGTGGAACCCGGCCCCCGCGAGCAGGGTGGGGATCGTGATGGGCGCGGGTGGACGGTGCCGGATGCACAGGCTCACCGCGGCGCCCACCGGCAGCGATCGGTGCAGGCGGGCAAGGACGATCGGCAGCTGCTCGCCGTCCTGGTCCAGCTCGATCACCGGTGGCACCATCGGGATCAGGCCAGGTCGCCGTAGCGGGCTTGGAGTCGGCGCATCCCGGCGATCCACCGGTCGTGGTCGTCGGCCTTGCGGCGGAGGTAGTCGCGGACCTCGGGGTGGGGGAGGATCAGGAACCGCTCGGCCGACAGTCCGTCGATGACGGCATCGGCCACCTCGGCGGGCTCGATCATGCCGTCGACCCCGGCGACGCCGCCCTCGGTGCTGCCGGCGGTCATCGCGGTGCGCACCGCCTGCGGACACAGCACCGACACTCCGATGCCGCGATCGCCGTAGGTGATCGACAGCCACTCGGCGAACGCGACCGCAGCATGCTTGGTGACCGAGTAGGGGGCCGAGCCGATCTGGCTGAGCAGCCCCGCCGCTGATGCGGTGTTGAGCAGGTACCCCTCACCCCGCTCGAGCATCTCGGGCAGCACGGCCCGGGCCGCGTGCACGTGGGCCATCACGTTGATCTCCCAGATCGCCTGCCACTGCTGGTCGGGCACCTCGGGACCCCCCGGGATGCCGATCCCCGCGTTGGAGCAGAACAGGTTGATCGGTCCGACGTCGCGTGCGGCGCGAACCACCGCGATGAGGCCGGCCTCGTCACGGACGTCGCACCGTTGAGCGAGGCCGACCGCACCAGCCGCGGTGATGTCGGCGACGACCGGCTCGAGCCCCGCGTCGTCGATGTCGGCGACGATGACCGCGCTGGCTCCCTCTCGGGCGAAGCGCCGGGCCATCGCCGCGCCGATCCCGCTCGCGGCTCCGGTGACCACTATCACGCTGTCGTGGATCTCCATGGTCGGCATCGTAGGCATGAACCCTCATCGGTGCGGGTAGGGTGCCGATGAGACGACAAGGACACCTGGTCGTCCATGAGTGAAGCCTCGGTGACACCCATGGTCGCTATGGTGGAGTCAGCGGAACCGGAGGTGCCGGTTCCGACTGAGACTTCGGGAGGCCCCGCATGACCGAGACGGTTGCCGTCGACGAGACCATCTCCGAAGCGCTCGCGCTCATCGACCGCGGCCTCGGCGACATGCAGCATCGCGAGCTCGTCTCGACCGACGAGGTCTCCGATCTGTTGCTCGACGTGCGGGTGCTGCTCGCCACGCCGGGCACCGATCCCGATCAGCTCGACTCGGCGCTCACCAGCAACTGACGCGGTCGCGCCCGGCCGAGCCAGCATCCGGGCATCACCGTCGACTGGACAGCGCGGTTCAACCGAGCGAGGACGCGGCCTCGCACAGCTCGTGGAACGCGGCGACCACGGTGTCGCGCAACAGGTCGGGATCGGCCACCGCCGCCGTGTCGACATGCAGGCCCAGATCGATCCGGCCGTCGTAGCTCATCATCGTGATGTTGGCCGCAGTGGCCGCCAGCGGGCCGATCGCGTAGGTGGCCTCGATGCGGGCCCCCGCGATGTACAGCGGCACCGACGCCGCCCGCAGGTTCGAGGTGGTGAAGTCGATGGTGGCCGCCTGCCACCGGACCGCGGCGCGCAGCAACGGGGAGGGGACCAGCTCGGTGGCGGCCGCCACCGGTTCGATCAGCCCCGCTGCCCGCTCGTGCTTGGTTGCACCCAGAGCGTCCGACACCGCCCGCAGGTGGGCGGGCGCCGCAAGCTGCTCACCCGATGGGAGCACCACCCGGGTCGGGCTGAAGGCGTTGCCCCCGGCGAGCGCGTCGTCGCGGGTGCTCACCGGGATGGCCACCCTCAGTTCGGGGACCGGGTGGTCGATCACGCGGTGGTAGGCCGCCGCCCCGCGGAGAGCAGCGGTCACGAACACGTCGTTGATCGAGACGCCCGCCTCGGTGGCGGCGGTGCGGACCGGGTCGAAGGCGAGCGAGCCGGCGACGAATCGCCGCTCGTTCGAGCGGTTGGCCCACAGCGTTGATCTCGCCCGGTCGGCGACCGCGAGCTGACGTCGCAGCGATCGGGCGGTCGACCAGACCTCGGAGCCGAGGACGTTGAAGCGTTGCGGGTCGCGAAGCCCCTCCACGGTCCATCGGGCCGCCTGCGCGCCCGAGTGGGCCAGGTCGGAGGCTTGATCGACGGTGGTGAGGACCGTCCGATCGAACCACGAGGGCCGGGGCTGGGGTGGATCGGCTCCCATGAAGGGGTCCGGCGTGGGTCCGGGGTCGCCTCGTTCGAGATCGACGAACCGCTCGGAGATGCGGAGGCCGCCCTTGCCGTCGGTGATGGTGTGGTGCATGCGTTGCACCAGCGCGGCACGGCCGCCGTCGAGGCCGGTGACGATCACGAACCCCCACAGGGGACGATCGGCGTCGAACGGAGCGGCGACGAGGTCGGCGGCCATGTCGAGCACCGCCTGGTCGGTCCCGTCACCCGGGCAGGGCTCCCACCACAGGTGGTTGCCGAGGTCGAAGTCCGGATCGTCGATCCAGACCGACGAGGGCGACAGCAGCCCGCCGTCGTCGATCCGTTGGCGCAACCGCCGGATCGAGGCGGCTGCACCGGCCATGCGGGAGCGGAACCGCTCGGGGTCCGGCTCGCGGTCGAGGAACGTGACGCTGCCGAAGGTTGCACTCAGGTCCCGACCGCCCTCGAGCCGCCACATGAGCGACTCCATGGGTGTCAACCGGTCGTTGGCGTGGACCTCACGGGTCATCGATCCAGCCTACTGAGCCCCGGCCGGTGGGAGCAGCGCGCTCGCAGCCTCGACGGCGACGGTCAGCGGCGGATGCTGGTGTGCTTGAGCTCGTTGAGCTGGGGCCAGCCCGAGACCGTCTCCAGCACGCGCTCGACGGTGCGCACCGCAGTGGCGGCCTCGCCGTCGGGTGCCTCCATGAGCCGCACGAACACCGCATCGTCGCCGACCAGGAAGGTGGGCACGCCCCACACGTTGTGGCTGGCGATCGCTCCCTCGTGGGCGGCACGAACCGACTCGAGCGGCCAGCCCGTGTCGATCTCGGCGAACACCGAATCGGGATCGATGTCCGCGTCGCGGAGCGCGCCCGCCAGCACCTCGGGGTCGCGCAGGTCGGCGGAGTCGACGTGACGCAGGTCGAACAGCCGTCGGTGCACCGTGAGGAACGCCTCGGGATGGCGATCGCGCACCACCACCGACACTTGGAGGGCGAGCAGACCGCTGTCGTTGTCGGGGTCGTCCCACACCGGCGGATCGCCGTCTTCGACGTGGGCCTGGCGCAGTGAGAAGGGGAGGAAGGTGACGTCCCACTCCTGGCCGGCTTCGAGGGCTTCGATCACATGGAGGTGGCCGATGCGGGCGAACGGGCAGCGGTAGTCGTAGGTGACGGAGAACGAGGTCATGTTCGTGCCAACCCCGATGCGACCCGAGATGTTCCCTCGCGGGCAGACCGCGCCGGCAGGCTCAGGTTCGATCGAGCGGCGCGAGCCGACGTACGACGGCCCCGAGGGCGAGTCCCACCACGGCTCCGCCGATCACGTCGGAGGCGTGGTGGATGCGCACGTGGATCCGGCTGGAGGCCACCACCGCCGCGAGCAGGTACCAGGCACCACCGAAGCGGGTGCGGTCGGCCAGCAGGTGCGCGGCCATGAAGGCAGACGACGCGTGCCCGCTCGGGAAGCTGCTCGTCACCGGGATCCGAAGGTTGTGTGGGCGGTCCTCGCCGTGCGCCGGCCGGGCACGCCGGAAGCACGACTTGATGAGCCCGTTGACCAGCGCCGATTCCGCGCCGAGCGCCGCGGAGAGGCGCACCGCCCGGAACCAGCCGTCGCGGTGGTCGGCGAGCCCTTGTGCCACCCCCATCAGGTGCCAGATCAGGCTCCAGTCGCCGACCGCCGACGCGGAGTAGAACCCGCGGTCGACCATCGCGTTGCCACGGACCACCTCGAAGATGTGGTCGATCTCGGCGTCGAGTCGGCCCATGGCATGGCCGACCCCTGGCATGGCAGCGGCGACCGAGGGGGCGACCTCGTCGTGCTGGATCGAGCTGCTCATCGTTCGAGGGCGGTGCGGATCTCGTCCGCGATCAGGCCCGGCGCCTGCAGCGGTCCGAAGTGGCCGAGCTCGGGGTGGGCGCGGAAGGTGCCCCGCTGAAGCTGGTCGGCGATGCCGGGGGCGATCACGGCCGGAAGCCCCTCCTCGGCCGCTCCCGCGGCGACGGTGACCGGGCAGCGCACCCGGTCGAGGTGGTCGAAGGCGTCGTGGGTGCCCGAGCTGGCATACACCTGCGATTCGTCGGCCCGCCGGCACTTGAGTCGCACCGTGCCGTCGTCGAGGTCGGCGAACCCGTGGTCGACATAGGCCCGCAGCGCTTCTGGGGTGAGGGCGTCGAGCGGCGGCTTCGAGCGGTAGTTGGCATAGGCATCGTCCTTCGACGCAAAGACCTCGCGCCGCTTCAGCGCGCCCAGGGCCAGCGGGTTGGCCTCGACCGCACCGGTGTCGGCTCGGCGCTCGGGGTCGAGCACGATCGGCTCGAAGAGGTAGAGACCGCTGAAGGTCCCGGGTGCACGCAGCTCGGCCAGCAGGAGCGCGGCGCCACCCTTGGAATGGCCGACGCCGTAGAGCGGCCGGGGATCGTCGAGGTGGGCCACCGCTGCTTGGACGTCGTCGGCGAATCCCGACCACAGGAACGACCCGTGGTCGGGGACCGAGCTGTCACCGTGGCCGCGGAAGTCGATGGAGACGCAGCGGTGGGTGTCGACCAGGTCGGCGATGACCGGCGACCAGACCAGGCCGTGGAACCCGGTGGCGTGGGCGAAGAGGATCGTCGGACCGTGACCCCCGAAGTCGTGCACGGCCAGCTCGACCCCATCGGTGGAGCGAACCATCGTCGTCGCTGGGCTGGGCATCGCATCATCCTGCCATCTTGACCTGTGACCACACCCAGTCCGGGTACTGTCCGGTTGATGGACTTCGAGCTGCCCGGTGACGATGATCCGCGCCGAGCCGCGGTGAGGGCGTGGGTGCGTGACCATCCTCGGCCCAGCGGCCGCGACCTCGCCGAGGCCGGCCTGGTCGCTCCTCACTGGCCCAGGCCCTACGGGCTCGACGCCGACCCCGTCCACCAGCTCGTCATCGACGAGGAGCTCGCTGCAGCCGGGGTGTCCCGACCGTCGAACCCGATCGGCATCGGCTGGGCGGGACCGACGTTGCTGCACGCGGGCACCCCCGAGCAGCAGGACCGGTTCCTGCCACCACTGCTGGCGGGCGAGGAGATCTGGTGCCAGCTCTTCAGCGAGCCGGAGGCGGGCTCGGATCTGGCCAACCTGGGCACCAGGGCCGAGCGCGACGGCGACACCTGGATCGTCAACGGCCAGAAGATCTGGACCTCGCTCGCCCACCAGGCCGCCTACGGGATCCTCATCGCCCGCACCGATCCCGAGGCCCCCAAGCACCGAGGGATCTCCTACTTCATCTGCCCCATGGACCTGCCCGGCATCGAGATCCGCCCGATCATCGAGATGACCGGCGCACACACCTTCAACGAGGTGTTCTTCACCGATGTGCGTCTGCCGACCGACAGTCTCGTCGGCGACGAGCACGACGGGTGGACCCTCGCCAAGGTCACCCTCGGCAACGAACGTGTGTCGTTGTCGAGCGGTGGCGCGCTGTGGGGACGTGGGCCCGACGCGGTCGACCTTCTCGATCTGGTCCGGAACGCGGGGGGAGCCTCGGACCCGTTGGTGCGACAGGCGCTCGCCCGGCTCCACACCGAGCACGAGATCCTGCGCCTGATCCGTCTGCGGACCGTGTCGGCCCGGATCCGTGGCGAACAGCCCGGTCCCGAGGCCTCGATCCGCAAGATCCTGGCCGACGAGCACGGCCAGCGGATCATGGAGGCGGCCAAGGATCTCGCCGGTGCCGGTGGCATGCTCGCCGACCGGGGACCGCTCGGCACCGACCCCGCCCTGTGGCACTACGGCTACCTCTTCGCACCCGCGCTGACCGTCGGAGGTGGCACGGGGGAGGTCCAACGCAACATCATTGGTGAGCGCGTCCTCGGGCTGCCCCACGATCTCGACGCCGAGACCGGGATGGGATGGGCCGAGCGTCGCCGCACCGACCGAACCAAGGAGCTCCGTTGACCGACACCGCAGAAGTCGCCCCGTTGCGCCGCCGCCAGAAGGTGCGGGCAGCCTTCGATCTGCCCGGGGTGCCCGCGGGGACCCCGGGAAAGGTGGCGCTGGTCAACGGGTTCGGCCCGTGGATCCGCTACCGCGTCATCTTCGACAACGGGGTCGATCGCGGCAACGTGCTGCGAGAGGAGCTCGAGCCGCGCTGAGCGGCGCCGGCGGTCAGCGACCGTCCCGGGGTCAGACCCGGGCCATCGCGGCTTCGGCTTCCTCGACGAAGCGGTGGACCAGCTCTCCGGCGGGCACGAGCTCATCGATCGCTCCTGCGCCCTGACCCGCGGGCCAGAACTCCTTGTCGGGGTCGACCTCGGCGGTGTCGTCGCTGCCGAGGTGGTTGGCGCCGTCTTCGACCGAGCGCAGGACCTGGGCGGGGAACGGTTGGAGCTGGTCGGGGTGCTCCTCCCAGTACTGGGTGTAGGTGTTGCGCACCACCCGGCAGGTCTTGCCGGTGTAGCCGCGGGAGATGACGGTGCCGTCGTCGGGGAGCGTGAGGAGCGCGTCCTTGTAGCCGCTGGTGGCCCGAGCCGGTCGACTCCGAACGGCTTGTCGGTGGCGGTGCGCACGGCGGCGATCTCGTCGACCATCTCGTCGTGTCCCATGGTCGACGCGCCCATGCACCCGAGCCCGCCTGCCTCCGATACGGCGGCGACGAGTTGGTGGTAGGAGACGCCGCCCATCCCGGCCAGCATGACGGGGTGGTCGATCTGGAGGGCCTCGGTCAGACGTGTTCGGAACATCGGCCGATGGTACCGACCGGACCATGCGGTGACCGTACCGAGCCGAGGTTTCAGCGCTGTGTCGTGGCGGTGAACGCCGGTGGTCCGCTGAGCACGCCACGGTGCCACCGCCGAGGAGTGAGCGCGATGCCCCGCGGTGAGTCCTCGAACAGCCACCGGCCGACGTTGCGCCTCGTCCAAGGGGTGCTGCCCACCAGCCGGATGGAGGCCTCCGCGAGTGGTTCGACCGCCATCAGCTTGGACAGGGCGGCGGCCATCTGGTGGTCGGGCGCGAGCTCGTCGAGCACCGATGTCGAGTACGCCCTGGTCACCGGGGAGGGGTCGGCGGCGTCGATCCTGTCGGCGAGCGCCTCGGCCGCGAGCCGTCCGCTGAGCAGCGCCTGGCCGATGCCCTCCCCGGTGAAGAGGTCGGTCGCCCTGGCGGCGTCGCCGACGAAGAGTGTCCGTCCCGCGGTCAGTCGGGTGGTGGTGATCCGGGCGGGGATGGGCCAGGCCCGGTGGTGGCCCTCGGCCACGGCACGGGGCCCGAGCACGGATCGGATCGCGGGGCGCTGGAGGAGGTCGGGCCAGAGTCGGGCGAGGGCTCGGCCGTCGAGGCGCGTCCCCCGGAGCACCCCGAACCCCACGTTGGCGCGGCCGTCGCCCAGCGGGAACGACCAGGCGTAGCCGGGCAGCAGATCGGGTTCGAACCACACGTGGAGCTCGGCGTCGTCGTTCGTGGTTCGGGAGAAGTACTGGCGGAACGCGTGCCACTCGCCCCGGTACCGGGGTTCGGCCACGCCGAGCGCTCGGCGGAGCGGCGACCAGATGCCGTCGGCTCCGACCACCCAGCGGGCCTGCAGTGGCGGTGTCGCATCGGTGCGCACCTCGACGTGGTGGCGGTGCATGCTCGCGCCCCGCAGACCGACTTGCTGGTGCACGGTCACGCCCCGGTGGGTGGCCAGTTCGATCAGGGCCGCGTCGAGGTCGATTCGCCGGGCGATGGCCGCGAACTGACCGGGACCTGGTGGCAGGGGCAGCGTGACGGTGTTGGCTCGGGGCGAGTGCAGGTGGGCACGTTCGACCACGGTCCAGGAGTCGACGCGATCGGGAGTCAGTCCCAACCGCTCGAGCTCGCGCAGGGCAAGGGTGGTGAGCCCGTCGCCACAGGTCTTGTCGCGCGGGAACGCCGCCTTGTCGATCACCACCACGTCGAGGCCACGGTCGGCCAGCCCGATCGCGGCCGCCGTCCCGGCCGGGCCCCCACCGACGACGATCGCGTCGTGGAGGCGGTCGCTCACCCGGGCTCCAACGTCGTGCTGGTGGTGGAGCTGGTGGTGGAGCTGGTCGATCCCGGGGCGGTGGTGGTCGTGGTGCTCGGCTCGGGCGTGGTGGTCGTGGTGGTCGTGGTGGTCGTGGTGGTCGTGGTCGTGGTGGTCGTGGTGGGCACCGTCGACTCGCCGGCGCAGTTGATGCCCTCCTCGGGGCGGTAGCGGGCGGTGACGTGGTCGACCTCGGTCCGGCCGTCGTCGTAGGTCCGGGTGCGCTCGGTCCGCACCAGCGTGCAGGCGCCCGACGCCGACTCGGTCTGGCCGGTCTGTTCGGCCTCGACGTGGCGCGTGGAGTAGAGGGTGACGGTGATGCTGGTGTCGGTGTAGGTGGGCCAGATCAACACGCCGTAGGGCGACGTGTTGCGGATCTGCAGGTCGGGCGCCGGATAGGACAGCGTGGCCTCCCGCCCGTACGGGTAGCGCGAGAAGTAGATCGAGTGCGCCTGGTACTCGCCGAAGTCGAGCCCGGCGAAGAAGGCCGCGTTGAACAAGGTGGTGGTGAACTGCGAGACGCCGCCACCGAGCTGATCGACGAGGATGCCGTTGGTGATCCCACCCGCTGGGAGGTAGCCCTTCTCGGCGGTTCGTCGTCCGACGTGCTCGTTCATCGAGAGGGTCTCGCCCGGTTCGAGGACCACGCCGCGGACCGCGTCGGCGATCAGGTGGATGTTCACCACCCGGTTCTGGCAACAGGAGTGGGTGGTGGTGAACGACGCCACCTCCTCGACGATCCCGAGCGATTCGGCCCACTCGCGGCCGCGTTCGGGAGCTGCGGTCCGAAGCGGGAGCTGGACGGCGCGTGCCCCCGAGCGCAGTGCCAGGAGAATCAGCTCGGGACTGTCCTCGTCACAGCACGCGGTGCGGTCGGCCCCCGGAAGGATCACGGGCCGCCCGTCCTCGACCACGAAGCTCACATCCGTGCCGGTACTGCCCGCTTCGGCGAACTGCTCCTGGAGGTGGTCCATGACCCGGTCGTGGTCGAGATCCCAGTCGGCCTCGTCCTCCTCGATGGTCAGCTCCAGCCACGAGCGCAGGGTGGCGACGTCGACGGTTCCGGTGGTCTCGCCGACGGTCAGCTCGAGCGGAGCAGCGGTCGCGGCCTCGGCGGCGGCAGCGACCTCCTCGACGACGTCGTCGGTGATGGGCGGATCGACCTCGACCAGCTCGGGCGTGACCTGCAGAGGGACCCCGCCCGACTCCGCTGCGGACAGCAACGCCTGGGCGAAGCGGTCCGGGTCGATCCCCGCGCCGGCCTGTCCCGGCTCGATCCGCACGCCGGCGGCGTCGGCGTCGAGGGACGGGAGCGTCCACTCGGACACCCCCGGAAGGTCGAGATCGACGAGCGCGTCGTTCAGGACGGCGTGGTCGATGGCGTAGCGGGGTTCGACGTCGCGGGTGCCGAAGAAGCTCGCGATCCAGTTGATGGGCCGCACCAGCAGCGGCGATTCGTTCGCCGATTCGACTGCCCGCGCAGAGGCGCCGACATCGAAGGTCAGGCCGAGGTCTGCGGCGGTGGTGGTCGCCGCTCCGTGGCCAGCGTCGATCTCCACCGGGGTGTCGCCATATCCGTTCGCCAACCCCTCGACCTCGTCGTCGACGGCGTCGATCGGCGTGCCCGACATCGACGTGCCGGCGAAGCCGATGTTGCGGCCGATGTGCGCGCCGGCGAAGGAACCGTCGACGAAGGAGCCGACCAGCATCAGGACGTAGAGGCCCAGCACGGCTCCGCCGAGGATCAGCATCGCCGCTGGGCCGCGCGGGATCGAACGAAGGCGCGGCATCGTCACCATCATCGCAGCATCCGAGCCGTCCTCCACCTCGCGTGGGTGTCCGGTCGTGCTGGAATGGGTGCCGCAGGGCGCTGTCTGGCATCATCCGGTCAGTTCCGCCCCATCGGGGGTGGCCAGAGCGAGTCGATCAACCCGAGCCAGGAGAGAGTCACACGATGAGCGGAATCCTCGAAGGGCGCGTCGCCATCATCACCGGAGCCGGGCGCGGCATCGGTCGCGAGCACGCGCTGATGATGTCCGGTCAGGGGGCCAAGATCGTCGTCAACGACATCGGCGCCGAGATGGATGGCACCGGCGGTGGCACCGGACCTGCGGGGGAGGTGGTCGAGGAGATCCGTGGCATGGGCGGTGAGGCCGTGGTCAACGGCGACGACGTCAGCAGCTGGGAAGGCGCCCAGAACATGGTGAACCAGGCGGTCGAGACCTTCGGCGACCTCCACGTGGTGGTCAACAACGCGGGGATCCTGCGCGACCGCATGCTCACCAACATGACCGAGGAAGAGTGGGATGCGGTCATCAAGGTGCACCTGAAGGGCACCTTCGCCCCGTCGCGCTGGGCGGCCGCCTACTGGCGCGAGCAGTCCAAGGCCGGCAACGAGGTCGACGGACGCATCATCAACACCGCCTCGCCGTCTGGCATCTACGGCAACGTCGGCCAGACCAACTACGGAGCGGCCAAGGCCGGCATCGCCAGCTTCACCACGATCGCCGCGCTCGAGCTGGCCCGCTACGGCGTGACTGCCAACGCCATCGCTCCCACCGCGCTCACCCGCATGACCGAGAACCTCGGCATGGGCCAGCTCCCGGAGGAAGCAAAGGAGCAGATGGCGCCGCACTGGATCTCGCCCATCGTCACCTGGCTGGCCAGCCCCGAGGCCAAGAACGTCACCGGCCGCGTCTTCGACGTGAGCGGTCGGTACCTGGGCATCGCCGAGGGCTGGCATCGCGGGCCTGTGGCCGAGCCGGTCGACGATCCGACCAAGCTCGGTCCGGTCGTCGCCGAGCTGATGGCCAACGCCCGACTGAACGCCGACATGAGCGGCGAAGACGCCGAAGGCCCCGGACGGCCCGGCACGACCATCTAATCGGTAGCACGATCCAAGGGGGGAACATGGCCATCAATCCCGATGCGGTGGGCGCCAAGGGCGAGCCCGGCCGGCGGCGTTGGACGAGCAAGGACGCACTGCTCTACGCGGTGAGCGTCGGTGCGGGCAGCATCGATCCCGTGGGCTTCGAGCTGGAGTTCACCACCGAGAACACCCGTGGGGTCGACCAACGGGCGTTGCCGACCATGGCGGTGGTGCTCGGCGCGGGCGGCGGTGCGATGGCCAACGTCGGTAGCTTCAACCCGGCCATGCTCGTGCACGGTGAACAGGCCATCACCCTGCACCGGGAGCTCCCGGTCGACGGCGAGCTCGAGTCCCAGAGCGAGATCGTCGGCATCTACGACAAGGGCAAGGGCGCGGTGATCGCCACCGAGTCGAACTCCACCCTGGTCGAGACGGGCGAGCCGCTGTTCAGCACCCGTTCGTCGGTGTTCATCTCCGGCGAGGGTGGCTTCGGTGGCGAACGCGGTCCGTCGGGGCCCACCAACGTGGCACCCGAGCGCGAGCCCGACCACGAGGTCACCTACTCGACCCGACCCGACCAGGCGCTCACCTACCGGCTCAACGGCGACCGCAACCCGTTGCACTCCGACAAGTCGTTCTCCGACGTCGCCGGCTTCCCCAAGCCCATCCTGCACGGCTTGTGCACCTACGGCTTCACCGGCAGGGCGCTGCTGCACCACCTGTGCGACTCCGATCCCGCCCGCTTCAAGCACATGGAGGGGCGTTTCGCCTCCCCGGTGCTGCCGGGAGATGATCTCACCGTGCGCATGTGGCGGACCGGTGACGGCGAGGCCGTGTTCACCACCTCGGTGGGCGACAAGGTGGTGCTGTCGAGCGGGCTGTGCCGGTTCGATTGAGAACGAGAGTCATCTCCAACGGTTTGTGATCGACCCGCTGGTCGTCCAGACTCGTAGGAACGCGCGGGTGGTCGGCTCCGGCCGCACCCCCATGGGAGGACCGTGAGCGAACTCGAACTGAACAACGTCTACAAGATCTTTGGTGGCAACACCGATCAGGCCCTGAAGCTGCTCGACGAGGGATACCCCAGGTACGAGGTCGAGAAGGAGACCGGGTCGGTCGCCGCGGTGATCGACGCGACCCTCCAGATCGAACGTGGCGAGCTGTTCGTCGTCATGGGGTTGTCGGGGTCGGGGAAGTCGACCCTGGTCCGCATGATCAACCTGTTGTTCCAACCAACCGCTGGGCAGGTGGTCGTCAGCGGCAGGGACATCACCGACCTCCCAGCTCGTGAGCTGCGAAAGATCCGGGCCGAGCAGATCAGCATGGTGTTCCAGCACTTCGCCCTCATGCCCCACCGCACCGTGCTCGACAACGCGGCGTGGGGGCTCGAGACCCAGAAGGTGCCGCCCGACGAGCGGCGCGAGCGTGCCCGCGAGTCGCTGCAGGTCGTCGGGCTCGGCGACCGCGTCGACGCCTATCCGGGTCAGCTCTCGGGCGGCATGAAGCAGCGGGTTGGTCTTGCTCGGGCGTTGGCCACCGATGCTCCCATCCTGTTGATGGACGAGGCGTTCAGCGCCCTCGATCCGCTCATCCGCCGCGAGATGCAGGATCAGATCCTCGATCTGCAGGCGACGTTGGCCAAGACCGTCGTGTTCATCACCCACGACCTCAACGAGGCGATGCGCATCGGCGATCGCATCGCCGTGATGAAGGACGGTCGCATGGTGCAGATCGGCACCGCCGAGAACATCCTCCAGGATCCCGCCAACGACTACGTCGCCTCGTTCGTCCAAGACGTCGACCGTTCACGGGTGCTCACCGCCTCCAGCGTCATGGAGGACCCGGTGGCCACACTCGGCCCCCACGAAGGGCCGCGAGCGGCCATGCGGATCATGCGTGAGCACCAGGTGTCGGGCCTCTATGTGGTCGGACCCCACCGCAGGCTGTGGGGTTCGGTCCGCGACGACGCCGTCACCGAGGCGGCACGGCGCGACGTCGCCATCGAGAAGGTGCTCACCACCGACGTCCCCTCGGTGGGCCCCGACGCCGCCCTGTTCGAGATCCTCGCCCCCGCTGCCGAGAGCGCGCTGCCGCTCGCCGTGGTCGATGACGACGGCCGGCTCCTCGGGGTCATCCCCCGGGTGACGCTGCTGGCAGCCCTCTCCGGCGAGTCCGACCTCGACCTCGACGAATCGCTCGACGATCTGTCCCCGAACTTCGGGGACGGGCCTGATGCCGGTGGCTCCGGCGAACCGCAGGAGGCCGCCGGTGCCTGAGCTGCCCCGCACTCCGGTCGGTGACCGTGTCGACAACATCGTCGACTGGTTGACCGACAACGTCAACTGGCTGTTCGACTTCATCAGCGAGGTCCTGCAGTTCTTCATCGACGCCCTCGAGGACCTGCTCACCTGGCCCGATCCGCTCGTGCTCATCGTGATCTTCGCGCTGTTCGCGTGGTGGATCCGCAGCGCGATGTTCGGGCTCTTCACGCTGCTCGCCATGGCCCTGGTCGAGAGCATGCGCCTGTGGGAGGCCTCGATGTCCTCGCTGTCACTGGTGCTGGTGGCCAGTCTGGTGGCCATCGTCATCGGTGTCCCGCTCGGCATCACCACCTCGCGCAGCACGGTGGTGAGCACGATCGTCCGCCCCATGCTCGACTTCATGCAGACGATGCCGGCGTTCGTCTACTTGGTGCCGGCCATCGTGTTCTTCGGCATCGGCCAGGTGCCGGGCGTGGTCGCCACCGTGGTGTTCTCGATGCCCCCCGCGGTGCGTTTCACCGAGCTCGGCATCCGCCAGGTGGACGAGGAGGTGGTCGAGGCCGGACACGCGTTCGGTTCCGCTCCCTCGCAGATCCTCACCAAGATCCAGCTGCCGCTCGCCCTGCCCACGATCATGGCGGGGATCAACCAGGTCATCATGCTCGCGTTGTCTATGGTCGTCATCTCGGGCATGGTGGGAGCAGGTGGCGTCGGAGCCGTGGTGTTCCGAGGTATCACTCGCCTCGACGTCGGACTCGGCGTCGAGGGTGGTCTGGCCGTGGTGATCCTTGCGATCTTCCTCGACCGGATCACCGCCGCGATCGGTGACCGTGCGTCGCAGTTCCGCGATCGTTCGGCCGCCTGAAGGTCAATACCCCAACAGCACAGCAATACCCAACAGCACAGCCATACCCCCAACAGCAAGGAAGACTTCATGTTCCAACATCGACGTAACCGCTTGATGCGGATCTTGGCGTTGGTCGCCGCACTGGCGATCTTCGCCGGCGCATGTGGCAACGACGACAGCGACGACGACACCGGTGCCGGTGACGGTGACGACACGACCACCACCGCGGCCGACGACGGCAACGGCGACATGGCTGCACCCGAGTGCGACTCGGTGTCGATCGGCTGGATCCCCTGGGACGAAGACGTCGCTGTCACCTTCCTGTGGCAGGCGCTGCTGGAAGGGCAGGGTGTCGATGTCGAGCTCACCCAGCTCGATGTGGCGCCGGTGTACGCCGGTGTCGCCGAGGGCGACCTCGACCTGTTCCTCGATGCGTGGCTGCCCGCCACCCACTCCGACTACTGGGACGAGTTCGGTGATCAGCTCGAGAGCCTGTCCATCTGGTACGACCAGGGCACGCTCGAGCTCGCTGTTCCCGACTACGTCGAGATCGACTCCATCGCCGACCTCGCCGGTCAGGCCGACACCTTCGACGGCCAGATCATCGGCATCGAGCCGGGTGCCGGCCTCATGCGGGTGACCGCCGAGGAAGCCATTCCCACCTACGGTCTCGACGACTACACCCTCGTCGAGGGCGGGACCCCGGCCATGCTGGCCGAGCTCGAGCGGGCCGTCGGTAGCGAGGAGCCCATCGTGGTCACGCTGTGGCACCCGCACTGGGCCTACGCCGCCTACCCGCTCAAGGATCTCGAGGATCCCGAGGGCGCAATGGGCGAGGCCGAGGAGCTGCACGCCGTCGCTCGTGCCGACTTCTCGAGCGAGTGCCCCACCATCGCCGGCTGGCTCTCGAACTTCGAGATGGACGGCGATTCGCTCTCGTCGCTCACCGACCTGGTGATCAACGAGTACGACACCGGTGAGGAAGCAGACGCCGTCGAGGAGTGGCTCTCCGACGACGCCAACCGGTCGTTGGTCGACGGCTGGATGAGCTGAACCAAGCTCACCGCAACATCAGCAGTTGACCGAGGGGCACCCGCGAGGGTGCCCCTCGGCGCGTTCGGGACCATGGCGGGCCGGGCGTGGGTCAGAACAGGCGCAGGTGGGGGGACTCGACGCCCCGGAGCTCGTCGTAGTCGACCTCGACGCAGTCGATGTCGCGGGTGGCGGCCAGGGTGCGGGCCTGGGGCTTGATCGCCTGGGCCACGAACACCCCTCGGACCTCGCCGTGGGAGGGATCGCCCCTGAGCTGATCGAGGTAGCGGGTGAGCTGTTCCACACCGTCGATCTCACCGCGGCGCTTCACCTCGACGGCGACGAGGCGCCCCGACGCGTCGCGACACAGCAGGTCGACCGGGCCGATGTCGGTGGGGTACTCGCGCCGGATGAGCGACAGCCCGTCGCGGATTGCGTCGGGGTTCGCCGCCAGGAGCTCCTGGAGGTGGGCCTCGACGCCGTCCTTGGTGAGGCCGGGATCGGTCCCGAGCTCGTGGCTCGTGTCGGAGATGATCTCGTCGATGGTGATGACCAGCGCCTCGCCCTTGGGGTTGGTGACCCGCCACTCGTGGTCGCTCTCGACGAGCTGGTTGGGAGCGGTCATCCAGTTGAGGGGCTTGTAGGCGCCGCCGTCGGCATGGATCGCGACGCAACCGTCGGCCTTCACCATGATGAGGCGCGTCGCCAGGGGGAGATGGGCGCGGAGGCGGCCCTCGTACTGCACCGAGCACCGGGCGACGACGAGCCGCACGACTAGCGGGCCTCGGCTCCGCGCCGACGGAAGCGCTCGCGGATGAGCTCTCGGCGCTCTTGCAGGTCGCGGTAGGTCATGGTGGAGACCTCGTCTGGATCGACACCGAAGCCGGCCTTGACCCCTGAGAGATCGAGGTCGACGTTGCGGGGATCGATCCCGACGTCGCGGGCGATGGTGTCACCGTGGGTGCTGGCGAAGTACATGGCGATGTGGGTGATCTCGGCGAACAGGTCGAGGTCGGGCGCGAGGCGGGCGATCGCGCCGTCGAGGAACACCAGGTTCTTGACGAACAGCATCAGCTCCTTGGGCATCCTCGCCCCGTAGACCACCAACGACTTCACCACGCCCTGGATCTCGGTGATCAGCTCGTCGGGAGTCAGGGTGGTGGGGTCGATGGGCGCCCGGTCGAGGCCCAGGTCGGCGATGACGGCCTCGAGGTCGGTGTCGGGTGGGAGCGCGCCGAGGTCACGCAATGCCGCCACCTGGCCGGTGACGTTGTTGGTCATCGCGGTGAGCAGTAGCCGAAGGAACGCCTGGCGTCGCCGGTCGTCCATGCGAGCGGTGATGCCGAAGTCGAGCAGGGCGGTGCGGCCGTCGGGGAGGATGAACAGGTTGCCCCCGTGCAGGTCTCCGTGGAAGAGACCGTGCAGCATGCACCCCTCCATGAACCCGATCATTCCCGTACGGACGATGGCCTCGGTGTCGATCCCCGCGTCGCGCATGCCGGCGACGTCGTCGAACGCGAACCCGTCGAGGCGCTCCATGACCAGTACCCGCCGGGTCACCAGCGTGGGGTGGGGCCGGGGGATCACGTAGCCACGCTGTCCGAGCTGAGCAAAGGACTGGGCGACTTCGAGCATGTTCTCGGCCTCGAGCCGGAAGTCGAGCTCTTCGGCGATGGTCTGGGCGAACAGCTCGACCAGCGCTGGGGGGTTCGCGAGCGCGGTGACGGGGATGCGCCCCACGAGGAACGGGGCGATCCACGCCATCACCTCGATGTCGCGCTGCACCAGGTTCTGCACCTGTGGGCGTTGGACCTTGACCACGACCGCCTCACCGGAGCGAAGCCGCGCCGCGTGAACCTGGGCGATGGACGCGGAGGCCAGCGGCTCGGGGTCGAACTCGGAGAACACCTCTTCGAGCGGCCGGCCGAGATCGGCCTCGACCACGGATCGTACGGTGGAGAAGCGCTCGGGCCGGACCTGGTCGCGGCACTTCTTGAACTCCGACACCAGCTCGTCGGGGAACAGGCCCTCGCCGCCGGAGATGATCTGCGCGAGCTTGATGAAGGTGGGTCCCAGGGCTTCGATCGCCAGGCGCATCCGCCGGGACAGCCCCGCCCGGGAGATCGAGCGATCACCCGACCTGCGTTCGAACCGGTGCCACCCCACCAGGGCATATCCGAATCGCCCGACGACCAGGGACAGGCGGCCGCCCGGGGGGAGTCGGCCAGGAGTGAGCAGCGCGGGGAGCTGGCGGCGGGTGAGGTCCCGGATCGTGGCGACGACGGGTCGCCACGACAGCTGCTCGGGGTCGACGATCCAGGGGGCGTGATCGGAGAACGCCCCGATCTCGAGGTCGGCCGGCCCGCCAGGTGACTCGCTCACCGCCACAGGTGTGTTTCCTCGTCCTCGATCCGGCTGCCGATCCGATGGCGGACCAGGTCGATCACGGTGGAGGCGTACTCGGGACGGCAGATCAACAGGTCGGGCAACCAGGGGTCTGGCCGGTTGTACCTCAGTGGGCTTCCGTCGATCCTCGAGACGTGGAGCCCGGCCGCGGCCGCCACTGCCACCGGTGCGCATGAGTCCCACTCGTACTGGCCGCCGGCGTGGGCATAGATGTCGGCCTCGCCGAGCACCACGGCCATGGCCTTGGCTCCGGCCGATCCGAGCGGGACGAGATCGCCACCGAGGGCGTCGGCGATCTCGTAGCTGATCGCGGCAGGCCGGCTGCGGCTGACCACCAGCTTGGGGGCTTCACCGCTCGGCGGAGGCCAGGCTGGTGGCGGCCGGGTGCCGAGGGTGATCCCGACTCCGGGGAGCGCGACGGCCCCGGCGATCGGCTGATGATCCTCGACCAGGGCCACGTGCACCGCCCAGTCGGTGCGGGGGTACTCGCCGTACTCGCGGGTGCCGTCGAGGGGATCGACGATCCAGGCGCGGTTCTCGTGCATCGCGTAGGGGTGGTCGCGTCCCTCCTCGGAGAGCACCGCATCGTCGGGCCGGAGCTCGTCGAGCGTGGCGATGATGAGGTCGTGGGCCTGACGGTCGCCCTCGTCGCCGAGCGCCCGGCTGGAGGCGCCGCGGTCGACCAGGTCGTCGCGGAGCGCCAGCAGGAGGTCGCCGGCGGCGCGGGCGACCGCGATCGCGACCTCGTGGTCGTCGAGCTCGTCGCCATCGCCGAGCGCGGGTATGGGCTGGTTCAACTTCGCACCAACGGCTTGTACTTGATGCGGTGGGGCTGGTCGGCGTCGGCGCCGAGCTCCTTGTGGCGAAACGCCTCGTACTCGCTGAAGTTGCCTTCGAACCACCGGACCTGCGAGTCGCCTTCGAAGGCGAGCACGTGGGTGGCGATGCGGTCGAGGAACCAGCGGTCGTGGCTGATGATGACCGCACACCCGGGAAACGCCTCGAGTCCATCCTCGAGCGAGCGAAGGGTGTCGACGTCGAGATCGTTGGTGGGCTCGTCCAGCAGCAACACGTTGCCGCCGGTCGTGAGCACCTTGGCCAGATGCACGCGGTTGCGTTCACCGCCGGAGAGCTCACCGACCTTCTTCTGCTGATCGGGTCCCTTGAAGTTGAACCCCGCGACATAGGCCCGACCGTTGACCTCGCGGCCGCCCACGACCATCGTGTCGGCGCCGTCGGTGATCTCCTCGTAGATGGTGCGCCCGGGGTCGAGCACCTCTCGTGATTGGTCGACGTAGGCGAACTGGACCGTGGGGCCGACGCGGAGCTGGCCGCCGTCGGGCTCCTCCTGACCGGTGATCATGCGGAACAGGGTGGTCTTGCCCGCTCCGTTGGGTCCGATGACACCGACGATGCCCGCGCGGGGGAGGTTGAACGAGAGGTCCTCGATCAGAAGCTTGTCGCCGTAGCCCTTGGTGAGGTGGTCGGCTTCGATCACCACGTCACCGAGACGATCGCCCGCGGGGATGGTGATCGAGAGCTTGTCGGGTCGATCGGTTCCGGACTGGGCCTCGGCGAGGAGCGACTCGTAGGCGCTCAGGCGAGCTTTGCCCTTCGCCTGACGAGCCTTGGGGGCCATGCGCACCCATTCGAGCTCGCGGGTGAGGGTTCGTTGTCGCGCCGACTCGGTCTTCTCCTCCTGGGCGAGGCGTGCCTGCTTCTGTTCGAGCCAGGAGCTGTAGTTCCCCTCGAACGGGTAGCCCCGCCCGCGGTCGAGTTCGAGGATCCAACCGGCCACGTTGTCGAGGAAGTACCGGTCGTGGGTGACCGCGACGACGGTTCCCGAGTAGTCGGCGAGGAAGCGTTCGAGCCACGCCACCGATTCGGCGTCGAGGTGGTTGGTGGGTTCGTCGAGCAGCAACAGGTCGGGGTGGGAGAGCAGGAGTCGACACAGCGCCACCCGGCGCCGTTCGCCACCCGAGAGCGTGGACACGTCGGCGTCGGCGAGCGGCAGCCGGAGCGCGTCCATGGCGATCTCGACGGTGCGCGATAGGTCCCAGGCGTTGGCCGCTTCGATCTTGGTCTCGAGGTCGGCTTGTTCGGCACCGAGCTTGTCGTAGTCGGCGTCGGGGTCTGCCCACCCGGCGAGCACCTCGTCGTAGCGGGTCAGCAGCGCCGCGGTCTCGCCGACACCGTCCATCACGTTGGCGTGCACGTCCTTGGTCGGGTCGAGCTCGGGCTCCTGTGGCAGGTGGCCGACGCTGAACCCCTTGGTGAGGACCGCCTCGCCGGTGAAGCCGTCGTCGATCCCGGCCATGATCCGGAGCAGCGACGACTTGCCGGATCCGTTCGCTCCGATGACACCGATCTTGGCGCCGGGGTAGAACGCGAGCGTGATGTCGGACAGGACGGTGCGGTCCGGCGGGTAGTGCCGCGAGACCTTGCGCATGGTGTAGATGAACTGGGCGCTCATGGCAGTCGACACTACCGGGCGCTTGGTCCAACGCCGGTCCCCGGCTCACCACCCGGACGCGACGGTGCCCCCGGCAGCGGACCGCCGGGGGCACCGTCGAAGCGGGCTCAGCGCCTTCTGGCGGGGGCCTTCTTCTTGGCCGGCGCCTTCTTCTTGGCCGGCGCCTTCTTCTTGGCCGGTGCCTTCTTCTTGGCCGGTGCCTTCTTCTTGGCGGGCGCCTTCTTCTTGGCGGGCGCCTTCTTCTTGGCAGGCGCCTTCTTCTTGGCAGGCGCCTTCTTCTTGGCAGGCGCCTTCTTCTTGGCAGGCGCCTTCTTGGCTGGCGCCTTCTTGGCGGGCGCCTTCTTCTTGGTCGGAGTCTTCTTGGCTGGCGCCTTCTTCTTCGCGGGCGCCTTCTTCTTGGCTGATGCCTTCTTGGTTGCCACTGGTGTGGTTCTCCTTGTCCGGGTTCGGGTGCCCGCCGGCACGTTCGACGCGCGGTGGTCTCCGTGTTGCTCGGGTACTGCGTTGGCGTCGAGTGCGCCAGCCTTGCCCTCCGCCGCCTCGGCGAGTCCCGAATCGGGGAGTGCAAGATCGATGCCGCGTCGCGGCGTGTCGAAGGATTGGACCACGAACCGACGCGACTCGCCAAGGGTCAAGACATCGCGAGCACGTCGTGGTGGTGGTTCCGACATCGCCTTCAGCGGGATGTAGCACTGCGCGTCGTCGACGTTGACGTACGCGCCGTGCGACGAGAAGCGTTCGACCGTTCCCTTCACCTCACTACCGATCGGATGCGAGGCGACGAAGTTGATGAAGGTCATCGGGGGGTTGAGCGGTTCGATCTTGTTCCCGCGCGGCTTCGACCCGCCGGAACCCTTTCCCGCTCGGACCGGGGCATCGGTCGCTTTCGTGTCGCGGGACGCGTTCGAGGAGCGGCTGGGGGTCTTCGACTTGGAGGGACGGGTGGACTCGGCCTGAGCCTTCTCCTTCGGTCCGTCGCCGCTGGCCTTCTTGGTTCGACGGGCCGGCTGCTTGGTCTTGGCCTCGCTCGGAGCTGGCTTGGCGCTGGTGGACTTGCCCTCGCGGGTGGCGCGTCGACTCGTCGGCCCCCGCACCGGAGTTCGTGGCAGGAAGATCCATCCGACGTGCTCGACCGGCTTGCCGCCGATCAGCCGACCCTCGTCGAACAGCCACGAGTAGGTGCCGTGGAACTCCTGGAACGAGTCGTTGGAGAGCACGGTGGCACCGGCCTTGTCGGCGATCTGCAGGACGAAGGCATCGCCCCGACCGACTGCGCCCGCCGGCGGTGAGACGATCTCGCCTGCCAGGACCGCGTCTTCGTACTGGGCACGCTCGGACTTGTCGATGCGGTGTCCGAACGTGGCATCGACCACGACGGTGACCACATCGTGTGGGTGCTCGGCAAGGAAGGCCCGCACCGCCTCGTCGAGCTGACGGAGGCTGGGCAGGCTGCGACCCTCGGTCGCGATGTTGGAGCCGTCGACCACGACGTGTTTCGATGCCATCTCGATCACACAGTCAAGCAGGGTCGTGGACGCCGTGAGCGGACCCTACCGAGATCGCGCGCGCGTAGGATCGCTCGATGGTTCGTGCCGCGCTCTTCGACTTCGGTGGTGTCATCCTCTCGAGCCCCTTCGAGGCCTTCGCTCGCTACGAGCATGCCAACGGGTTGCCCGAAGGTCTGATCCGCCGGCTGAACGCGACCAACCCCGACGACAACGCGTGGGCCAAGCTCGAGCGCAGCGAGGTCGGCCTCGCAGGGTTCGCCGACCTCTTCGAGGCCGAGGCGCGCGCGATCGGCCATGAGGTCGATGGCCGAGCGGTCATCGACTTGCTCGGCGGCGAGGTGCGGCCGGCGATGGTCGACGCGCTGCGACGGTGCAGCGAGCGTCTGTCCACCGCCATGCTCACGAACAACTTCGTGAGCGGCATGGGCGACGACGACGTCGAGGCGGATCCCACGGGCCGTCGGGCACAGATCGCGCAGATCATGGATCTGTTCGACGTCATCGTCGAGTCGAGCAAGGTGGGGGTGCGCAAGCCCGATCCCCGCTTCTACGAGATCGCCTGCGAGCAACTCGGCATCGAGCCGTCGGAGGCGGTGTTCCTCGACGATCTCGGCGTCAACCTCAAACCTGCCCGGGCCATGGGGATGACCACCATCAAGGTCGTCGACCCCGACGACGCCATCGCCGAGCTGGAGACGGTCGTGGGGTTCTCGCTGCGGGGCTGAGCGCTATGTGCCGTCGAGGTCGGCGACCGCGGCGGCGAGGATGAGGTCCTGTTCCTGGGCGTGGATCGTGGCGGATCCGGTGGCGGGGCTGCCCGACTCGCGGCGGCTCACGCGACGGATGGAGTGGGTGTCCTGGTGGGCCTCGTAGAGCCGACCCTTCACGAAGTTCCACGCTCCCATGTTCTCGGGCTCCTCCTGGAGCCACACGATCTCGTCGGCGTTGGGGTAGCGCGCCAGCACGTCGGCCACCGGGTCGCGAGGCCACGGGTAGAGCTGTTCGACGCGGACGACCGCGGCGGGAGCGCCGACCTCGTCGCGCCGGGCGCGAGCCTCGTGGGCCACCTTGCCGCTGCACATCACCACCCGGCGGATCGATGCGGGATCGTCGACCTCGTCGTCGATGACCTCGCGGAAGTGCCCGGCGGTGAGCTCGTCGATGCTGGAGCGGGCGACCTTGGCTCGCAGCAGCGACTTGGGGGTGAACACCACCAGGGGCTTGCGCACCTCGCGGGCGACCTGACGCCGCAGCACGTGGAAGTACTGCGCCGCGGTGGAGGCGTTCGCGATCTGGATGTTGTCGTCGGCGGCCAGGATGAGAAACCGTTCGATGCGGGCCGACGAGTGCTCGGGGCCCTGACCCTCGTACCCGTGCGGCAACAGGAGCACCAGGCCCGAGGTCTGGTTCCACTTGTCCTCGGCGGAGACCATGAACTGGTCGATGATGATCTGGCCACCGTTCATGAAGTCGCCGAACTGGGCCTCCCAGCACACCAGCGGGTCCTTGTTCGCCACCGAGTATCCGTACTCGAACCCGAGCGCGGCGTACTCGCTCAGCAGCGAGTCGTAGATCCACAACCGGGTCGGTCCGGTGGCCAGCGTCTCGAGGGGCACGAACTCCTCGGCGGTCTCGGAATCGACCAGCGTCGAGTGCCGTTGCGAGAAGGTGCCGCGCCGCGAGTCCTGGCCGGTGAGCCGGACCGAGGTCCCTTCGTCGAGCAGTGAGCCCAGGGCCATGGCCTCGGCCAGTGCCCAGTCGACTTCGCCGTCGCGGAACATCTTGTCGCGGGTCTCGAACTGCCGTTCCAGCTTGGGATGGAGGGTGAACCCGTCGGGCAGGTTCGTGAGCGCGTCGTAGATCCGGTCGATGACCGAGCGGTCGACCCCGGTCTCGACCGCGGGGAGCATCCCGACCGGTTCGGGCCGGCTACGGATCACCTCGTCGGGGGTGGGCGCGCTCTGCCGGGTCTCGTCGAGCGCTTCCTGCAGGCGGGCCTGGTAGTCCTCGAGCGCCTGCTCGGCCTCGTCGATGGTGATGTCGCCCCGCTTGACCAGCGCCTCGGTGTAGAGCTTGCGCACCGAGCGGCGCGACTCGATCTTGTCGTACATCCTCGGCTGGGTGTAGCTGGGATCGTCACCCTCGTTGTGACCGTGGCGGCGGTAGCAGACCATGTCGATGACGACGTCCTTGTTGAACCGCTGCCGGTAGAGGAACGCCAGTCGGGCCACCCGCACGCAGGCCTCGGGGTCGTCGCCGTTGACGTGGAAGATGGGGGCCTGGACCATCTTGGCGATGTCGGTGGGGTACTCCGAGGATCGGGCGGCGTCGGGGGGAGTGGTGAACCCCAGCTGGTTGTTGACGATGACGTGGATGGTCCCGCCCACCCGGTAGCCCTGGATGAGCGACAGGTTGAGCGTCTCGGCGACCACGCCCTGGCCGGCGAAGGCGGCGTCGCCGTGGATGAGGACGGGCAACACGGGGTAGTCGCCCTGGTCGTCGATCTGGTCCATCCTGGCCCTGGCCATGCCCACCACGACGGGGTCGACCGCTTCGAGGTGCGAGGGGTTGGCCGCCAGCTCGACCGGGATCTCGTTGCCGGTGCGGCTCACGAACGTGCCGGACTGCCCGAGGTGGTACTTGACGTCGCCGGAGCCCTGGGTGGATTCGGGATCGACGTTGCCCTCGAACTCCTTGAAGATCTGGTCATAGGACTTGCCGACGATGTTGGCCAGCACGTTGAGCCGTCCGCGATGGGCCATGCCGAGCACCGCCGAGGACATGTTGCGGTCGGCGGCCTCGCCGAGCACGGCGTCGAGCAGCGGGATGGTGCTCTCGGCGCCTTCGATCCCGAAGCGCTTCTGGCCGACGTACTTGGTGGAGAGGAACTTCTCGAACGCCTCGGCCGCGTTGAGCCGGCCGAGGACGTGGCGCTGCTCGTCGGCTGGCACCTCGACGCGCACACCCTCGACCTGCTCCTGGATCCAGCGCTTCTCGGCGGGCTCCTGGATGTGCATGTACTCGATGCCGACCGTGCGGCAGTAGGCGTCGCGCAGCACGCCGAGCGCGTCTCCGAGGCGCATCTTGGAGCGACCGCCGACGGGCGCGTAGATGCCGGCGCCGCTGCCGGTGAGGAACTCGCGATCGAGGTCCCAGATGGTGAGCCCGTAGGTGGCGGGGTCGAGCTCGCTGTGCATCGTGGGTTCTTCCGATGACAGCGGGTCGAGATCGGCGATGAGATGCCCCCTCACCCGGTACATGTTGATGAGGGTGTTGACCGCGATCTGCTTCTCGAACCGGGCGTGCTCGTGGTTCATCGGGTTGACGTCGGTGCGCCACTGGACCGCTTCGTAGGGGACGCCGAGCGAACGGAAGACGTCGGTGTAGAAGTGGTCGGCTCCGAGCAGCAGCTCGTGCACGCGCTTGAGGAACAGGCCGGACTCGGCGCCCTGGATGATGCGGTGGTCGTAGGTGGAGGTGAGCGTGATGACCTTGGAGATTCCCAGATCGGCGAGGGTCTGGGGATCGGCGGCCTCGTAGGCGGTGGGGTAGTCGATGGTGCCGACCCCCACGATCAGACCCTGGCCGGGCATGAGGCGGGGCACCGACTGGACGGTGCCGATGGTGCCCGGGTTGGTGAGGCTGACCGTCGTGCCGCTGAAGTCGTCGGGGCTGAGCTTGTTGGTGCGGACCTTGCGGATCAGGTCCTCGTAGGCGGTGTGGAACCCGGCGAAGTCGAGGGTGTCGGCGTCGGTGATGCAGGGCACCAGCAGGGTGCGCGACCCGTCGGACTTCTCGAGGTCGACGGCGATACCGAGCCCGATGTGGTCGTGGTGCTCGACGTAGGGCTTTCCGTCGGCACCGGTGTGGAAGGTGGAGTTCATCGCCGGCACGGTCTCGGCGATGGCTCGGACCACCGCGTAGCCGATGAGGTGGGTGAAGGAGACCTTCCCGCCGCGAGTTCGGGCGAGGTAGCCGTTGACGACCTGGCGGTTGACCTCCAGGAGCTTGGCGGGCACCTCGCGGAAGCTGGTGGCGGTGGGAACCGCCAGGCTGGCCTCCATGTTCTCCACGATCCGAGCGCCGGCCCCCCGGATCGGGTCACCGGGCGGGGTGTCGTCGGTGGCCGGGGCGGGCTTCTCGGTTGGGGTCGCATCGGCCTTGGGCGCCGGTTCGGCGGGTGCCGGGTGCTGGGGCGTGTGGGTGGCGCCACCCGGTGCTTCGGGTCGATAGTCGGTGAAGAACTCGCGCCAGGCCGGGCTCACCGCGTCGGGGTTGGCGAGGTACTGCTCGTACATCTCGTCGACCAACCACGCGTTGGGCCCGAGCCGCGACGCCGATGAGGAGGTGTCGTCAGCCACGCTTCGATACTACCGGCGGGTGTGGGCCTCCCCCGAGAGGTGGTTGCTGGTCCCCCGAGACGTGCCGGTGGCTGAACCGGCTCGGTAGGGTCGGGCCGTGAGGATCGCCACCTGGAACGTCAACTCGCTGAAGGCCCGCATGCCCCGTGTCGAGGAGTGGCTCACCGAGGTCGAGCCCGAGATCGTGTGCCTCCAGGAGACCAAGCTGGCCGACACCGCCTTCCCCGCCATGGCCTTCGAGTCGCTCGGCTACGAGTCGGTGCACCACGGCGATGGCCGCTGGAACGGCGTCGCCATCCTGAGCCGGCTGGGGATCGCCGATGCGGTGGCCGGGTTCTGCGAGGGGATCGAGCCGGACCCCGACACCCGCCTGGTGTCTGCCACCTGCGGTCCGGTGCGGGTCACGAGCGTGTACGTGCCCAACGGTCGAGCGCCCGACGACCCGCACTACCGGTACAAGCTCTCCTGGCTCGACCGCCTGCGGGACCATCTCGACCGGACCTGTTCACCCGACGACCTGGTTGCGGTGTGCGGCGACTTCAACATCGCACCCGAGGACATCGACGTGTGGGACCGGGCCGCGTTCGAGGGGTCGACGCATGTGACCGAGCCCGAACGGGAGGCGTTGGCCTCGATCCGTGACTGGGGACTGGTCGACGTGTTCCGCGAGCGCTACCCCGATGTCGAGGGCCTGTACTCCTACTGGGACTACACCGCCGGCCGGTTCCACAAGCGTCAGGGCATGCGCATCGACTACGTCCTGGCCACCTCGGCGCTGGCCGAGCGGTCGACCCTGGACGTGGTGGATCGCAACGCCCGCAAGGGGACCAAGCCGTCGGATCACGCACCGGTCATCGCCGAGTTCGACCTCGCAGGTGGTGACGACGGTGCCTGAGTCTTCCCCTTCGGCTGAGGGCACGGGCGAGGGCACGGACGAGGGTGCGGCTGAGTTCGGGTCGGCATCAGGGTGGGCGGCGGGGTTCATCCGCGGGGAGGAGACGGTCGAGTTGACGCCCTACCGGCGCGAGAAGCGCCGGGTCGGCACGGCGATGCGGCGGGTCATCGAGGTCTTGGCTGCGGTCGATGCCCCGGTCGAGCGGCTGGCCGAGGTCGGGTCCGAGCTCGAGGAGATCGCGGCGTCGCTCGAGGGCCTGCCCGATGCCGAGCAGGTCGGCTATGCCGAGGCCGCAACCGCTCCCGGCGTCGACAGCTTCATGGACCGCAGCCCCGTGCTCGGCCAGGCCAACCCCATCGCCCCACCCCTCCACATCGAGTTCGGCGATGGCATCATCCGGGCGACGGCGACGTTCGGTTCGGCCTACGAGGGGCCTCCCGGTTGTGTGCACGGTGGATGGATCGCGGCCTCCTTCGACGAGGTGCTCGGTGCGGCCCAGTCGCTCGGGGGCTCGGGCGGGATGACTGCATATCTGAAGGTCGACTACCGCAACCCGACCCCGCTGCACGAGCCGCTGAGGTTCGAGGGCGAGCTCTTTCGCACCGAGGGCCGCAAGATCTTCACCGTCGGCCGCCTCTACCAGGGTGAGGTCCTCACCGCGGAGGCCGAGGCACTGTTCATCACCGTCGACTTCGCCCGGTTCGCCGAGCAGTTCGGAGCGAGCCGCCCCGACTAGCAAATGAGAACCAGACTCAGTATTGTTCTCATCATGCGAAACAGACGACTCCAACTGACCGGACTCCTCGCCGCGATCGCCCTGGGCCTTCTGGCGTGTGGCGACGACTCCACCGGCGAAGCCGCTCCCCCCGCAGATGACCGCCCACTGATCGTTGCCACGACCTCGATCCTCGGTGACGTGGTGTCCACGCTGGTCGGCGACGAGGCCGAGGTCGAGGTGGTCATGCCGCTCGGCGCCGATCCACACGACTTCGAGCCCTCGGCCCAGCAGGCGGCCCGCCTGCGGGATGCCTCGCTGGTGGTCGCCAACGGCCTCGGCCTCGAGGTGGGGCTGGACAGCACCCTCGACGCGGCGATGAGCGACGGGGTGACGGTGCTCGAGGTGGGCGAGCTGATCGATCCGCTGCCCTTCACCGCCGCCGATCACGACGAGGCCGATCACGACGAGGCCGATCACGACCACGGCGCGATGGACCCGCACTTCTGGCACGACCCGATCCGGATGGCCGAGGCCGTCCCGGGCGTCGTCGACGCGATCAGCGACGCCACCGGCCTCGACCCAGCCGGGCTGGAGGAACGCGCCGATGCCCTGGTCGCCGATCTGGCGGCGGTCGACGACGAGGTGGCCACCATCCTCTCCGTGGTGCCGCCCGAGCGGCGGGTCCTGGTCACCAACCACGACAACCTCGGCTATCTGGCCGCCCGCTACGACTTCGAGGTGATCGGGGTGATCGTCCAGGGTGGTGACAGCCTGGCATCGGCCAGTCCCGGCGACATCGGCGGGCTGGTGCACCAGATCGAGGAGCAGCAGGTCCCAGCGGTCTTCGCCGAGAACGTGCTCGCTCCCACGCTGTCTGAGGCGCTGGCGGACGAGGCGGCGGGCGAGGTGGAGGTCGTGAGCCTCTACACCGACTCGCTGGGCGATCCCGGTTCGGGTGCGGAGACCTACACCGGGCTGCTGGTCACCAATGCCGAGCTCATCGCCGAGGCGCTGGGCTGATCGCCTTGGCCGCCTCGGCGAACCCGTAGGCTCCGACCGTGGAGTGGTTGACCGATCCCTTCGGCTACGAGTTCATGCAGCGGGCACTGCTCGCGGGGATCCTCGCCGTGGTGACCACCTCGGTGATCGGGACCTGGGTGGTGATCCGGGGAATGACCTTCATCGGCGACGCCCTGGCTCACGGAGTGCTCCCGGGCATCGCCCTGGCCTTCGTGTGGGGTGTCGATCTGCGTCTGGGTGCCATGGTGAGCGCCCTGGTCATGGTCGGTGGGGTCGGGTTGGTGAACCGCAGGGTCCGTCTTCCCGAGGACACCGGCATCGGTCTGTTGTTCGTTGGCATGCTGGCGCTCGGGGTCATCATCATCTCGCGCCAGCGCTCCTATGCCGGCGATCTCAGCTCGTTCCTGTTCGGTGACGTGCTCGGGGTGACCGCAGGCGATCTGCGGTTCCAGTGGGTCGCGGCGGCGGTGGTCGTGGCGGTGGTGGTGTTGAGCTATCGCCCGTTCCTCGCCTTGGCGTTCAACCCCGACAAGGCGTCGTCGTTGGGGATGCGACCACGGCTCGCCCACGCGATCATGCTGGGGCTGATCGCGGTGTCGATCGTGTCGTCGTTCCAGGCGGTCGGGGCGTTGCTCGTGTTCGGCCTGCTGGTGGCACCGCCCGCCACCGCCTCGTTGCTGGTACGCCGGGTGCCGTTGATCATGGTGGTGGGGGTGGTGGTCGGGATCGTCTCGGTCGTGGGCGGGCTGGTGGTGAGCTTCCACTACGACACCGCGGCCTCGGCCACCATGGCGTTCACCGCGGTGGCGCTCTTCTTCGTGGTGCTTGCCGGTCGTGAGGTGGTCTCGCTGGTGCGACCTCCCCGACCCGCCGGCGCCATCGCTCCGTCGCCGTGATCGGCGGCGGTCCTGGTCAGGAGTGGGCCCTGGTCAGGGCAGTGGCCGTGGTCTGGGGTGGTGCCGTGGTCAGGGGTGGTCGGCCAGCACCGAGAGCACGTCGTGGCCGTGGCGCTCGGCCTTGACGGGACCGATGCCGGGCAGCGACAGCAGCTCACGGGGGCTGCTCGGGCGGGAGTGGGCGATCGCGGCGAGCGTGGCGTCGTTGAAGATCACATAGGCGGGGACGTTGGCCGCCCGGGCCTTGGTGGAACGCCACGACCGGAGGGCCTCGAACACGGCGGCGTCGTCGGAGTCGAGGTCGGCTGCCGGCGTCCGGGCCCGCCCTCGTGCTTTGGCGGCGCGTGGCGGGTTGGCGGCGGCCAGCTTGGCTCGTTCGGCCCGGATGAACGAGCTCCAGTCGACCGGTGTGCTGTCGGCGCCCTGGGTGGCCGCGAGGGCGAGGGCATCGAGGTAGGGCGACGGCTCGCGCGATCTGGTGCGCTGACCGAAGACCCGCTGCTGGGCCCAGGTGCAGACCAGCTCGTGTTCGGCGCGGGTGACCGCCACGTAGAACAGCCGGCGCTCTTCGGCCATGGCGGCGTCGGTGCGGGCGTGGCCGATCGGGACCAGCCCCTGTTCGATCCCGGCGACGTGCACGACGGGCCACTCGAGTCCTTTGGCCGCGTGGAACGTGGTGATGTCGACCGCGTCGCGGTCGGGTTGGTCGGAGCCGACGGTGGTGCGCAGCCACTCGATGAACGCCGACGCCGTGGGCGTGGGGTCGATGCGCTGGTAGTCGTCGGCCAGCCGCAGCAGCATCTCGAGATTCGCCCGGCGCTGGGCCACCGCGTCGGAGGTGTCGCCGTCGGCAGCGCCGCGGCCGGCACCGGGTGGTTCGCTGTTCGGGTCGTCGGCCGGGTCGGTGTCGTCGATGGTGGCGGCAAGGTCGGCGGCTGCGGCGGCGAACGGTCCGTGATGGCGTCGGATGCCGGCCAGGGCGGTCTTGACCTCGGCCTGGTCGAGCAGCGCGGTGCCACCGCGGACGCGATGGGGGATGCCTGCGGCCCGCAGCGATTCGGCGATGAGGACGCCCTGGGCGTTGGTGCGGACCAGCACCGCCTGGGACGACCATCGGGCGCCGGGTCGGTGCCGGTCACGGATGGCCCGGGCGACGGCGGTGGCTTCGTCGGCGTCGGTGGCGTGGCGGCTCACCACCGGGAGCGGACCTGCGGGCCGGTTGGCCCGCAGCGGTGAGGATCGTGGTCGGGAGGGGGCGAGCACCGCGTTGGCCGCCGCGAGGATCTGGGGGCTCGACCGGTAGTTGTCGGCCAGCTCGACCTGCTCGCTGTGGGGGAACCATCGTTCGAACTCGGACAGGTACCGTGCGTCGGCTCCGTTCCAGGCGTAGATCGCCTGGTTGGGGTCGCCCACCACGCAGAGGTCGTCGCGGTCGCCGAGCCAGGCACGCATGAGGTCGAACTGGAGCTGGTTGACGTCCTGGAACTCGTCGACGAACAGGTGGCGGAACCGCCAGCGTTGCGCGGCGGCGAACTCGCGGTCGTTGGTGAGGTCGCGGATGGCGAGCCGGAGCAGGTCGTCGAAGTCGACCATGCGGCGATCGCGCTTGGTCTGCTCGTAGCGGGCGTAGCAGTCGGCCACGACGAGGGGGTCGATCGGGGGTGTGCGGGCGGCCCGAGCGGCACCGTCGACGTAGGCGTCGGGGGCGATGCGGCGGGCCTTGGCCCACTCGATCTCGCCGACGATGTCGATGGGTTGCACGTGCTTGGGCACCAGGCGGGCGACGAAGCCGACCTTGCGGTCGAGCAGCTTCGGGGGCGTGATGGCCTTGTCGGCCCAGCGGGAGCGAAGCTGGGCGTAGGCCACCGAGTGGAACGTCCCGGCGGCGACGGCGTCGCGAAGCCCCAGCGCCCGCAGCCGTGAGTTGAGCTCGCCCGCGGCCTTGCGGGTGAAGGTGAGCGCGAGGACGTGGCGGGGGTCGGCACTGCCGGTGAGCACCCGGTGACCGATGCGGCGGGTGAGCACCCTGGTCTTGCCGGAGCCGGCGCCGGCGAGGATGCACAGCGGGGCGGCGTCGCTCGTGACGGCGGCGCGCTGGGCCGCGTTGAGGTCGTCGAGGAGCTGCTCGGGGTTCACGGGCACACACTACCGACGGGTGCCGACAGCCGAGCTCTCGCTGACGGAGCCATTGCACGGGAGCCTGGCCACGGGGTCGGCCCCGCCGCTCGGGGTCATGTGGGTTCGTCGTCGACCACCGGGTCGGGGGAGTCGATGAACGCCCGGGCTTCGGCGAGCTGGGCCTGGCGGACATAGACCTTGCCGTTGGTCAGCGAGCGGGAGACGGGGTTCGTCGCCTCGCTGTAGCTGGCGTCGATGCCGTTGGCGCGCAGGCTCTCGACGAGCAGGCCCGCCTCGAAGATCGGCACCATGGCCAGAAAGGCGAGCGAGTCGGGGTCCGGTTGAGGCGCGGACCCTCGTTCCAGCTGCCGGTAGAACCACGCCCTCACGCCCATGGGGGTGACGGTAGTGGCCGGACCACAGCACCGCTCGCCGAGCGCGGCACGGCAGCGACGAGCGGTGCGTCTCGTGGCCCGACCCGGGGGTATTCGGTTGTCAAGCTGCGGGTGGGAAGTGGGGGGAAGTGTGTGGTGGGCCGAGGTCAGATGGGGACGGCTGATTGCTCGGCGGCGAGGATGGTTCCGTCGGGTGAGATCCATTGGTAGCTGCCGGGGTTTCCCCGTAGTTCGTAGCCTTCGTCGGTGCGTTGTCGGTGGTGGAAGCTGCAGAGGGGACGCAGGTTGTCGTAGCTGGTGGGACCGCCCTGGTGGTACTCCCATTCGTGGTCGATCTCGAGGAACCGCGTGTTGTCGCAGGTGGCGACCCCGCAGGTGAGGTCGTTGGCGGCGAGTACGGCGAGGCGGAGGTCGTCTTTGAGGGAGCGGGTGATGGTGGCGAGTGCGGTGATGTCGCGGCCTTTGGTGACGATGGCTTTGATGATGGGGTCGTCGTCGAGGAGGCGGTGCACCACCGACACCGGCACGGGGCCGACGCCGGGGATCTGGCAGGTCTCGCCGGCGACGGGTGCGCCGGTGAGGAAGGTGGTGTGGGGAACGGTGATGACGATGGCGTGTCGGGTCGATGAGCTGCGTCGGCGTCGGCGCGTGCGCCGGCTGGCGCGGTTGTTGCCGGCTGCCTGGTCGTCGGCCCCGGGCTGGTCCTGGCTGTCGGCGCAGCCACACGAGGGTTCCTCGTCCATGGCGGCTTTGGCCATGGCCACGAGCGCGTCGGCCCGGTAGGCGTCGAAGGGTTCGCGGTCGCCGCGGCGGCGGGCCTCGTCGAAGATCTGGGTCTGGAAGTGATCGAGTGCCTTGTCGAGGTAGGCACCGTCGATGATCGGCAGCCGAACCGAGCTTCGCCAGATGCCGTCGCGGCCCACGTTGCTCGACATCGAGCGTTCGGCCTGGGCGCGACGGTGTTGTTCTTCGGCACCCTTGCCTTCGGCGAGGATCTCGACGCAGCGGGCCTTGAGTTGGCGACGGGTGGCGGTGGAGGCGAGCGTGACGAGCTCGGCCTCGGTGTCGGGGTGCTCGCCGGCTGCGGCAGCGATGTCGGCGGCCTGGTCGATCGTGAGCTCGCCATCGCGCAGGGCACGATCGACCAGTGCCAGATCGCCGAGCCGGTCGGTGACCGCGATGGCGTCGCGGATGCGTGCGTAGGTGGAGCGGGTGCGTGCTGCGAGGAAACCGATGGCGTCGCGCGCACCATGTCCTCGCCAGATGTCGCTGCGTTCGACCCGCGCCGCGGCGACCGCCTTGCCGGCGGCTGCGAGGCGCTCGATCCGGTCGAAGGCGTCGACCGCGTCGAGCGCGCCCTGATCGTCCAGGGACTCGGGATCGAGGAGCGCGACGACCGCCTGCAGCTCGGTTTCGGCGGTTCGGAGGGCGAACATGTGTTCGATGATATCGAGTGAATCAGAGCAATGCAAGGGCCTATCAAGCTTTTTCATCCACCGTCAGCGCCCCCGGTTCGAACTCCGGCCCAACAGTTAGGTAGTGACCTAAGTGTCGGTCGGTGCGACGCTGTCGACATGCCAGCGGTCGCCACCGAGCTCGTCGCACCTCGGCGTGCTCGAGCGCTGCGGTCTGGTCACCTCGCACAAGGCCGGCCGGGTCCGCACCTACCGGCTCCGTGCCGAGCCGCTGCGCCGGGCCGAGCACTGGCTCGACGCCCAGCGCGAGCTGTGGGAGCGGCGCCTCGACCAGTTCGACGACTACGTCCGCACCATGGAGGAGCACGATCGATGACCACGACCACCACCCCCACCCACACCTTCGACCCGGAGCTCGACCTGACCTTCACCCGCGAGGTCGACGTGGCACCCGGTCTGGTCTGGATGGCGTGGACCACGCCCGAGCATCTGATGCCGTGGTTCGCCCCGAAGCCCTACGAGACCATCGACTGCGAGATCGACCTGCGGCCCGGTGGCCGGTTCCGCACCGTGATGCGCTCACCCGAGGGTGAGGAGATGGGCGGCGGCGCCGGCTGCTACCTCGAGGTCATCGAGCACGAGCGGCTCACCTGGACTTCTGCCCTCGGCCCCGGGTTCCGCCCCAACCCCGTCGACGACCTGGCGTTCACCGCGGTGATCCAACTCGAGCCCACCGCCGACGGCGGCACCCGCTACACCGCGACCGCCATCCACCGCGACCCCGAGGGCTGTCGCCGCCACGCCGAGATGGGCTTCGAGGACGGCTGGGGCACCGCGCTCACCCAGCTCGTCGACCACGTCAAGACGCTGTAGGCACGGTCAGCGGGGGTTGATGCCCACGCCCCGCACAGCGCGCGGCGCATGAGGTTGATGTAGCCGAACACCTTGAGGTCCCACGCCCGGCGCCACCGCTCGTCGTCGATGTCGGTGATCGTGCCGCTGGGGATGGCACCGGCGTTGTTGACGAGGATGTCGGGGAGCGGGACCTCGTCCCACGATCGATCGATCTCGTCGGTGCGGGACAGGTCGGCGGCGATCGGTGGCACGCTCGCGCCGTGGTGGGAGCGGATCGACTCGGTGGCCGACTCCAATACCGAGGCGGAGCGGGCCACCATCCACACGTGGCACCCTTCACCGGCGAGCATGGCCGCGGCGGCACGGCCGATCCCCTTGGAGGCTCCGGTGATCAGGGCGGTCCGACCTTCGAGTCCCAGCTCCATGGTGGGCGAGCGTCCCGGGGTGGCCGTCAGAGGCCGGCGGTGATGCGGGCCATGACGGTGATGAGCGTGCCGAGGACGGCGATGGTGACGATGAGGTTGGTCCGCATGGTGCGGTGGAGCTCGGCGAGGATCAGGTTCTGGGAGGACTCGACCTTCAGGTCGATGGTCTCGGCCATGGTCTGGAAGCCGCCCCGCATCTCGGCGAGGACCTCTTCGAAGCGCCGGTCGACCTGCTCGAAGCGCCGGTCGACCTGCTCGAAGCGCCGGTCGACGTGCTCGAATCGGTGGTCGACCTCTTCGAACTTCCTGTCGATCGCGGCGAACTGGATGGCTGCGAGCTCGTTCTGGTGGTGCAGATCGGTCTTGGTGGTGACGTCTGCCCATCCGGCTGGGGGAAGGAACTCCATGAGGGTGTCCGCCTCGTCGGGTCCGATGGTGTCGATGAGTCGTCGGTAGAGCTGGTGTCGAGCGTGCTCGGTCGTCGCCATGGTGTCGCCTTCGTGTCCGACGGGTGTTGGGGAGCGATTGCTCCGAGTGGGCCGTCGGGGGCGGCGATGGGTGCCAGTGTACTGCGCTGCGGTGACAGGGATTCCCGGACCGGAGGCCAGAGCGGTAGACCGTCACTCCAGCTCGCTCACCGCCTGGTCGAGAAGGTCCGGGAGCAGGCGCTCCTCGTGGACCGCCCGCCTGAGCTCGGTGACCGCCGTCGACAGCGCAGGGTCCCAGGGCGTGGGCGGCGCGACTCCGATCGTCTCGGGTAGGTCTACCCCCGACCGTTCGGCGTCTCGCACCTGGGTCCGGTAGTGGGTGGCGGTCATGTGCCAGGGAGACACGCCGCCCTCGGCCAGGCGCGAACAGATCGCCAGGCCGGCCGGGTCGAAGTCGGCGTGGCAGTGGAGCGACCCGCCCGACCCGATGAGCTGGTGGACGAGGAGGGTCACCGTGGACGACGGTTGGCCGTTGGTGGCGAGCACCGCGAGGGGCAGCACCGATTGGGCGGCGGCTTCGACCAGGCGCGGGTTCTCGACGACGAGCACGGATGTGGAGAGTGCGGCCGTGACTGCGGGGAAGCGTTCGAGCGCGAAGCGCGTGAGGTGGACGGGCAGCCCGGCTTCGGTCGCCGCGCGCACCGTGGTGGCGAGCGGCGAATCGGCCAGGGGCAGGTTCCAGGTGAGCGCGGGCGCGGACGTGAGGTCGAGGTGAGCGCCTGCTGCCGTCCACAGCTCGCGGTCGTGCGCTGGGCCCGAACGTTTCACCAAGGCTCGGGTCGCGGCGGCTTCGAGCCTGGTGCCGGGATCGAGCGCGTGGGCCGATCCGCACACCTGTGCCGCCAGCTCGTTGCGGCTGAGGGGCCGGCCGCCGTGGTCGAGCGTGTCGAGGACGTCGCGCACCTGCCTGATGAGGGTCACGGCGGCCTCGGGGTCGAACCCCCGGAGCACACCAGCTCTGATCGTCTCGTCGATCCACTCCTCGGTCCAGGGCTCGGGCCACCGCACCGCCTCCGCTCGGGCGGCCTCCCGTGCGGCCCGCTGAAGCCGGTGCCGCTGCCGCTGCGCCTCGGGCGCGTCGGAGATTGGGTGGCCGAGGTGGGCCAGGGCATCGGCCAGGTCGGAGCCGACCCCGAGTCGGACGAGGGCCCCTTCGAGGACGCCGAGATCGACGGTGATTCCGGGCTGGCGGCCGAGCAGTCCCTTCAGCACGAGCCGACCCTGCGAGTCGAGGGTGGGCAGGCGAAGTCGACCCCGGTTGTGGGCGCCCCGACGCTCGAGGCGGTGGCGAACCGCCTGCCACAGCGGGGCGATGTGATCGTCGTGCAGCGAGACGGGGGCGCTCACCACATCGACTCCTGCTCGTGACCGGCGACGGCGGTGGGCGCGACGGGCAGGAACCGTGCGGCGGCGGGCAAGAGCCGGATGTCGGGTCGGCCCGCATCCTCGTCCTCATCCTCTTCCCCTGCGACGGCCACCTCGTCCTCGATGGCCACCTCGTCGGAGGCGACCTCCTCGGCCAGGCGCAGGTCGACCAGCAGCTCGACCGCGTCGCGGGCCAGGCGGTGGGGAGCCTCGCGGTAGGTCTTGGAGAAGTGCCGGTGCTCGGCGGTCAACCTCGCCACGATCGATTCCACCTGGTCCCAGCGATGGACCTCGCCGAGGTCGTCGCCCAACTCGGTGATCAGCAGCAGGGCGGCGTGGCCAAGCGTGCCGCCGGTGGGGAACGCCTGATCGGCGAGACGCCCGTCGGGGTCGATCGCTGCGACGCCCTCGGCGCGGGCTTCGAGCACCAACCCGAACATCTCGTCGAGCAGCCGGGCCTCTTCGGTCAGGCGGCGGCGCAGCTCGCTCCATTCGTCGTCGGTGAGGTCGCCGCGGTACATGACTGGGTCCTCGACCAGTCGACACCGCATCCACTGGCGTGCGTCGCCACGCCGTTCGGCCCGTTCGACCAGCTCGTCGTCGCGTTCGACACCGGCGAGCGCTGGCAGGGTCAGGAGGGCGATGCGATCGGGCCGCATCCGCAGCACCGCGTCGGCGTGCTCGTCGCTGGCATAGCCCTCGACCCCCTCGTGCAGCTCGTGGGCGAGTCCCAGGTCGATCATCCACTGCAGCACCACGACGACTGCCCGGCGGGTCGTGCTCCGGTCGTCGAGGGTGATCGCGGCGTCGACCGCGGCCAGCCTGATCTGGTCGACGAGGTCGCGCAGGCTGATGACCGCGGGGCCGGCGACGGTGGTGGCCAGGGTGAGGGCGAGGAGCGTGTACTCGAGCTGGTGGAACGCGCGGTCGGTGCGGGTGCGCAGCGGGCGCCGGTGGGGGATGACCCCGGACTTGAGCAGCCGTGCGGTGTCGGCATCGACGTGGAGCCGGTAGCCGAGGCGCTGGGTGAACCAGCGGTCGAGGTCGGCCTCGTTGCGGCGGATCAGCCGGAACAGGTCGGGGTCGTGCTCTTTGCAGGTGAGCGGCCGCTGCACAAGCCTGCGGGCGCAGAGCTGCAGGTCGAGCGGGGTCTGGGGGTCGCGGTCAGCCGGCACGGGCGTGGTCCGTTCCGGTGTCGAAGCGGGGTGCGAGCGCGACGGTGAGGTCGAGCAGGGCGAGGGTGCCGTCGGGGCACGACACTCGGGTGTTGCGCCCTGGGGTCCGCTCGATGTGACAGGTCAGGGGCCCGTCGTCGCGCCGGGCGCCGGTGGCGGCGGTGCCGAGACCGGTGAGGGTCCGGCCGACGATCTCCTGGAGTCGGGTGAGCGCGGCGACCGACACCGTGGACCCGTCGAGCTCGTCGAGGTCGAGGAGCTCGTGGTCGATGCGGGTGCGGGCGGCGCGCTCCTCGGCTCGGCGTTGGCGCAGCAGCGCCGTCTCCTGGGAGCGGTCGGGGACCGGGCTGGGGCGACCCCGGTTGGTGGTGTCGCCCCGGCGGCGGATCGACATCGGCACCTCGGCCGGCGGCGCGTCGGCCCAGGGGGTGGTGGTGGCGACCGGATCGCCGGCGTCGGCGGCGAGCACCCCGTAGTGATTGGTGGGTCCGATGCCGAACGCGGCGGCGGCGAGCCGTGGGAGCTGGTCCGGTTCGGCATCGCCGAAGAGCTGGGCGAGGCGGAGCAGATCGGCGCGGCGCGATGCGGCGGCGGCACCGGCGCGGGAGAGCCGGGTGAGGTTCAGGGTGAGCGTGCGCACGGCGGCGACGGCGTCGCGGGTGAGGGTCTCGATGCGCGACGGTCGACCCCCGGAACGGACGAACCACGAGCACAGGTGGTCCCAGTCGTCGAGGCGGCTGCCGGCCCGGTGACCGACCCGCACCTCGTCGGCGAACCCGGCTCGGTCGACGCGGCTAGCGAGCCCCTGTTCGGCCCGTTCGACGATGGTGGGGAACGAGGGCTCCAGCTCGATCAGGCGCCTGCTGATGGGGCGGGCGGTGCGCTCGATGTCGTCGAGGCGCTCTCCCACGTAGCCGACGAGCACCTCGGCGAAGAACCGGAGCTCGTCGGGGGAGAGGTCATAGCGGCTCTGCCACTGGTTGATGGCGGCGAAGAACTGGGTGATCTCGCTGGTGAAGGCCTGGTGGGGGTCGAAGACGGCGCCGACGAGGTCGGACAGCTCGGTCTCGTCGATCGTGGCCGGGTCGACCGCGGCCAGGCGGACGAGGGCGTCGAGGAGGGTGCGCAGCCGCCCGGTGGAGACGTCGGCCACCTCGTCGACGCGGGTGAGGATTCCCTCGACGACCTGGTGTACCTCTTGGCCGGCTCGGGTGATGAGGTAGCGGTTCCGCCGCCGGTAGTAGTCGGTCAGGCTGGTGGGGTTGCCGACCGAGGAGGACACGGCGAGGTTGCCCCACCGTCGGAGGCTCTCGAGCCGGTCGGCGACGACGTCCTCACCGAGAGGATGGCCGGCGTCGGCGAGGCGGCGGGCGACGTCGTCGGGGCTGAACTCGGTGAAGAACGTGTCGGCGAACACCGCCATGATCGCCCGGTAGTCGGCCCACTCGTCGCCGACCACGTAGCGGAACAGCGACCGGCCGGTGTCGGCTGGGGTATCGGCGGGGGAGGGTTCGTAGGTGCTCACGGGGTTCGTTCCCGGCCGTTCCAGCGCGAGTGCTCGAGCACGATGGTGGCCAGGTCGGCGTCGCGGATGACCTCGGTGATCGCCAGCTCGGGCACGGTGTCGTGGGTGCCCCACAGCCGTTCGCTGGTGGCGATGAAGTCGAGGTCGAGGTCGACGAGCAGGCCGAACAGCTTGGAGTGGTTGTCCTCGGACACCTTGGCGAAGGCGTCGTCGAGCAGCACGAAGCGGGGCGAGTCGGGGGCGCCGGTGGCGAGCCGGTCGTAGGACGCGGCGACGGCGGCGAAGAGGGGGAGGTAGGTGACGATCTTCTTCTCGCCCTCGGACAGGGTGCTGCGCCGGCTGAGCAGCTCGGTGGAGCGTCCCGGTCGGTGCAGTTCGACCGCCATGCGGTGCCAGTCGCGGTAGTCGAGCACCCCGGCGATGAGGTCGCGGTAGGGCAGGTCGGGCTCGTCGCGGCGGGCCTCCTCGATGCGAGCACCGAGGGCGTCGCTGAGCGCCTGGTCCTCGTCGGGGGTGCGCAGGTCGGGCAGCTTGGCGAGGAGGGCGACCATGGCGGCGAGGTCGGGGTCGAGGTCGTTGCGGCGGTGCCACCGGAGGCTGACGCCGATGCCGTGGGCGGTGGTGATCTCGGCCAGGCGCTGGTTCATGCGGTCGACCAACTCGCCGGCCGCGTGGAGCTTGTCGGCCACCTCCCGTGCGACGAGGCCCTGGAGGAGGTTGCGCAGCGCCTGTCGCTGCTTGGCGGTGAGCAGGCCCGAGAGCTGGGCGAGCTGCTCGTCGACGGCGAGGGCGGCGTCGTGGAGGGGCAGGTTGTCGGCGTAGGGGCCGGTGACCTGGATGTGGAGGGGAAGCTGATCGTCGGGCTGGCGAGCCTCGGCGTCCCACCCGGCGCCGAGGGTGTCGCGACGACGTCGCAGCGAGATGCGGACGCTCTCGGCGGTGGTGTCGGGCGCCTCGGGCGGCGCCACGATGGCCAGCATCGCCTCGGAGAGCTCGCGGGCACCTTCGGGACTGTCGTCGACGCTGGGGAGCCGCGCCGAGCCCCGGTCGCCGTGGTCGGGCTCGTGGTCGGGCTCGGTGGACGGGTCTTCGAGCGCTGGGGGCTCGGTGGACGGCTCGTCGAGGGCGGCGGGGACCAGGCCGGGGACGTCGAGGATGCGGTGCAGGTGGGGGAGCGCGTCGAGGCAGCGCTGCTCGGCGGCGACGCGGGCCCCCGTCGCGTGCTCGAACCGCTCGGCGGTGGCTCCGAGCGCGGTGCCGGCCTGGGATCGCTCATCGTCGACCGCAGCGAGCTGGGCTTCGGCGATCTCGAGGTCCTTGGTGCTCTGGTCGAGCGCGGCGAGGACCTCGTCGAGGTCGAGCCCGATGCTGTCCTCGAGCGTGGCCAGCCGGGTGGCGACCTCGTCACGACGGGCCCGGGCCGCCTGCTCCTGGCCGGTGACCTCCTCGAGCCGGATGGTGGTGCGCTCGCACTGGTCGGCGTGTTCGATCCAGCGCTCGACGACCCCGGTGAGTGTCTCGAGCTGGTCGAGGGCGTGTCCGACGTCGCGGCGGAGGGAGCCGATGTCGTCTCGGACCTCGTCCAGTTCGCGACCGGTGGACGGCAGCCCCAGGCGGGTGGCGTCGCGCTGGCGCCGGGCCACCGCATCGGCGAGACGGGCCTCGACCTGCACGGCGTGGGCCTCGGCCTCGTCGTGTTCGGCCATCGCGGCCTCGTCGTGGTGCTCGGCCGCGGCGTGGTGGGCGACTGCCCGCATGAGCGGCCCGTCGGAGGGGACGCGCTTGGCGAGGGCCTCGGCCTCCTCGAGGGCCGCGAGCTGGGAGGTGTGGCGGGCGGCGACGGTGTTGCGCTCGTCTCGGGCCGATGCCAGTTCGGCGGCTGCCGCCGCGCGCTGCTGCTCGAGTGCTTCGCGTCGGGCGGTGAGTCCGATGTGTTCGGCCCGTGGTTTGGTGTGGCGACCGTGGAGCGACCCCACCCGGAACTCGCCCGAGGTGGTGACCGCGGTGTGGCGGTCGCTGGCCAGGTCGATGGCGATCGAGCCGAGCAGCGCGCGGATGGCGTCGTCGGTGACCCCGTGGTGGTGTTCGGGTTGGTCGACGCGGAGCAGGTCGGCGAGCGACGGGCCGTCGTGGTGGCCGGTGGTCGTGGCCGCCAGGAGCTGCCCGTCGGCGAGCCGGAGGTGTCCGTCGGCCGACACCTCGGCCGCGAGCAGGCCCGACGCGTCGAGGGCGGCTTCGAGACCGGCGCGCTCGGCGTCGGTCAGGTGCTCGGCGAAGTCGACGAGCTCGCTCAGCGCGGCGGTGGCGCGCTGGGACTGCCAGGGCTGGGACGGCGGTGCCGGCAGGGTGGTGGCCGCCAGCTCGTCGACGGTCTGCTCGAGGTCGGCGACCACCTCGTCGTGGTGGGCGAGCTGTGATTCGGTGCGGGCGATGCGGTGCTGGTGGGCAGCGGCGGTGGTCTCGGCGGCCGCCCGGAGGGGCGCGGTCACCGATGCGTCGGCCGCGGCGAGCCCGGCGGGGTCGGCCATCAGGTCCGGGTCGATCGTGGCCTCGGCGAGGTCGTGGCGCCGCTGGTGGTCGCCGAGCCCGTCGAGCCAGTCGGTGGCGGCGGTGCGCCAGTCCTCGGCTGCGGTGTGCACCTCGGCCTCGGCCTGCTCGAGCGAGCGGCGAGCCTCGTCGGCGCGGGTGGTGGCGGCATCGCGGTCGCGCTCGGCGTCGGCCAGTTCGGCTTCGGCGTGATCGACCAGGGTGATGGCGGCCTGCATGGTGTCGACGTCGAGGATCCGCTTGGCGGCCGCGACCCTCAGGTCGACGAGCTGGGCCTTCGGCGCCGAGGTGTCGAGTGGCCCGGTCGGTCGGCGGGGCAAGGTGTCGTCGGGTGGCTCGTGGTCGAGGTGGGGAACTCCTGGGGGTCGGGCCGGGACGCCGCCCGTCGCGGCCAGGTCGGCGAGGAGGCTGAACGTGGAGCGGAGGCGCTCGGTCGCGTGGTCGGCCTCGTCGGCGGCTCGCTCGGTGGCGGTGCGGTCCTCTCCCAGCCGGGCCTGCCACCCGGCGACCTGGTCGACGGTGCCGGCCAGGGCCTCTTCGAGTCCCTTGAGGAGCTGGCGGAGATCGGTGAGCTCGGCGCCGGCCTTGTAGGCCTCGGAGCCCTTCAGCGAGTCGATCTCGATGCGGAGCCGGCTCGCCTCGGTGGTGAGGCGCTGCTTCTCGGCTTCGGCGTGGGTGAGGCGCTGCTCGGCCTGCTGGTGGGCCTCGCGGGCGCTCCGCTCGTGGCGGAGGAGCCGGTCGCGCTCAGCGACGACGTCGAGGGTGGTTTGGGCGGCCTGGTGCAGCTCGCGGCGGGCATAGGAGCGGTAGACGCCGGTGATGGCGGTCAGCGCTTCGTGGGTGCGGGCGAGGTCGGTGACCGTGCGGCGATGCTCGTCGAGGTCTTCGAGGGGCTGGGCCGCGTCGTCGAGGGCGGCCTCGGACAGCTGGGGGAGCGCGTCCTGGAGATAGGTGGGGAGGTCGTCGTCGAGCCGGTCGCCCACCCGGGGGTTGCGGACGATGCGGAGCAGGCGCAGGTGCTCGTCGAGCTCGGCTCCGCCGAAGAGCCGGTGGCGCAGGTCGTTGCGGTAGGCGGGCCGTTGGTCTTCGCGGTAGACGGTGCCGGGCTCGGCCGCGGTGCGCAGCGCCTCGACGCTGAGCGGCACCCGCCCCTCGACCAGGTGCAGGTCGATGCCGACGCGGCGGGGAGTGACGAACCACCAGGTGTTGACCCGGTCGGTGCCGCGGTTGGCCTTGATGCCGCACCCGAAGCAGAGGTGCTCGTCACCTTTGGCCAGCTCGAGCCACAGGTAGCCGATCGGTTGTTGGTCGTCGCGGCCCGACAGCATCCAGGATCGCAAGACGCCGGACTGCTCGCCGGCGGCGTCGATGCGCCGCACGTCGCCGTCGAGCAGGAAGGGCAGGAGCATGTTCATCGCGGTGGACTTGCCCGAGCCGTTGACCCCGCGCAGCAGTAGCCGGCCTCCGCCGAAGTGCAGGGTCTCGTCGCCGTACTGGTAGACGTTGAGGATCCCTGCCCGGTTGAGCTGCCACCGCTCGGTCATCGACCGGAGTCTAGAGACGGGGTGTGACGCCGGAGGCAACCGCGGCGGTGGCCCTCAGAGGCCGGCGGTGATGCCGGACATGACGGTGATGAGCGTGCCGAGCACGGCGATGGTGACGATGAGGTTGGTCCGCATGGTGCGGTGGAGCTCGGCGAGGATCAGGTTCTGGGAGGACTGGACCTTGAGATCGATCGTCTCGGCCATGGCCTGGAAGCCTCCCCGCATCTCGGCGAGGACCTCCTCGGACCGACGGTCGACCTGCTCGAAGCGGCGGTCGATGTCCTCGAATCTGCGGTCGACCTGTTCGAATCTGCGGTCGATCTCCTCGAACTTCCGGTCCACGATGTCGAACCGCCGGTCGACCTCTTCGAAGCGGCGGTCGACCGCTTCGAACTGGCGGTCGATCGCGGCGAACTGGATGGCGGCGAGTTCGTTCTGGTGGTGCAGGTCGCCCTTGGTGGTGACCTCTGCCCATCCGGATGGGGGAAGGAACTCCATGAGGGTGTCCGCCTCGTCGGGTCCGATGGTGTCGATGAGTCGCCGGTAGAGCTGGTGTCGAGCGTGTTCGGTCGTCGCCATGGTGTCGCCTCCTTGTCCGACGGGTGTTCGGGAGCGGTCGCTCCAAGAGGGCCGTCGGGGGCGGCGATGGGTGCC